>NZ_JACCFV010000001.1:3351004-3668005 GCF_013410545.1 Pseudoclavibacter chungangensis
CCGCCTCGATCGCGGCGACGATGTCCTGCCACGTCGGTTGCGCGTCGTCGCTCCAGCCGAGGCGCTGTGCGACGTCCGGCTTGACGCCGAACGCGACGGGCGAGCGCATGATCGACTCGGAGCGGTCGATGAGCGACTGGCCCTCGGGGAAGAGCGAGAGGTATCTGTTGGACGGGAACCACGTCGCGTCCCAGGCACGGTCCTCACTCGCGCTCAGCAGCGCCTCGGTGCCGTCGAGCGTGCCCATGAACTCGAACTCGACGCGGACGCCCGTCTCGCGTTCGAGGTCGTCGAGGATCGGCTGCATGTCCTGCACCTCCGACCCCGCGAGGATCCGCAGCACGTCGCCGTCGGACGAGCAGCCCGTGAGCGTCGCGGGCACGGCGAGTGCGAGCGCGAGGCCCGCCGCGAGCCGCGGGAGGAGCCGTCGCAGTCGGTGCGGGGCGGTCGTCACGGGGTGCCTCCCGGCGGTTCGGTCGATTCCTCGGTCGGCGGCGGCGCGCCCGAGAGCGTGTACGCCTCACCGATGCGGGTGAGCAGGTAGTCGAGGGTCTCGTACGCGGGTTCCTGCGCGATGTTCACGAACGACGACGAGGGCGCGTAGGCGTCGCTGAGCCCCTGCTCGGCGATGAACGCGTCGAAGACGCCCGCGTGCTCACCCTGAGCGCGGAATCCGTGCGCCGCGAGGAGCCGCGCGAGGTCGGCGTCGGTCTCGAGCAGGCGCATCACCTGCTCGCCGCCCTCCGAGAACGTGACGCCCGTGTGGGCGCTGAAGATCGTCGGGCCGGGCGTCGCGAGCACCATGTTCGGCTGGATGCGCGAGTTCGGTTTGAGCTGTTCCTCGAGGAACTGGCCCTCGTAGATCATCACCATCGGGACGGCGCCCATGCCCTGCGAAAGGTAGTCGGCGAACGGTGCGGCCGAGGAGGCGCCCGCGTAGCCCTGCGAGACGAACAGGTGGGTGAGCGCGGGGAGCAGTTCGTCGGCCTGTTCGACCGTGCTCACGACGCGGTCGCCGCCGAGCACGTAGCTCGCGAGCGCGAGGTACATGCCGGCCGAGTTCGAGGTACGGATGTCGGTCGACGTGATGAGCACGCTGCGGGGCGAGTCGTAGACGCCCGCCGCGCCCGGCAACTGGTTCCAGCGCACATCGGTCGACACGAGCTCGAGGTACGCGGCCATGTCGATCGTCCAGCGGCCGTCGGCGCCCTGCGAGGCGACGCCGCTCTCGGCGAGCACGCGCAGGACGGGCTCGAACGTCGCGATCGCCATGGGTGAGAAGAAGGGTTCGTGCGTGCCGACGACCGCGTCGGGGTGCACCTGGGCGATGTGCTGCGCCGCGACCTCGGAGGCGGGGAACGCGAAGTCGCCGTCGGTGAGCCCGGGGCGTTCGGCCATCGACCACGACCCCGCGGTCGTCACGTCGACCCGCAGGCCGTTGTCGGCGAACACCTTCTGCACCTCGGGATCGGCGAAGAACGCGGCCTTCTCGCTGCCGACGACGCCGTTGACGGTCGTCAGGCCGAAGCCGTTCGTGGCGGACTTCCCGAGGCCCGTGAGCTGCACGACGAGCACGGCGATGATGCCGATCGCGAGCAGCGCGATGCCGACGATGTGTGGTGCGCGGAGTTTCACGAGCCCCCTCTGTGTCCCCGCCGACGATGTGCGGCTCCAGCCAGACGCTATTGCCGGTAGGTGAACAGCGGGTCACGCTCCGTGGGCGGTGGGTCACCCCGCCGGACGACCCGGCCGTTGAAGCGCGATCCGCACCGTCAGCCCGCCGTCGCTCCCGGGGGAGACGACCTCGGCACGGCCCCCGTGTGCCGTGGCGAGGCACGCACGATCGCGAGTCCGAGCTCCGCCCCGCCCGCGGGGGCACCGGGCGGGTCGCCTCGCTCGCGCACGAAGCGCCCGAACGGATCGGCGCCGACCGCGTGCGACAGGCCGGGCCCGTCGTCGGACACCTCGAGGATCGCCTCGCTCGCGTCGGTCGCCTCGCCCGTCGCGAGCGCGCCGGGCTCGGCTGTCCCGCCGCGGCGGAACAGCTCGGCGTAGCCGCGCACCGTCGCGACGGGGGTACGCAGTTCGTGCGACGCGTCCTCGAGGAAGCGGCGCAGATCGTCCGCGGGATGCTCGTGCCCGCGCTCGTCGCGGTGTTCGGACGGGCGCACGCTCGCGACGACGAACGCCTACGCTCGTGCCCGCGCTCGTCGCGGTGTTCGGGCGGTTCAACTGGTGGTTCCCGGGCGGGCCACGGCTGCGACGGGACTGCGACGGGCCGGACGCCGTCGCCGTTGGCGCGCCGGTGGCAACCGGCGAGCGGGCACGCGTCCCGATGCCCGCCGTGCACCGCGTCGCCACGGACGGATCGTCGCGCACGATCTCTTGACGCACGTGCGGCGCGGCCCGTGACGGTCACAGGCCGCGGCCGGGTTGCCCCCCTCGAGCGAGCGGGGCACCTCGCGCGCGTCGGTTGCGTCGGCGCACGGCTCGGATGTCGACCACTTGCGGCATAGGCGGGGCTCTGTCGGCTCTGTCGTCAATCGCGCGATGCGGCCAATCGTCGCGCAGCCATGACGACGGACGCTCGGCGGCGTGCGTGTTCTGCTTCGCTTTCCGCCGCGGTGATCATGCGGGCAACCTGTGGCACCGCTGACCACCAGCCTGCGAGCGAGAGCACGAGGAACATCAAGTGGTCTGCGTCGATGGCGTTGGACACAGCACCCGTGGACTGACCGTCGCTCATGGCTGCGACCTTGTATCCGTAGTATTCGCGACGCTCGGCCTCGTCGGGGACTTCGGCGTCGAAGGCGAGCCCTTCCCAGCGCATGAGCCGTCCGAGCTCGGGGTGCGCGCGGTGGTAGTCATAGACGCGACCGGCATACTCGCCGACATCCTCGGTGGCGAACGACTCGACGGGCACGTCACGGGCGACCTTCGCCAGTTCCTCGCGCAGGACCGTAGCGAAGAGTTTGTCCTTGCCCCCGAAGTGTGTGTAGACGCGCTCCTTGTTCACCCCGGCGGCCTTCGCGATCCGCTCGATCGTCGTGCCGTCCGGCCCGTGCGCGGCGAACTCGGCCACCGCCGCATCGAGGATTCGGCGCTTCCTGCCCTCAACATCCCAGCCCATCGCTCCTACCTCCCATCTCGTGCAATAAACCCAACGATCACGTTGCATCTTTGAAAGCAGGCTACTACGGTCAAACCCAACGCAAACGTTGGAAAGGGGCGATGGTGTCCGGGAACTCGACAGAACAGATGCTCGGAGTCGGCGATGCGCGCGAGCACCCGGCAGGGAACGGCGTGGTCGCGCTGCTGGTGGTCACGGCGCTGCTGGTGCTCACGCAGTTGTACGCGGCGATCCCGTTGATCGCCCCGATCGGTGCAGAACTCGACTCGGAGGTGACGTTCGCACTCTCGACGGTCTTCAGCCTGTGCTCCGCGGTCGGGTTCTTGATCTGGGGACCGCTGGCGACCAGTACGGGCGAAAGCGGGTCATGGTCATCGGCCTCGTGTTCCTCACCGCCGCGACCATCGCCTGCGCCTTCGTCTCCACGGTGCCGATGCTCGCTGGGCTGCGCGGAGTACAGGGAGTGATGGCGTCCAGTTTCGCGCCCGTCGCGCTCGCATATCTCGCCGAAGCGACCCCGCTGAAGCGTCGGGCAACGGCGATCGGGGCCATGTCGACGGCGTTCCTCGCGGCCGGGATCGCGGGCCAGGTGCTCGCCACCGCGCTCAGCCTGACGTTGGGCTGGCAGTGGGTATTCATCCTCTCCGGCATCGGGCTCGGCCTCTGCATGATCGGCATCGCCGTGCTCGTCACAGAGCCAGGCAGTCGCAGAGAAGATGCGAATCTGGTACGTCGTTTCGCAGCGGTCGGGAGGGTCGCCGCCCGGCCCTCGGTGCTGCTGCTGAGCGTCGCGCACCTGACCCTGCTGTTGTCGTTCGTCGGCATGTACACCGGCCTCGGCCCGCACCTGGCGGATCTCGGCCTGGACGCTTCACAAGTGATCTGGCTCCGCCTCGTCGGGTTGCCGGGCATGTTCGCCTCCTTGTTCGCGGGTGCCCTCGCGAAGCGGCTCGGCGGTGCAGGCGTCGCGCGGACGGGATTCGCACTTGCCGCGGTGGGGCTGCTGCTCGAAGCCACACTCTCCGCATTCCTCATCGGTGCGGCGCTCGCGAGTCTCGTGTTCGTCACCGGGGTCGCACTCGCTGTGCCCGCGATGATCACACTGTTCGGCGAGACCGCCGCCCCGAACCGTGCCGGTGGGATGGCGCTCAACGGGTTCGTACTGTTCCTCGGGGCCAGCATCGGCCCATTGACTGCCCAGCTGGGCTTGAGTTTCCCGATTCTGCTCGTCGGTCTCGCCGCGCTCATGGTGATCGCGGTCGCCAGCCTCACCGGGTTCGCCCGTCTCACCCGCACAGCCGCGTCGGAGGTAACTGCATGACTCGCATCCTGATTCTCGGCGCGACCGGCCGCACTGGAGCCGCCATCCTCGCCCATCTCCCCGCGGGCATCGAGGCGACCGCTGCGCTGCGCGATCAGGCGGACACCGCCCGGCTCGCCAAGACCGCTGCATCGCTGACCTCGACGGTCGTGAACGTCGACGAGCGCACCAGTCTCACGCAAACCATGCACGGCTTCGACGTCGCGGTGAACGCGATCCGACTGCGTGACGACATCGCCCCAACCGAACTCGTTGCGGTGCATGATCGACTCATCGAGGCAAGCACCAAGGCCAACGGCGCTCCGTCACGGATCGTGACGGTCGGCGGGGCAGGAGCACTTCGACTTCCCGACGGACGGCGGTTCTGGCAGGACCCCGGGTTCTCGGAACCCACCCTCCCGCGCGGGAGAGCACACGCGGTGCTGCGCGATCACCTCGAAGCGGGCGACGCAGGATCGGAATGGGCCTATCTGATCCCGCCGCCCGTCTACCGACCGGAGGGGCCGACGACAGAATGCTGGGAACGAGTCGCCCCTTCCGCGGACGAGACTGCGTTCACCCGACGAGCGATCAGTTATGCCGACTTCGGCGCAGCGGTCACGGAGGTCATCACCGACGAGGATGAAGGCACCCATTTGATCTCCTGGCCGGTCGAGGTCTTCGAGTGATGTCACCGAAAGCACCAGTTCTCTCGATGGGTGTTCGCCGTTGGTGGTGGTACTCGGCCGTTACCCACTATGTGCCGGATCAAGCGTTCTGGCATCACTCCCGGATCCTCGCCGACCGACACAATGCCCCGGACTCGCGGACATGCGCTATGCGGAACCGGCGCACGTGCTCCGCCTCGAGGAAGACCTGACGGGGATGATGATGCCCTGGCTGGACGAACTCGTCAGGCTCAGCGTCGACGCCGGATTCACCCAGCACTTCCACCGGATGCAAGCGCTGTGGTTCATGACCGTCAGCGAGATCGCCCCGCACGTCCGCATCTCCCCGACACGGCGGCGTCGGGACCGCGGCGGGCGCGGGCCGCGACCACGCGGGTGCCCCGCCCGCTCGGGCGGGGCATCACGCGAGCATCAGCTGCTGCGGCGCATGGCGCGGATGCCGACCGCGAGCCCGACGATCATGAGCCCGAGCGCGGCGACGACACCCCACAGCACATCGGGTGTGCCGAAGTCGCCCGCGAGCAGCGCCCGCTCGGCCGACACGAGCCAACGAACGGGGTTCACCGCGGCGACCGCACGCATCCACGCCGGCCCCTCCTCGATCGGCAGCAGCATGCCGGAGAGGATCATGAGGGGGAACAGGAGCGTCTGCTGCACGCCCCAGAACAGCCACTCGCGATCCTTCGTCTGCAGGGCGAGCGCGTACGAGAGCGAGCCGAGCCCGACGCCGAACACCGCGAGCAGCACGATCCCGAGTGCGAGCCCCGCGACGTTCGCCGCGAACCCGAACGGCCAGGCGAGCAGCACGATGACCACCGCCTGCACGACGATCGGCGCGATCTCCTTGAGCGCTCGGCCCACGAGCAGTGACGACCGGGCGATCGGGGCGACGAGGGTGCGCTCGTGGGAGCCGGTCATCATCTCGAACTGCAGGTTCGACCCCGTCGCGCCCGTGCCGAACAGCACGATCATGACGAGCACGCCCGGCACGAACCATCGCAGGGTCTCGCTCGTTCCCGCGCCCGTCTCGCCCGCGAGGAGCGGCGCGAACAGGCCGAGGAACACGAGCGGTTGCACGAGGCTGAAGATGAGCGAGAACGGGTCGCGGACGACCGGTCGCAGCTCGCGGACGAACACGTTCCACGTGTCGCGGGCGAGTGAGCTGCGCCGTGGCGGCGCAACCGTGGGCGTATGTGGCGTGGTCGGGGGCGTGTGGGTCGCGGTCATCGCTTCGCTCCGGTCTGCTGGGCCGCCTCGGCGGCGCGGGTGGTGGCTCGGTCGGTCGCCGGGAGTCCGGTCGTTCCGGTCGGTGCGGCCCCTGGCTCGTCGCCGGCGACGGATGCCGAGCGGGGGGCGGCGTGCGCGTCGGGTGCCGCATCCGCGTCGGGTGCCTCGTGTACATCGGGTGCCCCGTGTGTGTCGGGCCCCTCGCTCGCGGCGGCCGGCCCGTCCCGCAGGGAGCGTCCCGTGAGTGCGAGGAAGACGCCGTCGAGCGTGGGCGGCACGCACGTCGCGCGCACGACCTCGATGCCCTCGGCGCCGAGCACGCGGACGGCGCGCGGCAGCAGCTCGTCGCCGCCCGCGACCGTGAGCTCGATCGTGCTCGCGTCGCTGCGCCTCGGCGTCGCGGCCGCGAGCCCGGCGAGCACGCCGACGGCTCGCACGGTCGCATCCGGCGTGGCGAACCCGAGCGTCAGCACGTCACCGGTGAGCTTCGCCTTGAGGTGCGAGGCGGTGTCGTCGGCGATGACCCTGCCGTGGTCCATGACCATGACGCGCTCGGCGAAGCGGTCCGCCTCCTCGAGGTAGTGGGTCGTGAGGAACACGGTCGTGCCGTGCTGTTCGCGGACGTCGAGGATGTGCTGCCAGAGGTTCTCGCGGCTCTGCGGATCGAGCCCCGTCGACGGTTCGTCGAGGAACAGCAACCCGGGCGCGTGCACGAGCCCGAGCGCGACGTCGAGCCGGCGCTTCTGACCGCCCGAGAGCTGCTGCACCGTCCGATCGGCGAACCCGCCGAGATCGAGCGACGCGATGAGTTCGTCCGCCCGGCGGCGCGAGTCCCGGCGGGACAGACCGTGGAACGCGCCCTGGCTGCGCAGCTCGTCGCGCACGCGCTGCGCGTGGCTGCCGCTCGTGAGCTGGCCGACCGAGCCGATGCGACTCCGGACGCCCGCCGGGTCGCGCAGGATGTCGTGCCCGGCGACACGCGCTGTGCCGCTCGTCGGGCGGACGAGGGTCGTGAGCATGCGCAGGGAGGTCGACTTCCCCGCCCCGTTCGGCCCGAGGAAGGCGACGAGCTCGCCGGCGCCGACCGCGAACGACAGCTCGCTGACCGCGGTGACGTCCGACTTCCCCTTCCTGAATCGCTTCGTGAGTCCATCGGTTTCGATGATCGCTTCGTGAGTCATGTGGGCACGGTAAAACCACATGCGGACCGATCCTGTCCGCATCACGAGGCAGAATCGCTGGCATGAGCGACACGACGACCCGGGCCCTCGAGCTCCTGAACCTGCTGCAGACGCACCGCCACTGGCTCGGCCCCGAGCTCGCCGAGCGGCTCGGCGTGACGGAGCGCACCGTGCGGCGCGACGTCGAGCGGCTGCGCACCCTGGGGTACCGCATCGAGTCCTCGAGCGGCGCGACGGGCGGCTACCGACTCGAAGCGGGCAGCGCCCTCCCGCCGCTCCTCCTCAACGACGAGGAGGCCGTCGCGATGGCCGTCGGTCTCCGCCTCGCGGCCGCCCAGCGCCTTCTCGCCGGGCCCGACACGACCCTCACGGCGCTCGCGAAGCTCGAGCAGGTGCTGCCGGGGCCACTGCGGCGCCGCGTCAACGCGCTCACGAGCACGATGCACCCCGTCGCGACCGGGCAGGGCGCGCCCGTCTCGCCGGACGTGCTCGGCGACCTCGCGCTCGCGTGCCGCGACCACGAGCGCATCCGCTTCGACTACACCGCCGCCGACGGCGCCGACACGCGCCGCTTCGTCGAGCCGCACCTGCTCGCGCCGGCGCGCCGCAACTGGTACCTCATCGCGTGGGACCTCGACCGCGGGGCGTGGCGCACCTTGCGCGTCGACCGCATCGGCACGCTCGACCGGACGCGCACGACCTTCAGCCCGCGGCCCCTGAGCGAGGACGAGGCGGAGGAGCTGATCCTCATCGCGACCTCCATGTACCGACAGCGCGTCGAGGCCGAGGTTGTCATGTCGCTCCCCCTCGACGACGTCGTCGCCCACTTCGGTGCATGGGCCGAGGGGGCGAGCGCCGAGGACGAGGCGCACACCCGGTGGCCGCTCGGCGGCGCGGACTGGCGCGAGGCGCTCTACGGCATGCTCTACGTGCCCGAGGGCGTCGAGTTCACGACCGATCTGCCCGAACCGCATCGCGCGGCGATGCGCGAGTCCCTCGTGCGCGTGCTCCGCGCGCTCGACGCCGCACCGCCGGAGCCGCGTGCGGACGGTGCCGACGACGCGGGCCCCGTCCGTACCGTCGACGGCTGAGCGTGCGAGGTCCGGCGCGGCGGGCCGCTCGCGTCAGAACCCTCGCTCGCCGCGCACGCGCGGCACCCCGGCGGGCGCACCGTGCGCACCGATCCGGGCACCGTCCCACGAGTGCGCCCGCCAACCCGCACCCGGGTCCCCGTCGAGCGTGACGATCGCGGTGTTCGGGAGTGGATTCGCGGCGACGAACGCAGCATCCAGGTTCTGGGCGCGCAGCCCCGTCCACGTGCGGAGCATCGCGCCGTGGCTCACGACGACGACGGACTCGTGCCCGAGACCGGCGATCTCCTCCACGACCCCGTCGAAGCGGCCGATGAGATCGTGGCCCGATTCGGCCTCCGGGTTCGCCGCATCGAGCCGTCCGGCCGCGACCGACGCGATCGTCGCCGCGTACGCGCCGACCGCGTCGCCGTCCGAACGCATCTCGAGCGTGCCCGCACCGATCTCACGAAGGCCCGGCCGCACGACGACCTCGAGCCCGCGCGCGACCGCGAGCGGCGCGGCGGTCTGCTGCGCGCGCACCTGCGACGAGGCGAACACGGCGTCGACCCGTTCCCCCTCCAACAGCGTGACGAGCGCCTCGGCCTGCCGCTCACCGAACTCGGTGAGCGGCGCCCCCGGCACCGTGGTGTCGAGCAGACCCGCCACGTTCGACGGCGTCTGACCGTGGCGGATGAGAATGAGTCGCACGTACACTCCGATCGATCGACGAGCCGCGAGCCGGGCCCGTCCCCCGGCGTGGCCCTGTCTGCGCGGACAGGTGCCCATGCTCTCATCCGCGCCTCGTTCGGGCACATCGACCACCGTCGAACGGCCGGACGGCGACCGTCCCGTGTCGAGCACTTCTCGCCTCGGCGGGCTCGATCACGCGTGCCCGTCGGGTGGGCCCGTGGAATGCGGGGCTCGCACGGCTCACCGGAAACACTCAGGATTGTTGGCGCCCGATCCGACGCGCGATGCAGGTGGCCCCGTCTCCTGCTCGTTCGCGTCGCTCGTCCCCCCGGCGCCGCGGGCGCCACGAACGTCCCGGAGTTCTCGTGCACCCTTCCGATCCCTGTGTCCTCGCGACCACCGGCCCGCTCGACGGGTCACTCGCCCTCGGTCTCGCGGGCATCGGCCTGGTCCTCGTGGCTACCGCGCTCGCGCTGCTCGCGCTGCGCCGGAACCCGGAGCGCCGGGGAACGCGCACAGCGGGACTGTCCCTGACCGTCGCCGTGCTCGTCGGAGCGCTCGCGTTCGGCGCCGTCTCCGGTGCCGCGCCCGCGCAGGCGAGCGAGCCCGATTGCACGACGACGGCACCGAGCGCGCCGCCCACGACGACCGGTGCGCCCGCCAGGGACGCGCCGGGCACGACGACACCCGGCTCGACGACGCCCGCGCCCACCATGCAGACGCCCGAGCCCACCACTCCGGAACCCACGACGCCGGCGCCAACAACGCAGACGCCCGAGCCCACCACGCCGGAACCGACGACACCCGAACCCACGACACCGGAACCGACCACACCCGAACCGACCACACCCGAGCCCACGACGCCCAAACCCACGACACCCGAACCGACGACACCCGAACCCACGACACCGGAACCGACCACGCCCGAACCCACCACGCCCGAGCCGACGACGCCGACACCGACGTGCACGCCCGACCCGCTGGGCCTCGAAGGGCTCTCGCCGAGCGTCGCGCTCACGAGCGGGAACCGTGCCGGCGTCTCGGGCATCCCCGCCGAGGTGTACGAGCGCCTTGTCGAGGCGGGTGCCGTGTTCCGGCTCACGGACTCGACCGTGACCCCGACCGAGGTGCACTGGACGGAGATCGTCGACGGGGTCGAGGTCGACCGCGGCACGCAGACGGTCGAGCGGGAGCGCACCTACTGGTCGGAGACCTTCGTCGTGACCGAGGGGCTCCTCGTCCCGACCGTGCCATACGACTCGCGCATCACGAGCGACGCGGAGTTCGACGCGCGCGTCGCCGCGAGCGGTGCCGCCGCAGGCGTCGTCGACCCCTCGGCCGCCACGAGCGAGCTCGTGACCGGGCAGCCCGAGCGCACGCTCACGTTCTCGATCACGGTCACCGACTCGTGCGGCGCGGAGCAGCGCGTCAGCTACGCGCTGCCGGTCGACTGATCACGCGTGGCGCGGCCCGCGAGGAGCCTCAGCCCTCGTCGGGTCGCGCCGCGGCGGCGGCCCGCGCGGCCGCGGGCACGGCGGCCGCGATCCGCTCGAGCGCCGCGTCGTCGTGGGCGGCCGAGCAGAACCACGCCTCGAACACGCTCGGTGCGAGCGAGACGCCGCCGTCGAGCATCGCGTGGAAGAAGGGTGCGTAGCGGTACGCCTCCTGCCGCTTCACCTGCGACTCGTCGGCCGGGCCGCCGCTCTCGCCGGTCCACCCGAGTGCCGCGCCGTCGCCGAACGCGAAGCCGAACAGGTTGCCGACGCGCTGCACGGCGTGGGCGACGCCCTCGGCCTGCAGCGCGCCCGACACGAGCGACACGACCTCGTCCGCCGCACGGTCGACGGCCGCGTACACGCCGGCGTCCGCGAGCCGAAGCGTCTCGAGCCCCGCGGCACACGCGACGGGATTCCCCGAGAGCGTGCCCGCCTGGTACACCGATCCCTGCGGCGCGAGGTGCGACATGATCTCGCGCGAGCCGCCGAGCGCGGCGACGGGCATGCCGCCGCCGATGACCTTGCCGAACGTATAGAGGTCGGCCTGCCAGCCGGCGGAGGCGACGCCACCGCTCCCCCGGCCGGCCTGCTCCTCGCCCCACCAGCCCGCGGGGCCCGTGCGGAATCCGGTGAGCACCTCGTCGCACACGAGCAGCGCGCCGTGACGGCGCACCTCGTCGGCGAGCGCGCGGTTGAAGCCCGGCGCGGGCGGGACGACGCCCATGTTCGCGGGCGAGGCCTCGGTGATGACGGCCGCGATCTCGCCGGGGTGTGCCTCGAACGCGGCGCGCACGGCCTCGAGGTCGTTGTACGGCACGACGATGGTCTGCGCCGTGACGTCGGCGGGTACGCCCGCCGAGCCGGGCAGCGCGAGCGTCGCGAGCCCCGAGCCGGCCGCGGCGAGCAGGCCGTCGGAGTGCCCGTGGTAGCAGCCCGCGAACTTGATGATCCGGTCGCGTCCCGTGACGCCGCGCGCGAGGCGCAGCGCCGTCATCGTCGCCTCCGTGCCCGTCGACACGAGCCGTGCCTGCTCGACCGGCGCGATGCGCGAGACGATCTCCTCCGCCAGCTCGACCTCGACGGTCGACGGCGCACCGAACGAGAGGCCCTTCGCGGCCTGCTCGCGCACGGCCTCGACGACCTGCGGGTGCGCGTGGCCGAGCAGCAGCGGCCCCCAACCGCACACGAGGTCGACGTACTCGTTGCCGTCGACGTCGGTCACGACCGCGCCCGAACCCGAGGCGAGGAACGGGGGCACCCCGCCGACCGAACCGTAGGCGCGCACGGGCGAGTTGACCCCGCCGGGCGTCACGGTCTGCGCCCGCTCGAACCAGTGGGCGGATTCGGTGCGGTCGACGGTCATCGGGTCTCCTTCAGCGTGCGTGCGTACTCGGTCGCGTAGTAGGTGAGGACGGCGTCGGCGCCGGCCCGACGGATCGCGGTGATCGACTCGGCGATCGCGCGCTGGCGGTCGATCCAGCCGTTCGCCGCGGCGGCCTCGATCATCGCGTACTCGCCGGACACCTGGTAGGCCCAGACGGGAACGATCGACTCGGCCGCCACGTCGGCGAGCACGTCGAGGTACGGCAGCGCGGGCTTCACCATGACGATGTCGGCGCCCTCGTCGATGTCGAGCAGCGTCTCGCGCATGCCCTCGCGCCGGTTCGCGGGGTCCATCTGGTACGTCCGCCGGTCGCCCTGCAACTGCGAGTCGACGGCCTCGCGGAACGGCCCGTAGAAGACGGACGCGTACTTCGCCGAGTACGCGAGCAGCGGCACGTCCGAGTGGCCGTGCGTGTCGAGCGCCTCGCGCGCGGACGCGATCTGGCCGTCCATCATGCCCGACATGCCGATGAGCCCGGAGCCCGCCTCGGCCTGCGCGAGGGCCATGTCGTCGTAGCGCTCGAGCGTCGCGTCGTTGTCGACGCGGCCTCGGTCGTCGAGCACGCCGCAGTGGCCGTGGTCGGTGAACTCGTCGAGGCACAGATCGGTCTGGACGACGATGACGTCGCCCACCTCCTCGGCGAGCTTTCGCGTCGCGACGTTGAGGATGCCGTCGGGGTCGGTCGCTCCCGAGCCGGTCGCGTCGCGGTGCTCGGGCACGCCGAAGAGCATGACGCCCCCGACGCCCGCCTCGGCGGCCTCGACGGCGGCCTCGCGGAGCGAGTCGAGCGAGTGCTGCACGACGCCCGGCATCGATCCGATCGCGACGGGCTCCGAGAGGCCCTCACGCACGAAGAGCGGGAGGACGAGCTCCGCGGGGTGCACGCGCACCTCGCGCACGGCCCGGCGCACGGCCTCACCGGCACGGAGTCGACGCGGACGGATGGTGGGGCTCATGACTGGTCCTTCTGTGTGGTCGTCGGAGGGTTCGCGGGTTCGGCGCTCGTCGCGGGATCGCTCGCGTGCGTTTCGTCGGTGTGTTCGCCGGGCTCGGTGGTCTGTGTGTGCTCGACGATCTGCACGGGCTCGGTGACCCGCCGGGCCTCGGCGGCCTTTCCGGCCTTCGCGGCCGCCGCCGCGTCGGGCGCGTCGGTGGCCGGCGAGGGGGCGGGGGCGTCCTCGCGGCTGCGCCCCGCGGTGGACGCCTCGTGCCGCTCGCGCCAGTCCTGCGGGATCTCCCCCGTCTGCTGCAGGTCCATGATCGCGCGCAGGTCGAGCACCGCCGTGTCCTGCATGACGGCGCCGGTCGCGAGCCATTCGAGGCCGTCGAGGAGCGACGCGATGGAGCGGTGCTTCGCGACGACGTCGATGCGCAGCCCGAGGCTGCGAGCGTCCTTCGCGGTGCGAGGGCCGATCGCCGCGAGCCTGATGCCGGGCCGCACGGGCGCGAACTGCCGGTACACCTGCGTCGCGACGGAACCGGAGGTGACGAGGATCGCCTTGATGCGCTCGTTGCTCACGTCGTAGCGGATGCTCTCGGCGACGGGGACGCCGACCGTGCGGTACGCGACGACCGAGTCGATCCGGTGGCCGCGCCGGGCGAGCCCGTTCGCGACGACCGGCTTCGCGATCTCGCTGCGCAGCCACAGCACGTTGATCGGCGGCATGCCGCGCGCCGCCTCGGGCCACTCGACGAGCATGCCCTTCGCGGAGTTGTCGTGCGTGGGGACGAAATCGACGCGGTACCCCGCCGCCGAGAGTGCCGCGGCGGTCGTCTCGCCGACCGCGGCGACGAGCGTGTGGTCGGGCACGTGCACGCCGAGGGAGTGCATGACGTCGACGGCCGTCGCACTCGTCACGACCACCCAGTCGTACATGTCCTGTTCGAGCCGATGCAGGGCCGCGCCCAGCGTCCGCGCGTCGTCGGGGCTCGGGCTCGCGAAGTTGATGAGGGGCGCGACGATGGGGAACGCGCCCCGGGCGCGGACGGCGTCGCCCACGTCCTGTCCCCAGGTTCCGCCACGCGGCACGAGGATCTTCCACCCCTTGAGTGGTCGTTCCATCCCGACGCTCCCTTCACCCACGGTCACGCGAGCAGTGCGGCGGCTCCCTGGTCGAGCAGTTCGGCCGCGACGGCACTCGCGAGTTCGTTCGCGATCTGCGACGGCGGCGCCCCCTCGGGGAGGGGTGCAGTCCCCGCAGCCGAGAGCCGACGCGATCCGTCGCCTGCGTACACGCTAGCCCACACAGCGAGCGTTCCGTCCGCGAGCCTCCCAGTCGCGGCGACGGGAGCGGAGCAGCCGGCCTCCAGCGTCGCGAGCACGCCGCGTTCGGCGAGGACGGCGGCGCGCGCTGCGAGGTCGTCGAGTTCGGCGACGCCGGGCACCTCGTCGCCCTCGCGCGCCTCGACCGCGAGGCAGCCCTGGCCGGGCGCGGTCGGGAAGCGGTCGAGCGGCAGGCGCTCGCTGATGACCTCGGTGTTCCCGAGCCGTTCGAGGCCGGCGCACGCGAGCACGACGGCGTCGAGCTCGCCCGAGGTGACGAACGCGAGGCGCGTGCCGACGTTCCCGCGGATGTCGCGGATCTCGAGGTCGGGGCGCTGTTCGAGCAGCTGCGCGATGCGGCGCGGGGAACCCGTGCCGACCTTCGCGCCGTGCGGGAGCGCGTCGAGCCCGGGGCCGTCCGCGCCGCCCGCCGAGCAGAGCGCGTCGCGCGCGTCGACGCGTCGGGGATACGCGGCGATCGTCAGTCCGGGCGCGGGCGCGGTCGGCAGATCCTTGAGGGAGTGCACGACGAGATCGCACTCGCCCGCGCGGAGCGCGTCGCGCAGCTCGGTCGCGAACACGCCCGTGCCGCCGAGGGTCGCGAGCGACGCGCGGTTCACGTCACCGTGCGTCGTGACGCGCACGATCTCGGTCTCGATGCCCGTGCGCTTCGTGAGTGCCGAGGCGACGAGCTGCGTCTGCGCGACCGCGAGCCGCGAGCCGCGAGTACCGACCCGCAGCACGCGCGGCGCGCCCTTCGGCGTCCCGGTTCTCGGTGTCCCGGTCCTCGGCGTCACGGCTCGAGCCCGGCGACGGCCGGCTTGAACCCGAGCCGAGCGTTCGCGCAGCAGCCCGGGCGGCACACGTCGAACCACGGGCCGAGCGAGGTGAGCGCGGGGCGCTGCGTCGCGGGGACGCCGTCGCGCCGTTCGAGCACGAGGTCGACGAGCCCGGCGACGTAGTCGCGGTGCACGCCCGGCGTCGCGGTGCGGCGGAACGCGAGCCCCGCCTCGGCGGTCGACTCCTTCGCCTCGTTGTCGAGGTCCCAGAGCACCTCCATGTGGTCGGACACGAAGCCGACGGGCACGACGACGACGGCCTTGCGACCGAGGGCGGGCAGGCCCTCGATGACGTCGTTGATGTCGGGTTCGAGCCACGGCTGCGAGGGCGGGCCGGAGCGCGACTGGAAGACGAGCTGCCAGTTGACCGACGCGGGTGCACTCGCCGATTCGGGGCCGGCACCGAGCTCGGCGAGCGCGAGCTCGACGACGACCGACGACACCGCGAGGTGCTGCGCGAAGTACGCGCCGTCGTCGCCGTAGTCGCGGTCGTCCGGGCCCGAGCGCACCGCGTCGGCGGTCGGCACGGAGTGCGTCGTGAAGAGCACCTCGACCTCGTTCTCGAGGTCGAGGGTCGGGTCCTCCGCGCGCAGTTCGAGGAGTGCGTCGCGCACGCCGTCGATGAAGGGGCGCACGAAGCCCGGGTGGTCGAAGAACTGGCGCACCTTGTCGATCGTCATGACGCCCTGCAGGCCCGTGTCCTCGAGCGCGTCGGCGAAGTCCTCGCGGTACTGCCGGCAGCTCGAGAACGACGAGTAGGCGCTCGTGGCGATCGCGATGAGCGTGCGGCAGCCCGCTTCGCCCGCCTCGCGCACGGCGTCGTTCATGTAGGGCTCCCAGTTGCGGTTGCCCCAGAACACCGGCAGGTCGATGCCGCGCCGTTCGAGCTCCTCCTCGAGCGCGCGCTTGAGCTCGCGGTTCTGCTCGTTGATGGGGCTCACGCCGCCGTGGCTGCGGTAGTGGACGGCGACCTCCTCGAGGCGCTCGTCGGGGATGCCGCGGCCGCGCGTCACGTTGCGGAGGAAGGGGATGACGTCGTCCTGGCTCTCGGGCCCACCGAACGACGCGAGCAGGATGCCGTCGTACGCGACGGGCTCCTCGACGTGCTCGGGGCCGAGCTGCGCGGGGACGGACGCGGCGCTCACGAGTGCGCCGGGCTCGAGCGGTGCGCTCGTGGCGGGGGCGGGCTTGATGCCTCGGGAGGCCACTACTGGAGCACCTCCACGAGCTCGGCCGCCGTGATGCGACGTCCCGTGTAGAACGGGACCTCCTCGCGCACGTGCAGCCGCGCGTCGGTGTAGCGCAGGTCGCGCATCATGTCGACGAGGTTGATGAGCTCGTCGTCCTCGAGCGCGAGCAGCCACTCGTAGTCGCTGATGCCGAATGCCGCGACGGTGTTCGCGAGCGTCGAGCGGAACGCGGCGCCGCGCCGGCCGTGGTCGGCGAGCATGCGGCTGCGCTCCTCCTCGGGCAGCAGGTACCACTCGTAGGAGCGCACGAACGGGTACACCGTGACCCACTGCTGGGGCGCCTTGCCGAGCATGAACGCGGGCATGTGGCGCTCGTTGAACTCGGCCGCGCGATGCACGCCGACGGCCTGCCAGCTCGGCAGGAGCGGCGCGAACAGCTCGGTGCGGCGGATCTGCCGAAGCCCCCACTGCAGGTCGTTCGGGACGGGGCCGTGCAGCCACACGAGCACCTCGCCGTCGGCACGGAAGCCCGAGACGTCGTAGAGGCCGCGCACCGTGACGCCCGCGGCGGCGAGTTCGCCGAGGATGCCGTCGAGTTCGTCCACCGCTTTCTCGATGCCGCGCCCCGCGAGTTCGAGCTCGTTCGCCGGGTCACGTCGGAACACGGCGTACATCGTGAACTGCGTGAGCGGGCGGGCGGTCGTGGCTTCGGATTCTGGCGCGGGAGCGGACGACGCGGCGTCCTGCTCGGGGACGGACTCAATCATGCGTCCTATTCTACGAAGTGTCGAAGACGCCTGCATCTCCTCGACATCCTGTCGGCAACCCGCGCGCGGCGGGTGCCCGTCACGGTGTGTGCGCGGCGCGGCGCGTGGCACTCAGCCCGCTCCGAGCTACGGACGCGCCCGGGGGGCGCCCTCGGCCGCTCACGTGACCTCGAGCGGCAGCACGGATTCGTGCACGATCCCGTCGAACTCCTGCCGCACGATCTCGACGCGCACGCCGAACGCGGCGCCGAGTCGCTCGGCCGTGAGCACCTCCGCCGCCGTGCCCCACACGGGTGGCGCGCCGCGCGAGAGCAGGAGCGCGTCGTCGGCGACCCGCAGCGCGTGCGACGGGTAGTGCGTGTTCATGACGACCACGAGCCCGTCGCGGTGCACGAGCTCGTCGAGCAGATCGAGCACGATGAGCTGGTTGCGGAAGTCGAGGCCCGTCTCGGGCTCGTCGAGCACGAGGACGGTCGGCTCGCCCACGAGCGCCCGCGCGATGAGCACCATCTGGAACTGTCCACCGCTCATGTCGCCGCACGGCACCCCGCCAAGGTGTGCGATGCCGATGCGCTTCATGGTCTCCTCCGCGAGCGCGACGTCGGCTTTCGATGGTTGCGCGAACGGGCCGAGGTGTGCGGCACGACCGATCGTGACCATGTCGAGGCCCGAGAGCGCGAGCGTGACGGCGCTGCGCGCCTGCGGGACGAACGCGAATCGGCTCCAGCGCTCGCGCTGCGTGAGCGTCGACGCGTCGACGCCGTCGAGCAGCGTGCGCCCCGATCGCCACGGCAACAGTCCCACGAGGCAGCGCAGGAGCGTCATCTTGCCGACGCCGTTGGGGCCCAGCACCGCGAGGAGCCGGCCCGACTCGACCTCGAACTCGACGCCGTCGAGCACGGGCGCGCGGCGTCCGTACCCGAACGTTCCGGATTCCACGTGCAGGGTCATACGGCGGTCCCTCCCGTTCGGCGCAGCAGGACGATGAACACGGGTGCGCCGACGAACGCGGTGAGCACCGAGATCGGGATCTCCGACGCCGACACGCTGCGCGAGAGTGCGTCGATGACGACGAGGAACGACGCGCCGAGGAGGATGCTCGTGGGCACGACGAGGCGGTTGTTGCTGCCGCACAGCATGCGGGCGCAGTGCGGCACGAGCAGGCCGATCCAGCCGACCTGGCCACACATCGAGACGCTCGACGCGGTCACGAGGGTCGCCGCGATGATGATCGTGATGCGCATCGCGCGCACGTTCGTGCCCGAGGCCTTCGCCTCGTCGTCGCCGAGCGCGAGGACGTTGAGCCGCCAGCGCAGCACGAAGATGATCCCGACACCGACGAGGACGAGCGGTGCCCCGATCGCGATATTGCCCATGTCGGCGCCCGCGAGCGAGCCCATGAGCCAGTACGTGATCTGCGGGAGCTTGTCGTTGGGGTCCGCGACGAGCTTGAGCACCGAGGGGCCGGCGTTCGCGAGCGCAGCGACGACGACGCCCGCGAGCACGAGCATGACTATGCTGCTGCGTCCGCGCTGCCGCGCGATGAGCATCGTGAGGCCCACCGCGACGATCCCGAACAGCAGCGACACGAGTTGCACGCCGAGGATCGGCAGGCTCAGGAGCATCGCGATGACCGCGCCGACGGACGCGCCGGCCGTCACGCCGAGTGTGTCGGGCGTCGCGAGCGGGTTCGAGAACAGGCTCTGGAACGCGGCACCGGCCGTGGCGAGGCCCGCACCGACGATGGCCGCGCACTACCGTCGCGCACGCGCACCGGTTCCCCGTGTCCAGCCGTCATCCCGATCCTCCGTCGCGCCGCCGCACCCCTGCGTTCGCGGAACGGGAGCGGACTACCACTCGACCGGCGAAGTTAGGTGAAGCTAGCCTGTTGTCGGAAGTGTTGCAGTCGCCGGAGCATCCGTCGGTTGCCTCGGCAACAGGAGGGGAAGATGCGCGAGTTGTCGCTCGTCGCCGCGTCGACGGCCGGGAGGCCCGTCTCCCCCGGTTGGCGGCCCGGCGAGCTGTTCGAGGGCATCGACGGCGCAGGGTTCGAATGCGTCCGGCGTTGCCTCGGTGCGCACGTCGTGGAGTTCTCGAAGCGCGATCGCATCGCGTCGGAGCGCGACGATCGGCCGCGGATCGGGGTGCTGCTTTCGGGTGTGGCGCTCGACGCGTCGGAGCACGCCGACGGCACGAGCAGCGTCCTCGATGTGATCGAGCCCGGTGGCCTGTTCGGCGACGGGTGGGACAGCGCCGGGGGCGCCTCGCGCGTGCTCGTCGCGGCCGGTGAGGGGCGCGCGGTGCTGCTCGGGTCGGAGCGGCTCGTGGGCGGCCACGAAGGGTGCGGCGTGCGGCCGCGCCTCGTCGACAATCTGCTGCGTGCCGTGCTGGCGAAGAATGAGCGGTTGCGCGGGCACCTCGAGCTCGTGTCGCGGCGGACGCTGCGCGAGCGGCTGATCGGCTATCTGCGCGGTGAGTCGGAGCGCGTCGAGGGCTCGACGTTCACGATCCCGCTCTCGCGCGCCGAGCTCGCCGACTTCCTGCACGCGGATCGCGCCGCCGTTTCGCGCGAGCTGTCCCGCATGCGCGATGACGGCCTCGTCGCCTACGACCGCAGCACGTTCGCGCTCACGCGCGGCTGACGGCGCGGGGTCGCGTCGCCCCCGTGGACACGCGAGTGTCCGAGGCCGGGACCGCGGTGGCCACCCACCGTGCCCGCGAGTCGCCTCGGCTCGGGACCCACGACGAGCGCCCGCACGAGGTGCGGATCAGGCGTCGAGGCACGACCCTCTCTCGGGCGGTCGCGCGGTCGCGGAGACGGTCGTGTCTCGGCGTCCGGGCTCGGAGCCGTGCCGTCGCGTCGCTCGTCCGTCGCCGCGCTCGGCCGTCCCCGCGCTCGGCCTCAGAGCTCGAACTCGTCGCGGCGTCGCAGCACGATGCCACCGACGATCGCACCGATGACCGCGACGGCCACGCCGACGCCGACGCCGATGACGAGCAGCGGGTTGTCGTCCCACAGCTTCGCGGCGCTGCGCTTGCCGGTCTCGACGAACTCGGGCAGGCGTGCGGGGATGTCGAACTTGTACTCGAGCGCGTCGAGCGTCGACGCGAGCTGCTCGCGCGAGCGCGCGATGTCGTCGCGCAGCTCGCCGTCGGTGCGCGTGTCCTTCTCCTTGGGCTCCTTGGGAGCTTCGTGCGCGTCACTCATACTGTCCGACCCCCTTCAGGGCGTTGACGTCCTCCTGGACGCTCGCGATCGTGCGCTCGGGTGCGAGCGAACCGGTGCGCTTGAGGGACGCGATCCCGAGGCCCGCGAGCAGCGCGGTGATGACGAGGAACGCCGCCGCGACGATGAGCGCCGAGAGCCACGGCGCGAACGCCTCATTGAGGCCGAGGATCGCGGCGGTCACGAGGACGGCCCAGAGCGTGAGGCCGAAGAACGCGGCGCCCGCGAGGAGGCCCGCGCCGACGCCGGCCTTCTTGCCCTTGCCGATGAGTTCGCGCTTGGCGTGCTCGAGTTCGTCCTTGAGCAGCTGGATGAAGAGGCGGGGCGTGTCGGCGACGAGCGTGCCGATCGTTTCCGACTTCTTCGGGTTGTTGCGCTTGAGACGGGGGCCGACTCCGGGGAACGGTCCCCGCAGCGGCTCAGGACCGTGGCTGACGTCGTGGTCGCTCATGCTTCGTGTGCACTTCCCTCGTGGTGTGCCGCTCGCGCGGCGAGGATCCTGGACCTAGTTCGCGGCCGGGGCCGCGCTCTCGCGCTTGGGCTTCGACTTCCTGCTGTCGATGACCTGGCCCGCGAGCTTCTTCACGCCGTCGAGGGCGGCGTCGCTGACCTTGGCCGCCTGGTCCTGCACGACGTCCTCGAGCTTGTGGACCTGGCTCTGCACGGGCTTCGACTGCCACACGCTCTGCGCGGCGGAGGCGATCTGCTCGTACCGCTTCCTGCCCGCCCGGGCTCCGAGGACGTACCCCACGGCAAGGCCGAGGACAAAGACGAACTTCTTCATGAGCAACTCCGATCGATGACGGATCCGCCGAAACGCCGCGGTGACGCGGGACCCGACAAGCCTATCGGTTCGTGGGCACCCAGTTCGAACGTGCGCCGGGAACGCACGGCCCCGGGGCGAGGCGTGACCGTGGGAACGCGCCGCACCTTGAGAACGCACCGCACACAACGGGTTCTGCCGGTCCGGGGCGATTCGCCCGGGACGCCGTGGCGGGACGTGCCGCGCTGCCGTCGAAGATCCGCCGGCCCTGCGCCGCGTTCGCGACACGATGCCCGGCTTCCCGCTCGTTCGACGGGCTCGACACGAGCCACCCGGACCCGCGCTCGGCGGCGGGACTCGGAACCGCGCCACGTTCCGAACACGACGCGCGACTCCCCACCAGTTCGTCCGTCTCGACACGAGTCAGCCGAGCTCGTGTTCGGCGGCGCTGACTCTGATCTGCGCCACGTTCCCCACGCGGCGCGCGGCTCGCCCCACTCGTTCGACAAGCTCGACACGAGCCACCCGGACCCGCGCTCGACGGCGGACTCGGAACCGCACCACGTGCCGGACACGACGCGCGGCTAATCCGACTGGGTCGACGCGAGTCGGCGGGCCGCGTGTTCGGCGGCGGGGACGACGCTCGCGAGGCCGGTGCCGTCGATCCACGTGCCCGCGATGTCGAGTCCGGGCGTCGCCGTGGCGGCCGCGCGCAGCTCGTCGAGCCGAGCGCCGCGGCCGATGCGTGCGGCGGGTTCGGGGATGCGCCACTCGTGCCGGTCGAGCGCGAGCACGTCGTCCGCGGCGAGTTCGACGCCGAGGAGCGTCGACGCGTCGGCGACTGCGAGCGCGCGCAGCTCGTCCACGTCGAGGCCGCGCGTGCGCGGCACGCAGCTGCCCTCGTCGGGCCCGTAGGACAGGCGGAGCACGTGCACACCCGCGGGCAGCGAGGCGGCGAGCCACGGCCATTTCGCGCTCACGTGGGTGAGGGCCTTCGCGCGCACGTCCCCCGCGGGTTCACCGACGAGCACGCCCGTGCCGCGGGGGGCCGCGTCGAGTTGCGGCGCGCGGACGAGCAGCGCGACGACCTCGGCGGGAACGGTCGAATCGCGGCGGCGCGGTGGGATCGCGTCGACCTCCTCAAGGGGAACGCCGGCGCCGGCCGAGGGCGACGAGGGTGCATCATCCCCGTCCGCGATGGCTCCGCGCGACGCGGCAGTCGCGTCCCCGTCATCCGTCCCGTCGAGCACGCGGGCCGCGAGCTCGGGGACGGTCAGCAGCAGCCGGGGCGCCTGCAACTCGGCACCGTCGGCGAGCCGCACGCGCCAGCCGTCGTCGGTGGCGACGATGTCGTCGACCCGTGCGTCCGTGCGGACGTCGACGCCGAGGCGCGCGAGTTCGGCGTCGAGCGCACGGACGACGCGGTGCATGCCGCCGCGCACGCCGCGGATCGCGGCACCCGGCGGGGCGGCCGCGCGGACGGTCTGGACGGCCGCGGCGAGCGTGCCCGTCTCGGCGAGGGCGGCGCCGAGGCCAGGGGCGAGCGCGCGATGGTCGAGCACGTCGGCGTCGAGCGAGTAGACGCCGCGCGCGACGGGCGTGACGAGTCGCGCGACGACGGCGTCGCCCATGCGGGCCCGAACGAGCTCGGCGAGTGAGGTGGCGTCGAGGCCGACGGCCGCGTCGAGGGTCGCGTCGGCGGCCGCTGCCCGCGCCCCGTCGGCGCCGAGCGCGTCGAGCACCTCGGGTGAGCTCGGGTCGGCGGGCACGCCGAGGAGGCCCGCGAGGGGAAGGCGGTAGGCGTCGCCGTCGGCGTGCGCCCACGAGCCGAGCCTGCGGGGTTCGACGACGTCGTCCGCGAGGCCGAGTTCGTCGAGGAGCCGTTCGACCGCGCCGCCACGCGTCGCGAACGCCTCCGCGCCGATGTCGATGACCGTGTCGCCGAGCCGTCCGGCGCGGAGCATGCCGCCCGTGACGTCGCCCGCGTCGAGGAGCGTGACCCGCAGGCCGTCGAGCGCGGCGCGGCGGGCGGCGACGAGTCCCGCCATGCCGCCGCCGACGACGATCAGCTCGGGGCCGGTGGCGACGTCGTCGTCGGACGCGTGCACGTCCTCGCCGACACGGCGGTCGTCGCGGTCTGCTCCCGAGCGGACTCCCCTGTCGCTGCCGTCGCCGCCGCGGCTCGCACCACTGTCGGCGAGCCGGCCGCCGTCGCTCCCGCTCATCGCTCGGGCGGGACGTCACCGCGCAGCGTGTGGGCGAAGGTGACGAGGTCGGTGAGCACCTGGGGGTCGGCCTCGGGCGGCACGCCGTGGCCGAGGTTGAGGATGTGCGCGGGGGCGTCGAAGCCGCGTCGGACGACGTCACGCACGTGCGCCTCGCGCACCTCGCGACCGGCACCGAGGACGGCGGGGTCGATGTTGCCCTGCAGCGGCACGGTGCCGCCGAGACGGCGGGAGGCCTCGTCGAGAGGGATGCGGTCGTCGACACCCTGCACGTCGGCGCCGGCGTCGTGCATGTCGCGCAGGAGTTCGGCCGTGCCGACGCCGAAGTGGATCGTGCGCACGCCGTCGCCCGTCGGTGTGCGCAGGGCGTGGACGCGGGCGAGGGCGAGGGCGCTCGACGGCTTGACGCTCGCGCGGTAGCGCTCGACCGAGAGCGATCCGGCCCACGAGTCGAACAGCTGCACGACGCTCGCGCCCGCGCGCACCTGGGCTTCGAGGAAGGCGCCGGAAAGTTGGGCGATCGCGTCGGCGAGTTCGAGCCACGCGTCGGGTTCGGCGAGCATGAGGGTGCGGGTGCGGAGGTGGTCCTTCGAGGGGCCGCCCTCGACGACGTAGGCGGCGACCGTGAACGGGGCGCCCGCGAAGCCGATGAGCGGCGTCTCGCCGAGTTCGGCGACCGTGCGGCGGACGGCCTCGTCGATGGGGGCGAAGAGGGTGGGGTCCTCGGCGCGGGCGCGCACGCGGGCGGCGAACTGGCGTGCCTCGGCGGGTGTGCGGACGGGGTTCGCGAAGACGGGGCCGCGGCCAGGGACGATGTCGACGTCCTCGCCGATGAGTTTGAGGGGCACGACGATGTCGGAGAAGAAGACGGCGGCATCGACGTCGTGGCGCCGGACGGGTTGGAGGGTGATCTCGGCGGCGAGTTCGGGCCGCAGGCAGGAATCGAGCATCGCGATGCCCTCGCGTGCGGCGCGGTATTCGGGGAGCGACCGGCCGGCCTGGCGCATGAACCACACGGGGAGGCGTTCGCTGCGCTGTCCGTTCGCGGCCCGCACGAGGGGCGAGGCGGCGGTGCGTCCGCTCGCGAGGGGGTGGTCGGCGTCGAGCGGCGGCGGGGTGGTCGAGTCGTTCACCGTTCGATCATCCCGCACGCGGCGCGACGCGCGCTCGGCTCGCGTGCGTCGCACTCGAACTATGATGGCCGGATCATGCTGCTGTGTTTGAGCGCGAGCCACCGGAGCGCCGACTTCTCCCTGCTCGAGCGGCTTTCCGCCGCCGAGCGCGATGCCGTCGACCGTGAAATCCGCGGTGTCGCGGGGGTCGACGGGGTTGTGCTGCTCGCGACGTGCAACCGCTACGAGCTCTACATCGACGCCGCCGAGGGCGTGTCGGTGCTGCCGCGCGTGCGGGCCGCGATGTCGCGTGCGCTGGGCGTGTCTGAGGCGGAGTTGAGCCGCGGGCTCGTGTTCGTGCCCGCCGAGCGCGTGCCGGAGTACCTGTTCGCGGTGACGAGCGGCCTGCACTCCGTGGCCGTCGGCGAGGGCGAGATCTCCGGTCAGGTGCGCCGAGCGCTCGAGGAGGCGCGCGATGCGGGCCTCACGACGGCGTCGCTCGAGCACCTGTTCCAGACGGCGTCGACGGCGTCGAAGGGCGTGAAGCAGCAGACGGATCTGCAGCAGGAGGGCCGCTCGCTCGTGCGGCTCGCGCTCGATCTCGCCGAGTCGACGGTGAGCGACTGGTCCACGGCCCGCGTCCTGCTCATCGGCACCGGCGCCTACGCCGGCGCGACGCTCAAGGCGCTCGAGGACCGCGGCGTCACCCGCGTGTCGGTGCACTCCCCCTCCGGCCGTGCCGCGGGGTTCGCCGAGCGGCACGGGATCGCGGCGGTCGCCGACCGTGAACTCGGCGAGGCACTGTCGAGCGCGGATCTCGTCGTGACGTGCTCGCGCGCGGGCCGCATCGTGCTGGACCACGACCGGATGCGTACGGCGCGCCTGAGCCCCGGCCGCCCCGACGCGGTGCTCGTGATCGACATGGGCATGCCCCGCAACGTCGACCCGCTCGTCGCGAAGCTCGACGGCGTCGACCTGCTCGACCTCGAGACGATCCGGCTGCACGTGCCGCTCGACGACTTCGGCGCAGCCGAGGAAGCGCGCTGCATCGTGGCGCGGGCCGCGAGCGAGTTCTCGGCGCAGCAGGCCGAGGCGGAGCTGAGCCACGCGATCGCGGCGCTGCGCAAGCACATCTCGGGCATCGCGGAGCAGGAGATCGCGCGCGCCGAGACTCGCGACCCCTCTGGCACCGCCGCGGTGTCGCTGCGCCGCCTGACGAACACGATCCTCCACGAGCCCTCCGTGCGAGCGAAAGAACTGGCCCGCACGGGCCGCGGCGACGAGTACATCCGCGCGATCGAGGTGCTGTTCGGGATTCGTGGGACGGTTGATGTCGGGATCGATGCACCGTCGAACGATGTGTCTGCCTCGGCTGCGGCGCACGACGACTCGACCGCAGTCCACGCGTCGACGCCCGCAGAGGGTGCGTGTCCCTTCCTCGCGGCTCCGCCGCTCCCCCTCCGCGAGCAAGGTCGCGTGCGCGCGTGCCGCGCCACGGTGGGTGGCTGCGTCGCAGATGCGTGCGCGGTGCCGGAGCCTTCGGGGCGCTAGCTCGGGGCGGGAGCGTCCAGCACGGGAAGACCCACCCGACGGCAGTCGGTCTCGACGGTGACGCGATCTCTCGGCATGTCAGGGGCTGTGCCCGAAATGGTGCACGAACACCACGGTCGACGGGAGCATCGTGCCCCGCCCCCGAGTCCGCGGCCACCGCATTGCGGCGCGTCTAGGCTGAGGACCGCGCACCCCGCACGCCTCGCACCGGGTCTGCGCAGGACAGGAGGCGAGCCGTGTTCATCGAGCTGCGATCCGGTGACGAACGCCCCCACGTCGACCTGCGCCGCGGGGCCCTCATCCCGCGACTCGTGTCGACCGGCCCGCAGCATGCGACCGTCGCCGTCACTGCGGGCGGGGCATTGCTGCTCGCGGGCGACGAGGTGCGCATCGAGATCCGCGTCGACCCCGGCTGCACGCTGCGGCTAGAGGACGTCGGCGGCACGGTTGCGTACGGCGGCGACGCCCGCTCGCACTGGAGCGCCGACATCTCGCTCGCCGCGGACGCGACACTCGTGTGGGACGCCCTGCCGTTCGTGCTCGCCGACGATGCCCGCGTCGACCGCGACACGACCGTGCGACTCGCATCCGGTGCCGTCGCCTGCCTCCGCGAGACGCTCGTGTTCGGGCGCACGGGCGAGGAAGGCGGCAGCATCGTCGCGAGCACCGCGGCGAGCATCGAGGGCCGTCCCCTGTTCCACGAGTCGCTCGAACTCGACGGGTACGACCCGCAGATCGGCGTGCTCGGCGCGCATCGCGTCATGGACTCCGCCCTCTGTCTCGGCCGCCGCCATGACGAAGCGCCCGTCCCCGCACTCCAGCTCGACGAACCCGGCACGATCGTGCGCGCGCTCGGCGACCAGACGCACCTCGCGACCGTCGAGTCGACCTGGCGAGACTGGACGCTCGCGGCGCGGCACGACTGACGACTGCGGGCGCCGGCGCGCATCCGGGATCGTGACCGCCGGATCGTCCCGCGGGATCCTCGCGCCGCACGAGGACCGGCCGGCCGACGCCGGCACGTCGTGGAGGCCCGCGATCACCGGCGCCGAGCGGCCGTTCGCCGCGAGTAGGGTTGAGCGCCGGGGACTTGCGTGCGTGCGATCGAGTACCCCGGAGTCGATGTCCTTCCCCTTTGCTACGCTCGCCGCCACGGGAGACGCGGAGGCAGCGTGACTGGTCAGGCATACGACGTCGACGACATCGCGGCGATGGCCGCGCAGCTCGAACGACTTCCCGCCCCCACGGGCGACGAACCGACGCTCGTCGCACTCGGCGCGGCGATCCGCGACTACCTCCGGGTCGCGCCCGGTCGGGTCTCCGCCTCGGACGCGAAGATCGCCCTCGGCACCGCGATCCTCGATCTGTGGGCGCACCTGGACCTCGCGGAGGACGCGGCCCCCGGATCGACCGGTTCATCGCCGAGCGCGACGACGCCCGGCGTCCTGCTCGATGCCGACACCCTGAGCATCATCACGATCGCCGCGGCGACCGCCGCCGTGGACGCGGGCGACAACGAGGCGGGCGTCGCGGTCCGCCACGCTCGGTCGCGCATCGACGAGGCGAGCCGCGTCGCGCCGCGCCTGGCCGGGGTCCGGGACGCGGCCGACGCGCTCGGACGACACACGGCGTTCCGGCTCGACCTGGAAGCCGGTCGCGCCGAGCGCATCTGGCGCGCCATGTTCGCGTTCGCGACCGACCGCACGCCCCTCGTCCCCACGGATGTGCCCGACGACGCCCGCACACTCGTCACGACGGTCGACGATCGCATCGACGCGACGGACGCCGCCACGCGGTCCGCACTCGGCGCGGCGTGGCCCGCGCCGGTCTCGGGCGGCACGATCGGCGTCCGCGAGCTGCCGTCGGCCCCGACCGTCACCGCGCCCGAGCCCCGCACGGTGCGCGAACAGCCGACGCGCGGCGTCCCGGTGTGGTTCGCCACCAATCGCACGCCGACCACCCGGAGCGACGAGACGTCCGGCTATCGCAACGCGCTCGATGGCGGCGAGCTCCACTACGGCCGATGCTTCGTGACCGTCCCAGCGGTCGACGAGGTGACGGGTGGCCTGCTGGACTTCGTGTCCGCGTGGTTCCGCATCGGCTCGACCCGCGCGGCGCGGTTCCGCGTGGAGTCGTTCTACCGCTTCGAGGACGGCGGCTCCTTCCGCGACGAGCTCGGCGCCGAGCTCGGGCGCATGAGCGAGGACGCCCGGAGCATGCTCATGTACATCCACGGCTTCGGCGCGACGATGCGCAGTGCCGCGGAGAGCGCGGCGCGGCTCTCGGTCGCGATCAAGCACCCCGGCGCGACCGCAATGTTCTCGTGGGCGTCACGCGCGAACGTGCTGCGCTACTGGGACGACGAACGCACCGTCGACGCGAGCGGAGCCGCCCTCGACGAGTTCCTGCAGACGCTCGCGACCGTGGACGGCGTCGACCACATCGACCTCGTGGTGCACTCGCTCGGCAACCGGCTGTTCCTGCGCACGCTCGTCGAGCGGGTGCGCTCCGGCGCGGTCCTCCCGTGGCCGCTGCGGAACCTGTTCCTCGGTGCCCCGGACATCGATCAGTCCGAATTCCTGAACGACGCGTCCGCGTACGGGCAGGCCCGCGGCACGATGACGCTGTACGGCTCGAACAGCGACACGGCGCTCCTCATCTCGTCGCTCCTGCACCAGACGGCCCGCGCCGGACTCATGCCGCCACCCGTGCTCACGGACGGGGTCGACACGATCGAGACGAGCGGCATCGACTCGTCGTGGCTGCGACACAGCGGCATCCTCGAGAGCCCCGTCATCCACGCCGACATCGCCCAGATCCGCTCGGGAATCACCGACCCGGACGATCGCACGGGCCTCCACCGCGTGGATGCGACGCCCGTGCCGTACTGGCGGTACTGACGTCGGGGCCCGCATCGACCGTGTCGGCGTCCGGGCACGGGCGACACCGCGGGGCGTCTCGCCGAGCCGAACGCATCTGCCGTTACCCGATCAGCGCGTCACGCCGCCCGCCCCGAGCGCACTCACCTGCGGCCGCGCGAAGCGCCACACGAGGACCGCGACGATCCACGTCACCGCGAGCAGCCCGACGACGCCGAAGCCGACCGCGGTCAGATCGATCGCAGCACATCTCAGCCCAGAGGCGCACCTTCGCGGGGCTGCGCACGGGGACAGCAACGGCACCCCATGACGGTGCGTGCTGCCCGCCATGTCGTTCATGTCGGCTCCGGTCGCCGCGAGCCAGAGTCCTCGTCCATCCCTGGTGCTATGCGCGGGCGGAGCCGAGCTCGAGGACGTGGCGCCGCACAAGTGCCTGGAACCGGGGGATCTGCACGCCCGCCTGAACGAACCCCGGAGTGCGCCGTGCGCCCCGGGCGAGCTCGGTGAGTTGGCGTGCTGCGTCGCCTCGCGCCCCTGTCCGAGCTGCCTCGCCGTCGAGCTTCCACCCGCCGATATCGTCGACGTCGTGGGCGTCGGCGATGCGCAAGAGCGTGTCGAGGTCGGCGTAGTCCTTCGCGGCAGTGCGCGTCCGAGTCGCGAGTGCCTTGATGATGACGGCGCATTCGACGGTCGGCACACGGACCTCGATCGACATCCCGGTGCCGTCGCGCAGCGTCACGTCGAGGTCGACGTGGAGGGGAGGCACACTCACGGCCAGGTGGAGTCCGGGCACGCCGTCGAAAACCCGCTCACCGCATCGCTGCTCGCCGAAGCGACCGTCTGGCGAAGGCACGAGGAGGTCGATGTGCCGGTCGCCGGCCGCGTAGGAGTTCCCGGCCGTCGGTTCGTAGCCGGAGGCGAGCAGAGCCGTGTGCACATCGCCGCTCGCCGCGATCGCCGTCGACATCGCGGCGTCCGCGTCGACGGTGCGGCGCTCGACGAGGTCGGGGGCCGGGAACGCGGCCGTGAGCAGGCTCACCATCTGGCCGCCGACGACACGCACGTCGTCGAGTTCGGCAGTGATGCGCGAGATGTCGGCGAGCGCCCGAAAGGCGGCATCGTCGGCGGCCGAGAACGAGAGCTTGTGGACGTTGCGCTTCACGACTGCCACGTCGCCGCCGCCTGATCTCGGAGATGCCGTGCGGCATCCTCGGCGTCCGGCCCACCCGAGCGGAGGACGTCCCACGCGGCGATGAGCGGGTCCACGATCTCGGCGGTGGCGCCCCTGTCGGCGCGCCAGGCGCGGGCGGTGGACCAGATGGTGGCGTCGGTCGGCACGATGAGCTCGAGTGTCGCCTCGGAGGACAGCGCGGCCGTGAAGCCGAGGCTGCTCGGGTCGAAGCCCTCGCGGGCGTAGGCCACCGTCCGACGCGGGATGCGCCACGGCACGAGCAGGTCGGCGGCGGCATCGCCGGACACGAGGAGCACGGCTTCGTCGGGTGCCTCGCGGGTGAGCCTCTGCACCTGCTCCGGCACCGGGTCGAGGCTGTACCACGCCGTGCGCAGCCCACGCGGCCCGGGATACTCGAGCAGGAAGCGGTCCCACAACGGCTCGAACGCCGTGGCGACGACATGTCCCCGGCCACGCTCGACCTCGCCCCCGAGCGCGGTCAGGTGCTGCGAGATGGCGGCCTGCGAAAGGCCGCACTCCACCGCCAGCTCGCTTTGCGTGCGGGGCTCGCGCGTTCGAGCGAGCGCGCGCATGAGCGCGTACCGCCCCCAGGGCACCCGTCCACGGCGGGCTGGAGCTTGCTGCCGCTTCGGCGCGTCAGTTGCGTCGAGCTGGTGGCCCGCGATGATCGCGCTCCGGTCGCGCACCGAGACCACCGAGACCTGAGGCAGCAGCTGTGCGGCGAGACGCAGCGACTCGTTCGCCTGCTCGACGACGTAGGTCACGGACGGCGCACCCTCGGGCACCGGCGGAAGCGATGCCCCGATGGCACCACGGAGCTCCGTCATGACTCGCTGCATCGATTCCTGCGGGAGTGCGCGCAACGCGACATCCCGCAGGACGCTCGTCGTGCGGTCGAGGAGGTCAGCAGGAAGGACTGCACGCATGGCCGCCGTGGTCGCCTCGAGCGCGCGGGGGTCGACGGTGCGCGCCCTCAACGTCTCCTGCAGTCGGCCGGCCGCGTCGAGCATCGCGAGCGCGAAGGCCGGTCGGTCGGGCCGCGCCACTCGCGCGAGCTCGCGGATTGTCGGAGGGGTTCGTGGCGCCGTGAGCTGGATCCGGACGCGGTCCTCGTCGACCCCGAGGCCGAGGTCCAGTTCGGCGGCATCGTGATCGAGCGGGACGACGGTGACTCCGGCGGCGCTCAGCACGTCGACGGCATCCGACGCAGTGACCTTGCCCATCTTCCCACCTCCATAAGCTAAATCACGATTTGGTGCTTTAGCTTATATAAGCTCGCTGTCAGCCGCACGCACTCCTCCGAAGCGAGGCGTCCGCGCATGCGCGCCAAGGCGGGATGTGCCGGAGCGGTTCGGGAACCGGAACACGGTCTACAAGAACTTCAACCGCCGGCCCGAACAGGGCGTTCGGGCGCGAATGCTCGAGCAGGTGCAGTCCCTCACGCACCGACGTGGCGAGCTGGACTGGATCGCATCCCCGGACTCGACCATCGTGCGCGTGCACCAGCACGGCGCGACCCTCCCCGGGGACACAGGGGCCAGATCGAACGACAAGACTTTCGGGCGGGAGCCGCCTGATCAGACGATCGGCCGATACCGCGGCGGGTTGACGACGAAGAACGACCTCGACCGCGACGGGAAAGGCCGAGCGCTCGCGTGCCTGTTGACGCCTGGCCAGGTAGTGGTCACGAGCATGCTCGCCGACACGCTTCGCGAGATCCACGTCAAGGGTCGGCTTGGCGGACGCCGCACGCGACCGGACCGAGTCGTCCCTGACACAGGCTACGCCTCGAAAGCGCACCGGGTCTGGCTGTGCGAGCACCGCATCGCTTCAATGATCCCCGAACGCGTCGACCATGCCGCCCACCGCCGCAGACTCCCCGGCCGGCCGATCGAGTTCGGCACCGTTCAGTGGAAGCGCTACAAGCGCCACGACGTCGTCGAGAACTGCTTCAACCGACTCGAGCAATAGCGCGGCATCGTGATGCGAACCGAGAGGGCCGCCCGCAACGATCACTCCACCACCTGCCTCGCCGCACCCCTCCTATGGGTTGCGCAACACGCCCTAGGAGCGCACGGAGCGACTGTCGCGCGACACTGCATTGGGCCCCGGCGCGAGGGCGACTCCAGTCCCGGAAGCAGAATGTCACGCGCGCTTCACAGTTCGCGTATCCCGGCTCACGGGGCTGTCCGTCGGACGCCGAACGCTCCCGGATCACTCATGATCCGGGAGCGTTCGGCGTCACCTGAAATACGTCAGCCGCGCGCGTTGAAGTCCGCGCAAAGCTGGTTCATTCCCGTCAGCCACTTGTGCATGAAGATGAACGGGCCGACGAAGATGACGGCACCGAGAATGCTCCACAGCCAGAAATCGGCGGCCGTGACGGTCACGGGGAGCCCGCGCCGCTGCTGCTCGTTACCGATCCGTTCCGACGTGACGTGCCACCAGACGAGAGGTGCGATGCCCAGTGTCAGCGGCCCGACGACGAGCGCCAGGAGCCAGAAGTTCATCGAGCGACGGTTGTCCCAGCGGCTCGCAATCGCGTTCAAGTCGTCACCCGCACGGGCGGTCGACCAGATCATGTAGATACCGAATGTGATGATTCCGAGCAGCACGAACTTCGTCAGCGAACGATTCGTGTCGTAGTTGGCGTGAACGGGGGCGAATTGCGGCGCAGATTGCGGCAAGGAGCTGATGGTCATGAAGGTCCGATTCATCTGAAGACGCCGGAGCACGAGGGCGCAGCGATGATGCGGCGTCGAGCGCGACCTGACGTCGGGTGGGGGAATTGGGCGTGAAGCCCACCGAAGCGTAGTGGCGCGTGAGTGTTCCTCGCAATGTCGCGCCCGAGTGGCGCTCCGGGCTATCGCCGCGAACTCCGGTGTCCACGGACGACAGCACCGCGACAGCACCGCGCGACCTCGCCTTCCACGCTGCGGGCCGCGTTCGTGTTCACCGATGATTCCTGCAGGGCGTCAACATGGTCGATCGCATCTGCCGTTACCCGATCAGCGCGTCACGCCGCCCGCCCCGAGCGCACTCACCTGCGGCCGCGCAAAGCGCCACACGAGGACCGCGACGATCCACGTCACCGCGAGCAGCCCGACGACGCCGAAGCCGACCGCGGTCAGATCGATCGCGCCGACCGCGTCCCAGAACGCACCGTGCAGCTCGAACCGCTCGCCGACGAGCGAGAGCACCTGCAGCGCACCGATCACGAGCGCGATCACGACCGAGAGCGTCGTCACGACCACGTTGTACGTCAATCGGCGCACGGGCTGCGCGACCGCCCAGCGGTAGGCGACGTTCATGAACGCGCCGTCGAGCGTGTCGAACAGGCACATCCCCGCCGCGAACAGCAGCGGCAACGACAACATCGCCCACCACGGCAGGCCGCTCGCGATCGATGCCCCCGCCAGCACGAGCAGGCCGACCTCGGTGGCCGTGTCGAAACCCAGCCCGAACAGCATGCCGAGCGGGTACATCTTCCACGACGCGTCGATGCGATCGCCCACGCGGCGGAACAGCCGTGTGAGGAACCCGCGCTTCGCGAGCTCGGCCTCGATCGCCTCCTCGTCGACCTCACCCGCCCGCGCACGCCGCAGCGAGCGGACGAGCGACACCGTCACGGCGATGTTCACGGCCGCGATGAGGAACAGGAACGTCGCCGACACCGTCGTCCCGATCACACCGGTGACGAGCTGCAACGGCGAGCCCTCGTCCTGCACCTGGCTGCCGAGCGCACGAATACCGAACGCGAGCAGGATCACGAGGAGCAGCACGATCGTCGAGTGTCCGAGCGCGAAGAAGAAGCCGACCGCGAGCGGACTGCGCCCCTCCCCCACGAGCTTGCGCGTCGTGTTGTCGATCGCCGCGATGTGATCGGCGTCGAAGGCATGCCGCATGCCAAGCGTCATCGCGAGCAGGCCCGTACCGAACCCGAACGCGGCCGTCGCCGGCACCGCACCGCTCGACGTCGCCGCGGCGAGCAGCGCGAATCCGCTCGCGAACAGCGCCGCGATGACGCCGCCCATCAACAGGAGGGTGCGCGCACCGGCCCGTCCGACGCGGAGCGGAGAGCGCGGCGGCGCGGCCGTCGCAGCCGCACCGGCTTTCGCGGGACGCTCGCTCATCGGTCCACGTGATCCGCGGCGGCTGCGGGCGTCGCGCCCTCGGCGCCGTCGTGCACGTGCTCCTGGTCGCCGTCATGGCCGTGCTCGTGCTCACCGTCGTGGCCGTGCGCGTGCTCGCCGTCGTGCGCGTGCGGCTCGTCGTGCGCGTGCACGTAGCCGCCGTCCTCGTCCGCGTGGAAGTGCGGCGCCATGGGGCCCGGATCCTGCGGCACGTGGCGGCCCGAGACGTGGCTGTCGAGCAGCTCCAGCACCCACGCGCGCAGCGCCGCGACCGACTCGGCGTCGTCGCGCGACAGCGCGAGCACGGGTGCGCCCTCGCGTGCCTCCGTCGCGTCGGCGACCATCTGCGGCACGTCGACGCCCACGTACGGCGCGAGGTCGGTCTTGTTCACGACGAGGAGGTCGGCCCTGGCGATGCCCGGTCCGCCCTTGCGGGCGACATCGCCGCCGCCCGCGACGTCGAGCACGAAGATCTGCGCATCGATGAGGGCGGGCGAGAACGTCGCCGTCAGGTTGTCGCCGCCCGACTCGATGAGCGAGAGCTCGAGCGGCGCGAAGTCGGCCTCGAGCTCCTCGACGGCCATGAGGTTCGCGGTGATGTCGTCGCGGATCGCCGTGTGCGGGCACGCGCCCGTCTCGACGGCGCGGATGCGCTCGGGATCGAGCACCCCCGCCGAGCGGAGGAAGCGGGCGTCCTCGTCGGTGTAGATGTCGTTCGTGATGACGCCGATCTGCAGCTCGTCGCCGAGCGCGCGGCAGATCGTCGCGATGAGCGAGCTCTTGCCGGTACCGACGGGGCCGGCGATGCCGAGGCGGAGCGAACGGGTCGACGTGGGCGTCGACGGGCCGGTGGTCTGCGGGGTGTCAGGCACGGAACAACCTCCTGGTCGTCGAGGCGTGGGCTTCCGCCCACCCCTCGATCTGCGGGGCACCGGCGGCGGGGATCGCCGCCGGGTCGTCGAGCGGAGCGATCCGCTCGACGAACGGTTCGAATCGGGCGCAGGCGTCAAGCACCCATCTGCTCGCGAGCGCCGGTTCGAGGGGTTCGAGTTTGAGGGTCGCGGCGGCGACCGTCTGCGCGTCGTCGTATGCGACGAGCCGCGCGAGCTCGACGGCGCCGAGGCCGGTCGCGCCGGCGATCGCGCCGAGCACGACCGGCCGGGCGAGTCCGCGCGACGGCATCACCGCGAGCGGCCCGCTCTCGGGCCACACGCTTCGCGCGAGCCTCGTGAGGCCCGCGCCGAGCGAGCGGCCGATCTCGCGCAGTGCCCGGCTCGGGGTGCGCGCGGCCCACGCCGCGTCGACCGTGCGCAGCGCGTCGGGCACCTCGTCGGGGTCGGACGCCGAGCGGACGAGCGCGCGGGCGACGACCGCGGTGCCCGCCTCGACGCGCGTCACGGTACGCATGCGCGTCTGCAGGTAGCGGGGCACATCGCTCGGCGGCATGCCCGCTCGCAGGGCGGCCTCGAGCGTGTTCGAGCAGACGTGCGCGCCCGACGGCAGTCGCGAATCGGCGAGGAGCATCGCGACGGCCGGAGCGGTGTGGGACTCGCTCGTGGGGACGGTGTGCACGGGCCCGTGTCAGAAGAGGTTGTAGAGCTGCGCGAGCGGCAGCACCGATGCGGGTGCGGGGACGACGCGTTCGCCGTCGATCGAGATCTCGAACGTGTCGGGTTCCACCTCGATGCGCGGCAGGGCGTCATTGTTCTTCATGTCGGCCTTCCCCACGTCGCGCGTCGGCGCGAGCGGTAGCAAGCGTCGACGCAGACCGAGACGCCCGGCGAGGCCGTCGTCGAGCGCAGCGGAAGAGACGAAGCTGATCGACAGATCGGCCCCGATCGCGTCGCCGAACGACGGCCGCATGAGGACGGGTTGCGGCGTCGGGATCGACGCGTTCGGGTCGCCGAGCGCTGCCCACGCGATCGCGCCGCCCTTGAGCACGACGGCCGGCCGCACGCCGAACAGCTTCGGGTCCCACAGCACGAGATCCGCGAGCTTGCCCGGCTCGATCGAGCCGAGGTGCTCGTCGACGCCGTGCGCGATCGCCGGGTTGATCGTGTACTTCGCGACGTAGCGGCGCGCCCGCAGGTTGTCGGCGGGCAGACCGCCACCGAGGTCACCGAAGCGGGCCTTCATGACGTGCGCGACCTGCCACGTGCGCGTCACGACCTCGCCGATCCGCCCCATCGCCTGTGCGTCCGACGACGTGATCGACAGGGCCCCGAGGTCGTGCAGGATGTCCTCGGCCGCGATCGTCGTGGCGCGGATGCGCGATTCCGCGAACGCGAGGTCCTCCGGCACGGCCGGGTTGAGGTGGTGGCACACCATGAGCATGTCGATGTGCTCGGCGACCGTGTTGACGGTGTGCGGCAGCGTCGGGTTCGTCGAGCCCGGCAGGATGTGCGGCAGCGACGCGATCGTGAGGATGTCGGGGGCGTGCCCGCCGCCCGCACCCTCGACGTGGAACGCGTGGATCGAGCGGCCACCGATCGCGCGCACCGTCGAGTCGACGTAGCCCGCCTCGTTGAGCGAGTCGGAGTGCAGGGCGACCTGTAGGCCGTACTCGTCGGCGGCGCGCAGGGAGGCGTCGATCGCGGCGGGCGTCGCGCCCCAGTCCTCGTGCACCTTGTAGCCCGCGGCCCCCGCGAGCGCCTGCTCGGCGAGGCCCGCCGCGGAGACCGTATTGCCCTTGCCGAGGAGCAGGATGTTGAGCGGGAGCGCGTCGAGCGCGCGGTGCATCTTCTCGAGGTGCCAGGCGCCGGGCGTCACGGTCGTCGCCTTGCTGCCCTCGGACGGGCCGGTGCCGCCGCCCGCGATCGTCGTGATACCCGTCGCGAGCGCCTCGTGGAGCTGCGAGGGGGACAGGAGGTGCACGTGCGTGTCGAAGGCACCCGCCGTGAGGATGCGCCCCTCGCCCGAGATGACGTCGGTCGACGGGCCGATGTGCAGCTCGGGGTGCACGCCGTCGGCGACGTCGGGGTTGCCGGCGCGCCCGAGCGCGACGATGCGGCCGTCGCGGATGCCGACGTCGGCGCGCACGACGCCCCACCAGTCGAGCACGATCGCGTTCGTGATGACCGTGTCGAGGGCCCCCTCGGCGCGCGTCGTCGTGCCCTGTGCCATGGATTCGCGGATCGACTTGCCGCCGCCGAAGACGGCCTCCTCGCCACCGAAGGTGCGATCCTCCTCGATCTCGATCCACAGCTCGGTGTCGCCGAGGCGCACCTGATCGCCCCTCGTGGGGCCGAAGAGCGCGGCGTACCGTTCGCGGCTGATCTCGACCATCAGTACTCGCCCTCCCCGTGTCGCGTGGCGTCCCCGGACGGCGAACCATCGGCCGCCCCGTCGGCGGGGAGCCGGATGCCGGGCACGCGGCGTGCGCCGCGCAGCGCGACGGCGTCGAGCTCGCGGGAGGCGCCGGGCTCGAAGCGCTGAGAGGTACCCGATGGCACGTCGAGGCGGAATCCCTGCGCCGCGGCGCGGTCGAACTCGAGGGCGGGGTTCACGTCGGGCAGGTGGATGTGTGAGCCGATCTGGATGGGCCGGTCGCCCGTGTTCACGAACACGATGCGGATGCGTTCGACGTCGCTGCGGTCGGCGTTGAGGTGCACGGTGCCGGGGGCGACGCGGACGGCGCCGGGGCCGGATGCGGAGATGGAGGCCATGGTGCTCCTAGGCGATCGGCTGGTGGATCGTGACGAGTTTGCGGCCGTCGGGGAACGTCGCCTCGACCTGCACGTCGGCGAGCATGTCGGCGACGCCGGGCATGACCTGCTCGCGGCCGAGCACGAAGCGTCCGTCGACCATGAGCTGTTCGACGCCGACGCCCTCGCGTGCGCGTTCGATGACCCACGTGCTGAGCAGCGCGATGGATTCGGGGTAGTTGAGGGGGATGCCACGTGCGAGTCGGTCGCGTGCGACCATGCCCGCGACGGCGAGCAACAGCTTCTCGGTCTCGGCCGGCGTGAAGTTCATCGCTCCCCTCCCACGTGCCCGATCGGTGGATCAGCCGGTGGCGTGTTCGACGCGCACCGTCTTCCACCGTCGCCGAACCGTGTTTCGCGCACGTTTCCGAGGTCTGCTGCCGAGCCGTGCGCGGCGGGGACGGACCACCGTCAGGGTCGCGTCCTGGCGCGTACGCGGCCAGACGAAGCAGGCGGGCCGCACGTGCGCGGTCGGACAGCAGGAGGCTCGCTCCGCGTTCCGTCTCCTGCTCGGCCCCCTTCATACTCGGCTGCGTCTCACCGCTCAGCACCGGTTCGAAGGGCCAGGCCGTCATTCGCTCCCAGCCGCCGCCGATACGGCGGGAACCTCATGCTTGACGGACAGCAGCTCGCCACGTCCGTATTCCTCTTTCAGCATTCGCAGGTTGGTCCATGTGCGGAGGGTCGCGACTTCCGGGCTCGACACGAGCCGATCGACGAGAGGGACGAGATCCGCCACGCGCTGCGCGCGCAGCGTCGCGATGAGTTCGTACTCACCTATCGCGATCGCCAGGAACTCCGGCTCCAGCGAACGCACCAGCTGTACAGCGGGATCGAGCGCACCTCGCGTTCGAATTCCCACGCCAAGCGTCGGGACGTCCGAATCGGCGTGACGGGCCGGCACACCCACGACCTTCAACGCATCCGCCGCCACCAGCCGCCTCAGCCTCAGCCTTGCAGCGCTCGCTGACACGCCGACACTCTCCCCGAGCTCGGCGTATGTCGCTCGTCCATCCCGCTGCAGATGGCGCACGATGGCCCGGTCGGTCCGATCGAGACTCATCCCCGTCCGTCCCGTCCGCAATGGTGAGTAGAGGTTGATCTCGATGCTCTCGTACACGTGTGTTCGGATGTCCGACACGTGCGGGAGGGCACGGATCCGTTCGAGGGTGTGCCGCAGATGGGGGTCGGGACCGACGCGGATCTCGGCGTCGAGCGGGGCATCTCCGGTGATGTCCGCCACGAATGTGGTCTCCGGCATCGCGATGAGACCGGCTCTCGCCGGGCCGACGGGCCCGTCCATCCGGAGCTGGACATATCCGAATCGCTGGAGCCCGAGGAGGTCAGGGCTCACCGAGACCGTGAAGACGACCTCGTGCGTGTCGACCGCCCGCTGAACGATCTCCGTCACGCGCTTTCGCGAGATGCCCAACGTCTCGGCGATACGCGTGTAGCTGGCTCGACCGTCCTGGCGGAGCAGCCTCAGCACAGGAGTCGTGAGCGGGTCTCGATGACGCATATCCCTCCCGGAATCCATCGATTGGAGCGTAGCAGATTCGCAACATTACCCACCCTTGGGGCGGCAAATCCTCTCGATCTGCCCATGAATTGCTCGAATACGTATTCTCACGCGCGGAGACAGCATTTTTCGTCCATCAGGACGCCGTCGTGTTCTATGTTCATGGCGAGTCAGATCGACACCGATGTCGAACACAGGCGGGCACGTACAGCGACTCCGGCGCCGCCGATGCCTCACGACGACGAAAGGGCCCACATGGTCACCCCCGATCAATTCGAATCCGACGGCGACGCCCAAGAACTCGCCGACTACGGTTACGAGCAGGAACTCAAACGCACACTCTCCCCATGGGCGGTGTTCGCCCTCGGCTTCGCAACCATTTCGCCGGTGGTCGGCGTCTACGCGGTCGTCCAGCTCGGATTCGCCTTCAGCGGCCCCGCGTGGATCTGGGCCGTGCTGGTCGCATTCATCGGTCAGCTCCTGGTGGCGACGGTGTATGCGCAGCTCGCCTCACAGTTCCCCATGACCGGTGGCGTGTACCAGTGGGTCCGGCGCCTCGCGGGGCGGAAGCTCGGATGACTGACCGGATGGATTTATCTCTCCGCCGCCATCGCATCGCTCTCGACGGTTGCGTATCTGGGAGGCGTATGGGTCCGCGAACTGATCGGCTCCACCTCCGACAGCCCCATTGAGCTCGTCCTCTACGGCGGAGTGTTTCTCCTGCTCGCGCTCGGGGTCAACCTCCTCGGCGTCAACCCCGTCAAGCACTTCCTGAGCGCCGGCATCATTGCCGAGGCAGTTGCCTCGATCGGCTTCAGCGTGTTGCTCCTCCTGTTCTTCATGCGGAACAACCCGGTCGTCCTCTTCCAGACACTCGGTGCCGAGGACACCTCGAGCGGATCAGCCTTCCTCGGGTTCCTGACCTGCCTCGCCGTGGCGGGCTGGGCGTTCCTGGGGTTCGACGCGACGACGCAAGTCGCCGAAGAGGCGAAGTCCCCTCGGCAGACGGTCCCCCGGGCCCTGCTGCGCTCGTTCCTGTTCGTCGGTGCGACCGTGCTGCTGAGTGGTGTCGCCGTGACCTTGGCGCTGGAGAACCCCGAACGTGCCGTCAACGGCGAGGTGGTCGATCCCGTACTCGCCTCCGTCGTCGAATCGTTCGGTTCATGGATCGAGAAGCCGTTCGTCGTCGTGGTCCTGATCGCCTTCCTCGCCTGCGCAGTCTCCATCCAGACCTACATCGGACGAATGGTCTTCAGCTTCGCTCGCGACCGGCAGCTCCCGTTCTCCCGCCAGCTGTCACGGATCGGGAAGGCCGACATCCCGCACGTCTCGCTCATCGCCACAGCGGCCCTCGCGGCGCTCGGACTGCTGCTCGGACTCAACGGGAACGCCGCGGCCACGCTGATCTCGTTCGGGTCCGGCGGCTTCTACATCGTCTTCCTCATCGTTGCGGTCGTCGCGCTGCGTGCACGGCTCACCGGCACGTGGGATCCGCGTCGCGGCGCGTTCGTCCCGGGTCGGTTCGGCTTGGCCATCAACATCCTCGCCGTCGTCTGGCTGGTGTTCGAGGTCATCAACATCGCCTGGCCACGAGTCGAACTCGCGCCGATCGACGGCACATGGGTCCAGGTGTGGGCGGTGGTCCTGGTGTTCAGCGTGCTGACGGTCATCGGTTTGCTCTACCTCGTGATCCGGAAGCCGCACGCAGAGATCCCGAACGGGGCCGACGCAACGTCAGGAGGTGACCGTCGAGCGCCACGACACCGGCCGTTGTCCTCGAGCCGGGCAACGGCTTGACGCTGCGTGATGTGTCCGTGCGCGCCCCGCGTTTCGGTGAGGTGGCCGTCGAGATCCGCGCAGCGGGCGTGTGCCATTCAGACCTCCACGTCGTGAACGGGGACTGGCCTGAGGACCGGCCCCTTGTGCTCGGTCACGAAGCCGCCGGCGTCGTGACCGAGGTGGGCGAGGGGGTCGACCTCGATCCCGGCGACCACGTCGTCCTCTCGTGGTTCGCCCCGTGCGGCCGATGCGAGTCGTGCGCAGCGGGACGCGCATGGCTCTGCACGGGCACACGCGCCGTCGAGAACGGGCTCCCCGACGGCGACACCGCCTTCGTTTCGAAGGGCGAGCAGGTGTGGCCGTTCCTCGGCCTCGGAGCGTTCACCTCGCATGTCGTCGTTCCGCGCACGGCGGCAGTCAAGGTATCGCGGGACCTCCCCTTCGACGTCGCGGCATTGCTCGGTTGTGCAATCACCACCGGAATCGGCGCCGCAGTGAACACCGCGCGCGTTCGGCCGGGTGAATCGGCGGTAGTGGTCGGGTGCGGGGGCGTCGGGCTCGCGACGGTCATGGGCCTTCGCCTGGCCGGGGCGGGTCGCATCGTCGCGGTCGACCTCTCGGAAGACCGACGCCGGGCGGCGCGACAACTCGGCGCGACCGACACGCTCGACGGTTCCTCGGTCGATGTCGTCGCATGGTGCCGGGAACACCTCGGCGGCGCCGACTACGCCTTCGAAGCAGTCGGCAGTCCGCGCCTGATCGCGCAGCTCCCGTCCATGGTCCGTTCAGGTGGCGCCGCTGTCCTCGTCGGCATGCCGAAGGTCGGCGCCAGGGTGCCGATCGACGCATTCGACCTCGCGGATCAGGGCAAGCGGATTCTGGGGTGCAACTACGGCTCCAGCGTGGCCGCCGTCGATGTACCGAGGATTGCATCGCTGTACCTGTCGGGCCGCCTGCCGCTGGATCTGCTCGTCGGCGCACACCGGCCGATCACCGAGTTCGAGGAAGCGTTCCGGGACCTCGAGAACGGAGTCGGGCTGCGAACCATCTTGATTCCGTGATGAACACGGACCCGCAACAGACCTCACCCGGCTGTCGTCCGAGCTGACCCTGGCCATCTCGGAGGTGCGATGGCAGGCAGTCGAGCACCGTCATGGTGGTGCGTTGCCCGCACCGCCCGTCATGCTGAGTGCGTCACCGGTTCACGCCCGGTCCGTCCCCCACACGAGCCGGACGGTCACCTGCTTCGATGAACTCGCCCTCCCTGCTCGCGACGACATCGGCGTGTCGAGCAGCCATAGGGCCCCGATGATCCGACCGGCCTCGTTCGTCCGGGGCCGCGCACCCGGGGAGCTCGCCTCGTCGGAGCACGAGTGACGGCGCACGCGTGATGGAGACTCGCTCGTCCCCTCGTCCGACGCGGCGGCGCTGACGTCCCTGCCGACCGCCTCGCTGTCGTCGCGGTCCCGGACGGTGGACACACGACCGTTCGCTGCGCTCAACACCGTGGAAACACGCGACCGACAAGCTCGAACGTGCATCTCGGGCTCGTCCCGGCGGCGTGTCGGCCGACCTGCTGCGATGACGTGGCAGGTGTTCCTGGGGCTTCACCCATTACCTGCGCACCTCCGATCGAAGGGTCCCACCGTGTCCACTGACATCGAGACACCACGCGGCGCTGCCGCACCCGCCGTATCCACGTCGTCCGAAACGCATGCGGCCACACGCGAGAGCCTGGAGGATTACACCCTTCGCTTCGCACCACGCTCGTACCGGAAGTGGGGCGCCGGGGTGGTCGCGACGAGTGCGCTCGGCGGCATCGCGTACCTGGCGGACTTCTCGATCGGCGCGAATGCCGGCATCGCCTACGGCACGACCAATGCACTGCTCGGGATCGCCGTCGCCGCGACCATCATCTTCGTGACGGGTTTTCCGCTGGCCTACTACGCGGCTCGCTACAACATCGACCTGGACCTCATCACTCGCGGTTCCGGATTCGGTTACTACGGGTCGGTCATCACGAATGTCATCTTCGCCACGTTCACCTTCATCTTCTTCGCGCTCGAGGGCTCGATCATGGCGCAGGGGCTCGAGTTGGGATTGCACGTGCCGCGCCCGATCGGGTACGCGGTCTCGACCATCATCGTCATCCCGCTGGTGATCTACGGCATGAAGGCGCTGTCGAAACTGCAGGTGTGGACGACGCCGCTCTGGCTCCTCCTGATGGTCGTCCCGCTCGCGTACCTGCTGCTGTCGGATCCGTCCTCGGTGTCGATGTTCTTCGCATACACCGGTGAGGACGGCAGTGGCTCAGGCGTGAACTTCGCATCCGTGATGCTCGCCGCGGGCGTGTGCCTGTCACTGATCGCGCAGATCGCCGAGCAGATCGACTACCTGCGATTCATGCCGCCGCGCACGGATGCGAATCGGCGATCATGGTGGCGTGCGGTGATCATCGCCGGGCCGGGATGGGTGGTGTTCGGCGCGCTGAAGCAAGCGATCGGCCTCTTCATCGCGGTCTACCTGATCGCCACCCTCGACCCGGCCGCGTCGGTGACGGCGAACGAACCGGTGCACCAGTTCCTCGGCGTCTACGAGCACATGATGCCCGGCTGGTTGGCGATGACACTCGCAGTGATCCTCGTCGTGATCTCGCAGATCAAGATTAATGTCACGAACGCCTACTCCGGATCCCTGGCGTGGACCAATGCGTTCACCCGCGTCACTCGGACGTATCCGGGCAGGCTCGTGTTCGTCATCGTGAATCTCGCGATCGCACTGGTGCTGATGGAACTGAACATGTTCGATTTCCTGAACACCATCCTCGGCTTCTACGCGAACTGCGGCATGGCGTGGATCGTGACGGTGGCAACCGACATCGGCATCAACAAGTACCTGCTCGGGCTGTCACCGAAGCATCCCGAGTTCCGTCGCGGCATGCTGTACGCCTGGAACCCCGTCGGCGTGGTTTCGCTGCTGCTCGCGGCGGGTGTGTCGATCGCGGTGTTCTTCGGCGCGTTCGGCCCGGGGATCGCTCCCTTCTCGGCCATCTTCGCCGTCGCGATCCCGGTCGTGGTCACGCCGCTGATGGCTATGCTCACCCGCGGCCGCTTCTACCTGCGGCGCACCGATGACGGCATCGAACTGCCGATGACGGACGCCGACGGAAACCCCTCGGACGTCCTGCTGCGCTGCCACGTCACCGGACTCGAGTTCGAGCGCCCCGACATGCTGCTCTCCGCGGAACGAGCCGCAGACGGCTCGAAGCAGTACATCTCCTCGCTCGCGCTGGCCACCGACAAGACCGGCAGGTACGTGCTCCCCGAACAGCGCTGAGTGTTCGGGCCCGTCACTCCGCTCGCCGCCGCTTCGCCGTCCGGGGCCGGACGGCGAAGCGGCGGGCAACGGGAAGAGCGCCCCGCCGATCAGGAAACGATCGGCGGGGCGCTCTGTCGTTCGCGGTCACCAGATGGTGACGCGCTCCTCGGGGGCGAGCCACAGGCCATCGCCCTCGCTCGTCCCGAACGTGTCGTGGAACGCGTCGATGTTGCGGACGATCTGGTTGCAGCGGAACTCGGCGGGCGAGTGCGGGTCGACCTGCAGCAGCAGCTTCACGTATTCGGGCCGCGCCGTCTGCCGCCAGGCCTGCGCCCACGCGAAGAAGAACCGCTCGGCACCCGTGAGGCCGTCGATGACGGGCGGCTCGGCGCCGTCGAGCGTCGCGAGGTACGCCTTCCAGGCGATCCCGAGCCCACCGAGGTCACCGATGTTCTCGCCGATCGTGAGGCTGCCGTTGACGTGCTCACCGTCCGCACCGACCGGCGACAGCGCGTCGTACTGCGCGATGAGCGACGCGGTGCGCTCCTCGAACGCGGCGCGGTCCTCGTCGGTCCACCAGTCCTCGAGCTTGCCGTCGCCGTCGTACTTCGAGCCCTGGTCGTCGAAGCCGTGCCCGATCTCGTGCCCGATGACGGCACCGATCGCACCGTAGTTCGCCGCATCGTCGGCCTCGGCGTCGAAGAACGGGGGCTGCAGGATCGCGGCGGGGAACACGATCTCGTTCTCGCCGGGCGAGTAGTACGCGTTCACCGTCTGCGGCGGCATGAGCCACTCGTCCTTGCGGACGGGCCCGCCGAGCTTGCCGTACTCGTACGCCGCCTCGAACACGGCCGATCGGCGCGCGTTCCCGACGAGGTCGTCGGCGGCGACCTCGAGCTCGGTGTAGTCGCGCCACCGCTCCGGGTAGCCGATCTTCGTGACGAAGCGGTCGAGCTTGTCGAGCGCCTTCTCACGCGTCGCGGGTGTCATCCACTCGAGCGTCGTGATCGACGCGCGGTAGGCGTCGAGCAGGTGCCCGACGAGCTCCTCCATGCGCGTCTTCGCCGTGGGCGGGAAGTGCCGCGCGACGTACTCGCGGCCGATCGCGTCCGACACGACCCCCTGCGCCGCGGCGACACCACGCTTCCACCGCTCGCGCTGCTCCTGCGTGCCCTGCAGCACCTTGCCGTAGAACTCGAAGTTCGCGGCCGAGATCGCCGGCGTCAGGAGCGCGGCCGAGCCGACGACGATGCGCCACAGCAGCCAGTCGCGCCACTCGTCGAGCCGCTCGGCGACGAGGAGGCCCACGAGCCCCTCGGCGAAGCTCGGCTCGCGCAGGTCGATCTCGTCGAACGCGCCCGCCGGGGCCTGCAGTTCGTCGCGCCAGCCGTCGAGGTCGATGCCGTCGAACGCCTCGCGCAGCTGGGCCCACGTGCGCGGGTTGTGCGTCTTCTGCGCATCGCGCGTCGCGACGTTGTCCCAGTGGTGCGACGCGATCGCGGTCTCAAGCTCGAACACGCGCCGCGCGCGCTCGGCCGGCCCGTCGAGCTCCGCGATCGCGAACATGCGTTCGATGTGCGCGAGGTACGCCTCGCGGATGGGTGCGTGCTGCTCCTCGCGGTAGTAGCTCTCGTCGGGCAGCCCGAGACCGCCCTGCTCGATGGACAGCGCGTACCGCGTCGGGTCGTCGGCGTCGGGGTAGACGAAGGCCTGGAAGAACCCGCCGAGGCCCTCGCGCTCCTGGCGACCGAGCGTGCGGAGGAACTCGTCGATCGAGCCAACGGCGAGTGCGGCCGCGAGATCGTCGCGAATCGGCTCGATGCCGAGTTCCTCGAGCTTCGCGGTGTCCATGAACGCCGCGAACGCGTCGGCCGCCTTGCGTGCGTCGGTGCCGGGCTCGGCCGCAGCGCCCTCCTCGAGCAGCTCGCGCACGGCGTCCTCGGCCTCATCGCGCAGCTTCATGAACGAGCCCCAGGCGGGGAGCGAGGGCGGGATCTCGGCGGTGGCCAGCCACCCGCCGTTCGTGTGCCGGAACAGGTCATCCTGCACCCGGACGGAGTCGTCGAACTCGCTGCGGTCGATTCCTGAGACGAGGGCCTCCCGGCCCGCTTCATCGCGCGTTGCTGCCATGCTGCAACGCTACCGGCGCGGCGCTGAGCGCGGGCGGTGGCCTGGCCGAGCCGTGGGATGCCGTGCCCGGGGTGCGACGGCGTGACGGACCTCGCGCATGCCGCTGGGCCGCTTCGGCACGCACTCGTCGCCGAGTACACAGGCGGGATCGACGCGCTCATGCGCTCGCGGTGATCGCTCCGCCGTTGCCCGGCCCGTGTTCCCACGGCGAATCCGGGACCACCCGGATTCCGCCGAGCGACAGGATCGCGCCCGAAGGGGCCGGCTCGAAGGTCATCACCCTCGGGATCGGCCCAGGCGCCACCGCCTCCCGCTCGCCCGCACTGCGGGGCGCTGTGAGCCCCCGCCTGTCCGACTCGGCCCGAGCGGCCTCACTCCTTCGGCGTGCCGTTCTCGGCCGAGTACTGCGCGTAGTACTCGTCGAGCACCTTCCGCGTGAACCGTCCGATCGCGACGTACTCCCACTCGGCGAGGTTCGCGAGCGACACCCTCGCAGAGGCGTCGACGACCTCGAAGCCCTTCCCGGGCAGCAGGACGACGCCCGTCTCGCGTGCGAGCCGGAACAGGTAGTCGCGTCCGTGCGCTCCCGCCGCGAACCAGTTCGCGAACCCCGCACCGTGCAACTCCGCGGCGAGGCGTTGCAGGTCGACGAGCGTGTAGTAGTCGACGTCCTCGGGTTCGAATCGGTACGGCGCCCCGACATTCGCGTAGAGCGTCTGCTCGCGCTGTCGGATGAGTGACTTCGCGGCCTCCTTGTAGTGGCCGCGACGATCCACGAGCCCGTGCACGGCGAACAGCGTCATCTGCAGTTGCTGCGGCAGCGAGAGGCCGGCGGTGTGGTTCAGTGCGACGGCACGCGAATCCGCCACGAGCCGGTCGATGAAGCGCAGGCCGGCGACGTCGTCCGTGAGCGACGAGTACCGCTTCGCGAGCCGATCGGTGACGTCGGCCGGGAGCGCCCGGATCGCCGCGTCGACCACGTTCTCCTCGTGCACGCCGATGACCCCCAGGCGCCAGCCCGTCGCGCCGAAGAACTTCGAGAACGAGTACACGAGGATCGTGTTGGCGGGGGCCACCGCGAACAGCGACGTGAAGTCGTCGGCGAACGTGCCGTACACGTCGTCGGTGATGACGACGAGGTCGGGACGCTTCGTGCGGATCAGTTCCGCGATCGCGTGGAGCCGTTCGTCGCTGAGCTTCGTCGAGGGCGGGTTGCTCGGGTTGACGAGGCAGAAGACCTTCACGGCGGGATCGAGGAGCTTGTCGAGTTCGGCGTCCGGATACTGCCAGTCCGCGTCCTGATCGAGCCGGATGTCGACGACCCCGAGGTCGTAGCCGGGCAGGACGGGGATCTCGAGGTACGGCGAGAAGATGGGCGTACCGATCGCGATCTTGTCGCCCGGGTGCAGCAGCTCATTCGCGAACAGCGACTGGAAGAGGTACGTCATCGCCGCCGTGCCCCCCTCGGTGGCGAACAGCGAGAACGACAGGGACGCGTCACCCATCTCCTGTCGGAGGTAGCGCTCGACGATCTGCTCGCAGTGCTCGAGGATGCGCGGCGGCGTCGGGTAGTTGCTCCCGAGCGACGCCTCGACGAGTTCGGCGAGGAACGCATGCTCGTCGAGCCCGAGCTGGTCGTCGGCGAAGGAGAGCGCCGAGCGAAGGAATCGAACGCCGGGATCGTCCGGGTACCGGCTCACGAACGTGTCGAATCGGTCGACGAGACCGTCGAGACGCGGCTGCCCTCCGAACCCGCTGTCGAGGTAGGAGTACGAGCGCTCGGACTCCTCGACCGCGAACTCGCCGATGCGCAGGAACGCACGGCGCGGCACGGTCGCGAGGAAGTTCGGGTTGCCGCGCCCGGCATTGAGCATGAGGCGGTGCGCGTCGCTCGACGCCGCCCGGATGAGCAGGTCCTTCAGCTCGAACGGGCTCAGTCGGTCGTCGGGCCCGACATCGTCCAGGGTGCGCTTCGCCGGCGTCGTGTTCTCGGTCATGGTCGCGTTCCTTTCGTCATCCGTTCGTTCGTCGTGCACTGCGGTCGCGGACGAACTGTTCGCCCGGGCGGGCAGCGCTCAGGAGGCATTGACCGTCACGAGGTTCACGATCACGGGTCCCCAGAGCGTGAGCAATACGTTGGCGACGGCGTAGGTGATCGTGAACGGTACGACGGGTGTCGCGTTGCCCGCTTTGCTCATGAGTGCCGCGAATGCCGGGTTGGCGCTGCGCCCGCCCGCGATGGACGCGAGCAATTCGATCGGGTTCCGGATGCGCAGCAGGTAATAGGAGAGGAAGAAGCTCAGCACGGTCGGCACGAGGGTGACGCCGATGCCGAGCAGCAGCAGCGTGAGGCCCGACTGTTCGATGGCGCTCAGCGCCTGCGCCCCCGCTCCGAGCCCGACGGCACCGACGAAGGCGGCGAGTCCGAAGTCCCGGAGGAAGTTCGACGCACCCGTCGGGAGGGCCGCGAAGCGAGGGTGGACGCCGCGCAGCCAGCCGAACACGAGCCCGGAGATGAGGCAGCCGCCACCGGAACCGATGCTGACGGAGACGCCGAACATCGGGATCTCGACGAGGCCGAGGAGCATGCCGAGCGCGATGCCGATGCCGAAGAAGACGAAGTCCGTGACGCCGGTTCGCTTGATGCCGTACCCGAGCACCTTCTGTGCCCGGTCGATGTCGGCGGGGCGTCCGACGGTGACGAGTTCGTCCCCGCGGTGGAGTTCGACGTCTCGGAGGGTCGGAAGCTCCTGCCCGGCGCGCCGCACGCCGCTGAAGAACACGCCGTAGTCGGCCTGCGCATCGAGCTGCGAGTGGACCTGGCCGATCGTCGACCCGACGTAGCGGCGGTCGGTGAGCACGATGTCTCGCGTCTCCTCGACCTCGACCGTTCCATCGGGCGTCTCGGCCTCGGTACCGAGGCGTGTGCCGACCCGCCGGAGGGCGTCGACGTCGCCGGTCACGATGAGGAGGTCTCCTGATCGCACCACGGTGTCGTCGTCCGCCTCGTGCTGGTTGCCGTCGCGGACGATGGCTTCGATACTGACGTCGGCCAGGTCGCTGTCGATGGCTCCGCTGCGTTTTCCGACGATCGGGCTGGTGTCGGTCACGCGGAAGCTGCGTGTCACGATGCGCCGGACGCCGTTGAACTGCCCCGCTTCGAGTTCGGGGTGTCCACCCGAGAGCTTCGCGGCGAGCGCGACGGCCTCGGAGCGGATGTTCCATTTTCGGATCATCGGCAGGAACCACGTGATGAGCAGGATCGGTCCGAGCGAGCCGAAGATGTAGGTCACGGCGTAGCCGACGGCGACGTTGCTCTGCATCGCCTGTGTCTGGTCCTGCGGCAGCCCGAGCTTGGCGATCGCATCACCCGCCGTGCCGATGATGGCAGACTGCGTGAGCCCGCCCGCGGCGAGACCCGCGGCGAGACCGCGGTCGAGGCCGAAGACCCAGGCAGCGACGAGGACCGCGAGCAGTCCGAGCACGCAGGTGAGGACGGCGGAGAGCAACTGGTTGAGCGAGCGGCGGTTGAGCGCGCGGAAGAACTGCGGGCCACCCTGGAAGCCGACCGCGTAGATGAAGAGTGCGAAGAACACGGTCCGCACGCTCTCGTCGAGCTTGATGCCGATCTGACCGAGCACGACGCTCACGATGAGCGTTCCGGCGATCCCGCCGAGCGTGAACGACTTGATGCGGATCTTGCCGAGCAGATAGCCCAGCGAGATGCACACGAACAGCGCGATGAGTGGCTGCTGCTGAAGCAGCGCGCCGACGGCTCCCACGATCCCTACCTCCGCAAGGTCGTCCGAGTGGGGTGGTGTTGCGGACGAGACGCGGGCTGCCGGAACCGGCCCGGACGTGGCAGGCGCTTCGTCCGATTTTCACGGTAGCACCGGGCCGCGTCGGCATGGGCGAGGGCTTCTCACGAACGGGATCGCGGGGTGCCGCAGTTCCGGAACGGTCCCATCGGTCCGCCGCCGCTGGCCCTCAGAACAGCTTCGGCCACGGCCCCGGGGCCGCGCCCTCGGCCTGCTCGCCCGCATCGGCCGTGAGCCGACCGAGCACGTAGCGCAGCGGCGGCCACGAGCTGCGGCCGCGCAGGATGTGGGCCGATGCACGCAGGTGGACCTCGGGGTCGTGCAGCGGCACGATCGTCACGCCCTCCACGGGCGTGCGCGATTCGGGGAGCAGCCCGATGCCCATGCCGGCCCGCACGAGGTCCTCGACGAGGTCGAGGCTCTCGGCCTCGTGGCGCATGCGCGGCTCGAACCCCGCGAGCGCCGCGATCGTGCGCAGCACGTCCTCGTCGGCGCGGTTGCGGGAGTTCGCGATCCAGTCGCTGTCGCGGTACGCGTCGAACAGCTCGGCGGCGCCGCCCGGCATGAGCGGTGCGCGGCCGCTCGGTACCGCGAGCCCCCACCGCGTGCGCCACAGGGACACAGCGTCGAGCCGCGCGTCGAGGGCGAGCGGCGAGAGGTTGTAGTCGTAGGTGAGCGCGATGTCGACGCGATCGGCGAGCAGCATCTCGATCGCCGCATCGGGTTCGTGCTCGTGCACGACGATCCGCAGGCCCGGATGCTGCCGTCCCGAGTCGTCGATGATCGGCATGAGACTCCGCCTGATCGCCGTCGAGAAGCCCGCGACGCGCAGCGTGCCCGACGGCTCCGCATCGGGGTCGAGATCGGAGCGCGCCGCCTCGACCGCAGCGAGGATCTCGGCCGCGTGCGCCGCGAGCCGATGCCCCGCGGGCGTGAGCCGGATGCCGCGCCCCTCGGGCTCGAGCAGGGCGACGCCGACCTCCTTCGACAGGAGCGCCATCTGCTGCGAGACGCTCGACGTCGTCGTGCCGAGCTCGTCGGCGACGACCCGCATCGACTCGCTCCGCGAGAGTTCGAGCAGGGTCGTGAGGCGGCGAAGATCCATCCCAGCATTGTCCATGATCACTTGACGGATCGTTCGCATTCCTCACGTGGACGTGGAGAGTGTCGGCGGCTGTACTGGTCTGGTGCCACAGTCCTCACGCCTCTCCGGCCCCGCCGCGGGAGCCACCATGGCGATCGCCGCGATGGTGTGCCTGCAATTCGGTCTCGCGATCGCCGTCGGCCTCGTCGACCAGCTCGGGGCCGGTGGCGTCGCGTGGATCCGCCTCGTGTGGGCGGCCGTCATCATCACGCTCATCGCGCGGCCGTGGCGCATCCGCTACACGCGTCGCGCGCTCGTCGTCTCGTCCGTGCTCGGCGTCGTGACCGGTGGCATGACGATCCTGTTCATGTTCGCGGTGTCGCTCCTCCCGCTCGGCACCGCGGTCGCGCTCGAGTTCCTCGGCCCGCTCACGGTCGCCGTCGTGCGCGGGCGCGGCCGCGCGAAGCTCTGGGGTCTCGTCGCCGCGGCGGGCGTGCTCGCGCTCACCGAACCGTGGCGCGGCGAGATCGACCCACTCGGCGTGTGCTTCGCGCTCGCGGCGGCGGTCGGCTGGGCGCTCTACATCCTGCTGACCCAGCACGCCGGCGACGAGGCGGACGGGCTCGGCGCGCTCGCGATCTCCATGCCCGTCGCGGCACTCGTCGCCACGGTCACGGTCGGCCCGTCCTCGTTCGGGCGCTTCGACCTGTCACTCGTCCTGGCCGGGCTCGGGCTGGCCGTCATGCTGCCCCTCATCCCGTTCATCCTCGAGCTGTTCGCGCTCCGGCGGCTCACGACGGCCGCGTTCGGCACGCTCACGTGCCTCGAACCCGCCGTCGCACTCGGCGTGGGACTCGTCGCGCTCGGCCAGGTGCCCGGCCCGCTCGCGGCGGTCGGTGTCGTACTCGTCGTCGTCGCGGGCATCGGCGCGACGAGAAGCGGCGGTCGCGTGCCCGACGACCTGCCACACGCGCCCACCGACGACGGAATCGAGGGCGCGCACCCGCACACCTCGCCCATCCCGCACCCCGACCGCCTCAGTTCCGCGGTCGCCGATGCGACCGGCGCGATCGACGTGATCGCCCATCACGCGGGGGACGCGCCCCCGTCCGCACCGGACAGGCGCTCCAGCACGTCCCACAGCTCGGCCTCACGCGACGGGTCGTGCGACGCCGACGACGACGGGACCACGCGGTCGCGATCGACGTAGGCACCCGACGACGCGGCGGTCCGCCCGAGGACGACATCCGCGAGCGCCGCGCCGGACGATGCCACGTCGGAGGCGATCGGTGTGCGGGTCAGCACGGGGCCGAGCGCGCCGAGGACGAGTCGAGAGACCCGCCCGGCCCGCCTGGCGAGCGACGTTCCCGGCACGAAGCCCGGATTGAATGCGATCACGTCGACATCCGGGAGCCGACGCGCGAACTCGTGGACGAGGTGGACGGCCGCGAGCTTGCTCGTCGAGTACGCCGTCCGGCCGGCCGTCGTCGGCGATCGGCCACCGAACGCGCCCGGTCGGGCGAGTCGTTCGGGCGACGACCATCGCGGCGCCGGAATGAGCCCCAGATTGTGTCGGAGGTCACCGAAATGCGTGTCGCTCACCGTCACGACCGCGCGGCCCCGGCGCTCGATTCGCGGCCCGAGCTCGCGGAGCAGCACGTGGTTCGCGAGCACGTTGACGGCGAAGGTCGCCTCGAAGCCGTCCTCGCTCACCGTGGTGTCGTCGACGTACTGCACTCCGGCGTTCGCGGCGACGGCACGAAGCGGGGGCAGCTCGCCCGCCTCGAGACGGGTGACGAGCGTGTTCGTCGCCGAGCGCAGGCTCCGCAGCGACAGGAGATCGCACGCGATGTGCTCGGTCGCGCCACGGCCGCCCGTCGTGCCCGGGTCCGCGGGTGGACGTCGCCCGAGCAGAACGAAGTGGGCGTCGGGGCGCAGCGCTCGGAGGCGCCGGAGTGCGACGAGTCCGATCCCGCCGCTCGCACCGGTCAGCACGATCGTCTCCATGGTGTCCTCGATTCTCGTCGGACGGGTGAAGCGGTCGGAGACAGCGTACCCAATTCCGAAACGTCGACGTTTCGTAACTCGAACTATGATGAGCGCATGCCCCCCGAGTCCCCGCGCCGTTCCGTCGGGCGCCCCGCGGACGAACGACTCGGCCCCGTCATCCTCGCCGCGACCCTCGACCTGCTGGACGAGCTCGGCTACGCGCGCCTCACGACCGCCGAGGTGGCGCGGCGAGCCGGTGTCTCGACCGCCACGATCTACCGGCGGTGGGACTCGAAGCGAGTGCTCGTCCTCGCCGCCGCGCAGCAGCTCGCCGATGCGGCGGACGATCCCGTCGACACCGGGTCACTCGTCGGTGATCTCGAGCGACTCCGCCGCGACAAGCAGCGCATCTTCACGCCTCGCATCGCCAGGACACTGCTCGTCCTCATGGGCGAAGCCCTGCACGACGCTGAGCTCGCGGAAGTGATCCGCGCCGGGGTGCACGAGCCGACCGAGCAGCACGTGCGGGAAGTCCTCGAGCGAGCCGTCGCGCGCGGCGAACGGCCGCCTCGCAGCGACGCGGCGACGGTCACTCGCCTCGTTCTCGGCGCGGTGCTCGCCGATGCCACGACCGCACGCGACGCGCCGGCGAACGCGTCCGATGAAGCACCGAACGTGTCCGGGCCCACGAACGCGCCCCGGCCGACGAAGGCCCCCGGGTCGACGAACACACCCGGGCCGACGAACGGCACGCGGTCCGCGACCGCACTGGATGCCCTGTTCGATCTCATCGCCGACGAGGCCGCACCCGGCGCGGACGCAGCCACACCGGTACCCGGCGTCGCGCCCGGGGCCTGAGCGCGCCCGCGCATCAGCCCGCGGCAGCGGGTCGGTGTCGGTGCCGGGCCTGATCCTGCTCCTCCTGGGTGACGAGATCCGTGATGTTCCCTCGACATCGCCGCACACGCTGCCGGATGATCGGGGCATGACGAGCACCTGGCTCACCCCGCACCGCCTGCGCCGGGCCGCACCGACGCGCACCCACGCACCGTCGGATGTGGGGGCCGGGGTGGACGCCCGCGGGAGCACGCGACCGACCGCGATCCTCGACCTCGACGCACCGGCCCTCGCGTCCATCCGCGTGCCGGACGCGACGGCGACGCCGCGCGAACGGCTCCACGCGGCCCACGAGCGGATCGGCGCACGCGTCCGCCCCGTCTACAGCATGGCCGACCGCCGCCCGGTCTCGGCCGTGCTGCGCCTCGGCCGCGGCTCGTGCAGCCAGCGGCTCGCGGTGCTCAAGGGCGTTGCTCGCCGCGAGGGCATCGCGACGCGTGTCCGTGGCCTCGTCATCGACGGCCGGTTCTGGTACCCCCGCTTCCGCGGGCTCGAGCGGCTCGTCCCCGAGCGCATCCTGCTCGCGTGGCCCGAGTTCCGCATCGATGGCGCGTGGGTCGACATCGGCCACCTGTTCCCGACCAGCGACGCGACCGCGTTCACGAACGCGGGCGCCGAGACGCTCTTCGATGCGCTCGGGCGCGGCGCGGTCCGCATCGACGGGCCGGCGTGCGATTGCGCGGACGATTCGCTCGCCCGCTGGGTGCAGTTCGAACTCGGCACCTTCGACGACCGCGACTCGCTCTACGACACGTGGGGGCAGAACCTCCCCACCCCCGTTCGCGTCGCGATCGAACCCGTCTTCGGACGATGGTCGGCGGGGGCCACGCGTCCGCTCAGCCGATCCGCAGTTGACAGTCACCTGTCGAATTGACAGACTCCTGTCAAGCACTCACGGATCGGAGCAGCTCATGCCACAGCTCGTCGTCTACGCGACCGACACGATGGCCGATTGGGAGTACGCCTACCTCACGACCGAACTCGCCCGCGCGGCCGCACGTCCCGGCTCGGACCTGCGTCTCGTGTTCGCGGGCGACGGCACCGCCCAGGTCACCTCGCTCGGCCGCCTCCCCATCACGCCCGACATCGACCTCGACGACGTCGACGCCGCCGACACGATCGCGTTCGTCGCGCCCGGCGGCGAGACGTACGGCGCCGGCCACGAGCGCATGCTCGCGACCGCCCGCCGCCTGCTCGACGCGGACGTCCCCGTCGCGGCGATCTGCGGTGCGACGCTCGCGTTCGCGCGCGACGGGCTCCTCGACGAGCGCGCCCACACGAGCAACGCCCGCGTGTTCCTCGATCAGTCCGGCTACGCGGGCGGCGCGAACTACCGGGACGAGGACGTCGTGACCGACGGCGGCATCACGACCGCGAGCGGCACGCGCCCCGTCCCGTTCACGGCCGAGGTGCTCGAACGCGCGGGCGTGTTCGCCCCCGAGCACGCCGACGCGTGGCTGCGCGTGAACCGCGACAACGACGAACAGGCGTTCTACCGACTCGTGGAGATCGAAGGTGCCCTCGAGGACGCCTGAGGGCGACGCGCTCACCGCGCTCGTCCTCCCCGCCTTCGAACTGGGCGGCGAATTCCTCGCCGCGGCCGAGCGCATCACGGCGGGCCACGAACTGACGCCCGCCCTGTGGCAGGTGCTCGGCGCCGTGCTCGACGAGCCGTTGCCGGTCGCCGAGATCGCCCGTCGCGTGGGGCTCGGCCTCGCGCGGCAGAGCGTCCAGCGATCCGCGAACCTCCTCGTCGAGCGCGGCTGGGCGCGATGGTCGGACAATCCGCGCCACCGCCGCGCGAAGCTCCTCGCGCCGACCGATGCTGGTCTCGCGGCGCTCCACGACTTCCGCGCGCGGCAGCACACGTGGGCCGATGCGGTGGGTGCCGAGGTCGGGCTCGACGACCTCCGCGAGCTCGACCGGCTGCTGCGCCTCGTCGCCGCGGCCTCGCGGCGCGTGCGCGGTGAGGACGACGCTGACGTGGCCGACGCCGAGGTGCCGCCGCACCCCTGAACGCGCTCGGGACCGGCGATCGCTCCGCGGCCCACCGGCGGTCATCGCCGTTCCCCGGACGGGGATACCCTGACCCGATGGGATCGATCGACGACGAACGGAAACGCCTCACCCGGATGCCCCCGCAGGGGGCGATCGTCGCCGTCCTCGCACTCGCCGGCCTGTGCTCCTCGTTCATGTTCACGCTCGTCGTGCCGATCCAGTCGAAGCTGCCCGAGCTGCTGCAGGCACCGCGTGAGGACACCGCGTGGGTCGTCACGGCGACACTCCTCGCCGCCGCCGTCATCACGCCCATCGCGGGGCGGCTCGGCGACATGTACGGCAAGCGCCGCATCGTGCTCGCGCTCATCGCGATCATGGTCGTGGGCTCGGTCGTCGCCGCCGTGTCGCACGGCATCATCGGCATCATCGTGGGCCGCACGCTGCAGGGGGCGATCGTCGGCGTCGTGCCGCTCGGCATCTCGATCCTCCGCGACGTGCTCCACGAACGGCGCATCGACTCGGCCATCGCGCTCATCAGCGCGACGCTCGGCGTGGGCGGTGCGATCGGCCTGCCGATCAGCGCGCTCATCACCGAGCGCAGCGACTGGCACGTCCTGTTCTGGGTCGCAGCTTCACTCGGCGCGGTCGTGTTCGGCCTCGTGCTGTGGATCGTGCCCGTGAGCGTGCTGTGCACCGCCGGCCGCTTCGATTTCGTCGGTGCCGCCGGTCTCACGGTCGGTCTCGTCGGTGTGTTGCTCGCGTTCTCTCGCGGCAACGAGTGGGGCTGGCTGTCGGCCCCGGTGCTCGCGCTCGGGATCGGCGGACTGCTCGTGCTCGTCCTGTGGGGCTGGTTCGAACTGCGCATCACCGACCCGCTCCTCGATCTGCGCGTCGCCGCACGACGTCCCGTGCTGCTCACGAACCTCGCGTCGCTCGCGATGGGCTTCGCGCTGTTCGCCTCGAACGTCATCTACCCGCAGATGCTCGAGCTGCCCGTCGAGAGCGGCTCCGGCTTCGGCCTCTCGCTGCTCGCCGCGAGCCTCGTCGTCATGCCGTCGGGGCTCGTGATGATGGTGCTGTCCCCGCTCTCCGGCCGACTCTCGAACCTGTTCGGGCCACGCCTGCTGCTCCTCCTCGGCGCGATCTCGCTCATCGCGGCGTACGCGTTCACGATCGCGTGGCACTCGGCGGTGTGGCACCTCGTCGTCGCGAACGTGCTCGTCGGGTTCGGCATCGGCTTCGGCTACGCGGCGATGCCGATGCTCATCATGCGCTCGGTGCCGGCGAACGAGACGGGCGCCTCGAACGGACTCAACGCCCTCTTCCGCTCGCTCGGGACGAGCATCGCGTCCGCGATCGTCGGCGCGGTGCTCGCGACCGGCTCCGTCACCTTCGGCGGCGCGCAGATCCCGACGCCCGACGCGTTCCTCGTCTCGTTCGTCCTCGGTGGCGCGGCCGCCGTGCTCGCGCTCATCGTCGCCCTGTTCATCCCGCGCGGTCCGACGGTCGAGGAGCCGCGGCCGTCGCTCCCGACCGGCCCGCTCCCCCGCATCGACTGACGCGCGACACCCCACACACCGGTGACGCGCGGTCGACCAGGACGCGCGTCGACCAGGGCCGGGCGCCGCGCCCGCGTGGCACGATCGACGCATGCACGAGCCCGACCACGGCCACCTCCCACCCGTCGAGTTCGCGTTCCCCGGGCCGCTCCGGGATGCGCTCGTCGCCGCGATCCTCGACGGCGGGAAGACGAGCACATCGGCACTCCTCGCCGAGTACATGCAGGAGGGAGCGCCCCTCCCGGCGCCGGGAACACGCGGTGTGGTGCTCGATTCCGACGGGAACGGGGTGGCGGTGATCGAGACGACGGACGTCGATGTCGTCCGGCTCGGCGACGTCCCGCTCCGGCACGCGATCGACGAGGGCGAGGGATTCCGCTCCGTCGCGGAGTGGCGCGATGCGCACCTCGGGTTCTCGCGTTCCCCCGAGCTCGTCGAGGCGCTGCCCGGTCTCGTGGTCGACGACGACACACTCGTCGTGCTCGAGCGGTTCGGGGTCGTCGATGTGCGCGTCGACGCCCCGCGTGTCCTCGACCAGCGCCTCGACACCCCGCACGCCGACACCGCGCACGCCGACACGATTCGACACCCGGGGGACGCCGAGCGCCCCGGCGCTCGCGACGCGGGCACGGGCACCGACGACGGGGCCGCCCGCACCCCGTGATCACGGGGTGCGGGCGGCCGGTGCCTGCGCGATCAGCTCGTCGCGGCCGCCGCGGGGTCGACGAGAATGCGATTCAGCACGTCGTCCACCGTGACCACGCCGACGGGTGCCTCCGGTGTGCCGACGATCGCGAGCTGGGCCCGCGAAGCACGCATCGTGGCCGTCGCCTCGTAGACGGGCACATCCGGCGCGAGCGCGAGCACGGGGCGCACGACCGTGTCGAGCGGCGCGTCGTCGGGCAGCACGAGCGTGTCCCGCACGTGCACGATGCCCGAGATGCGCTCGCCGTCGTGCACGAGGATGCGCAGGTGCGTCGATTCGCGTGAGGCACGCTGCACGTCCGCGACGGTCGCCGAGGCCGACACCTGCACGGGGACGGAACCCGCGGGCACGAGGTCCGCCACCGTGAGGCGTTCGAGCTGCAGCGCACCTTTCAACTGCGCCGTGAAGCGCACGTCGAGCGCCCCCACGTTCGCCGAGTGCTCGACGAGGTGCCGCAGGTCGTCGGTCGTCTGGCCCGTCGCGACCTCGTTGCGCGGCGTGACGCCCACGAGACGCAGGCACCAGTTCGCCGCCTTGTTGAGCGCGAGAAGCAGCGGCCTCGTGAACCACATGAAGATGCGCATCGGCACGGCGAGCAGCGTCGCCGAGCTCTCGGGATTCGCGATCGCCCACGACTTCGGCGCCATCTCGCCGACGACGAGGTGCAGGAACGTCACGACGAACAGCGCGAGCACGAACGACACGACGTCGGCCGGTACGGTCGGCACCCCCATCGCCTCGAGCGGCAGGAGCAGCCAGTGGTGCACGGCGGGCTTCGTGATCGCGCCGAGCGCGAGCGTGCACGCCGTGATGCCGAGCTGGGATCCCGCGAGCAGCACGGTCAGCTCGGCGGAGCTGCGCAGTGCGGCACGCGCCGCACGGCTCGTGGCCGCGGCCTCCTCCAAGCGGTGACGCTTCGCCGCGAGCAGCGCGAACTCGACGGCGACGAAGAACGCGCTCAGCACGATGAGCAGGGCCGTGATCGGCAGCACGATGATCGGATCGTAGGTCACGCGCGTTCCTCCGTCGGTGCCGCCACGGGATAGGGCTCGGCCTCGTCGCGCGCGTTCTCGGCGCCGTCCGTGTCCTCGTCGTCCTCGTCGCGCGTCTCGATGTGCACCCGCACGAGCGCGGGCACGTGCCGGTCGACCTCGAGCACCCGAAGGGTCATGACGCGCTCGACCGGATCACCCGGCTCGGCGAGATCGGCCGGGTCGAGCGGCAGCGCGACCTCGACCTCCTGCCCCGTCGTCGGCAGGTCACCGATCTCGGCGATCGCGAGGCCCGCGAGCGTCTCGTAGTCACCGCGCGGCAGGTCGTACCCGAGCACCCGCTCGGCCTCGTCGAGGTGCAGCGTGCCGGGGATGTTCCAGTCCCCGTCCGGCTGCTGCACGGGCACGAGCTCGCCGTCCGGGTCGTGCTCGTCGCGCAACTCGCCGACGAGCTCCTCAGCGAGGTCCTCGAGCGTGAGGACGCCCGCGAACCCGCCGTACTCGTCGACGACGCACGCGAGCTCGGCACCCTTCTCGCGCAATCGCGCGAGCGCGTCCGGCAACGCCGTCGTCGCGGCGAGGAACACGGCGGGCCGCATGATCTCCGTAACGGGGCGATCCTGCGCCTCGGGCGGCGTGCCGAGCACGTCGAGCAACTGGACGACGCCGGTCACGTCACCCTGCTCGTCGAGGATCGGGTACCTGGTGTGGCCCGTGCTCATGAGCTCGCGAACCGTCGCGACGCTCGTCGTCCCGGGCACCGTGTCGACGTGCGGAGCGGGGATCATCGCGTGCTCGGCGTCGTGCTCGGGGAAGTCGATGATGCGGTCGAGCAGCACCGAGAGATCGGCCGGGAGCGTGCCCGTCACCTGCGAGTCGGCGACGATGTGCTCGAGGTCGAGGCGGCTCGCCGCGTGCTCGACGTCATGCACGGGCTCGATCCGCACGGTGCGCAGCAGGAGGTTCGAGGCACGGTCGAAGACCGCGATGAGCCATCCGAAGCACGCGAGGTAGATGTTCGTGGAGCGCGCGAGCCACAGCGCGACGCCCTCGGGACGTGCGATCGCGAGGTTCTTCGGGAACAGCTCGCCGAACAGCATCTGCACGATCGTCGAGAAGACGAGCGCGATGACCGTCCCGATCGCGATGCCGACGCCGGCGGGCAGGACGTCGCCGGTGGCCTCACCGATCGCCTCGCCGATGAGCGGTTCGGCGACGAAACCGACCAGCAGCCCCGTGATCGTGATGCCCAGCTGGGCGCCCGAGAGCATGAAGGACGTGCGGTTCGTCACCTTGAGGGCACGCTTCGCGGCCGCGTCACCAGCGGCGGCGCGGGCGTTGAGCCGCGAGCGATCGACCGCCATGTAGGCGAACTCCTGCGCGACGAAATAACCGGTGAGAGCGGTGATGACGAGCACCACGACGACACCGATGAGGAGCGAGACGATCCAGGACACTTACTTCCCCCTCTCCGAGCGCGATGCGGACGGAGGGGGGTCGGTACTTCCAGGTGCCATGTGCGGCGGTCACCCTTTCAGGAGCTCGGGGTATGGAATGGAACGGAACTCTACCGGAAACGGGTGACGCGGCGACCCCGAATCCGCTTCGGGCTCAGGAGCGATCGACGTCGGGGGTGGCTGCCGCACCTCCGCCGTCGCCGGGCGTCGTCTCGGGCCGCTTGTCGAGCGAGGGGCCGGAGGCCGTTGCGCCGCGATCGGTGAGCTGCATCGCGACGCGCTCCTCGAGCCGCTCGACCGCGCCGTCGGAGAGCACGATGAGCCCTTCGAGCTCCTGACGCGCGCGACGGTAGGCGAGGTTGCGCTCGGCTCGCGTCGCGCTCTGATCGAGCGCGACCTGCAGCAACTGCCGGGCGGTGTCGAGTCGCCGCCGCTCGGCGGGCGTGAACGCGGCGTCACGAAGTCGGCGGGCCTCCTGCTCCGCCGTCTCGAACGCGATCGCGAAGTCGTGCACCGCGTCGCGGTAGGCCTCGAAGTCGGCGTCGTCCATGCGCACCTGCGCCGAGTCGGGGCGCAGCTCGTCGGCGCGCCGCTTCGCCCGGTGGAACGCGGAGGTGAGCGGTTGGCGCACATCGGTCATGGCGGGGAACGCGATGACCTTCGCGACGTCGAGCTCGTAGTCGAGCCATCGCCGCGTGATCTCGTCGTGCTCGGCGAACAGGCGCGTGAGCCGCTGCGCGCGCGTCGCGTTCGACGCGCGAGCCGGCGCCGCGGGCGGTGCTGCCGCCGCGGCCGGTGCAGCGGCGGCGATCTGCTGTCCCTGGGGCTGTGCGGCCAGGCCACGCTTCGCGGCGAGCAGTTCGAGCCGGCGGCGGTGACGCGCGTCGGCACCGCGGTTCCACGCCTTGAGGGCGCCACCCGCCATGCCTGCGAGGGGGAACACGAGCCACCAGAAGCCCCCCACGACGTGCCAGAACTCCATGCGGTCAGCCTAGGCGGCGAAATCGGGCCGCGCCCGACGGTTCGGTGCGAACCGTCGGGCGCGTCCAGTGGCCGCGATCAGCCGAGCGCCTCGACACCGAACTCGGCGAGGCGGTCAACGGCCCACGGCACGCTCAGGTCGCTCTGGACTCCGAGTGCCCACGCGAACGCGTTCAGGCCGGTCTCGGGGTCGGCCTCGTCGATCACGGCGCGACCGTCGGCGATCGCGGGCACCTGCTGCACGAGCGGGGCGTCGAGGAAGTAGCTCACGTCGTCCTTCCCCACGGTGTTGATGAGCAGGAAGTCCGCGTCGATGCGCGACACGAGCTCGTCGCTCACGGTGCCGTCGGCGGGGTCGAACTGCGAGGCGGCCTCGGGGAGGACGAAGCCGAGCGACTCGAAGAGCGCAGCCATGTCGGTTCCCGGCATGCTGCCGTACTCGGCGCCGTACTCGGGGCCGTACACGGTGACCTGCGCCGCGGTGCGTCCCTCGAACTGCGGGTGCGGGGCCTTCGCCGCCGCGACGCGCTCCTCGGCCGCCCGCACGAGCGAATCGGCCGAGGCCGACAGATCGAGCGGCTCGCCGACCGCCCGCGTGAGCTCCTGCCAGCTGAGCGTCTCGATCGGCGCGTAGAGCACGGGCGCGATCGCGCTCAGCCGGTCGAAGTACTCCTGATCGAACGTGTCGTACGAGCCGAGCGACACGATGAGGTCAGGTGCGGACGCCGCGACCTGCTCGGCCGACACCTCGGATCCCTCGGAGGAGTCCCACAGCGTCTCGACCGAGGCGACGACGGCGGGATCGAGCCACGCGTTGCGTTCGAGCGTCGAGGGCGCGAACACGGGCGTCACGCCGAGCGCGATGAGGGCGTCAGAATCGTAGGTCGCCGCGGTCACGACCGCGACGCGCTCCGGGCGGTCCTCGAGCACCGTGTCACCGAACGGGCTCGGCAGTGTGAGCGGATACTGCGTCGCCCCCTCCGCCGCCGGCAGGGTCGATTCGGCACTCGTCTCGCTCGTGTCGCCGCCTGTCGAGCAGCCGACGAGCCCGAGCAGCGCGACCGCGCCCACCGCGAGCACGCGGAGGGTGGCGGTCATCCGGTTCGGGGCGTGGTGGAACATGGCGGAGCCTTCCTCTCGGGGCCGCGCGCGGGCGTCTCGGCGCGCGAAGCGGCGGAGTCCGACCCCGCCGACCGCATTCCAGGTTAGGGTTGGCTAACCCGTTCGGAGTTCGCCGTTCCCGACACCGGATTCGCCGTTCCCGACACCGATCGATCTCGCATTGGAGCAGGATGACCGCGCCCTCACCGTCGTTCGCGGGGTTGCGTTCGGACGCGTGTTCCGAGCGCACTACGGCACGACACCGAGCGCGTTCGCGGCGAGCCACGAGACGCGCACGGACTTCACCTCGTCCCTCGACGCGGCGGCGAGCGACCCGACGCTCGCACCCGTCGCGCCGGTCGGCGCGGTCGGCGCGGTCGGCGCGGTCGGCGCGGTCGGCGCGGTCGGCGCGGTCGGCGCGGTCGGCGCGGTCAACGCGGTTGACGCGGTCGGCGCGGTCGGCGACGCGGAACCCGCCAACGTTCCCACGACGGACGACGGGCCCGACCCCCGCATACACCCCGACCGAAGCGACCGGGCCAACCGCACCCACCGAACCGACCGGCAGACCCACCGGCACCGCCTCGAGAAGCGCATCGCCTGAGCGACAGCTCCACGCGACTGCCCCCGACACCATCCAGCCGGGTTGTTGCTACCGAGCCCGGGGCCGGGTAGCAACAACCCGGCTGGATTGGCGGGCACATCCCGCGCTCATCCCGTGCTCGTCCCGCGGTTCATCGCACCATTCCGTCTCGTCCCGGTGCCGAGCAGAGACCGCGGTACCGGGTGACGGGCGAACGTCGTATGTTCGGAGCATGCCCGTGAGCCCCGACAGTCGACGTCGTCTCTCCGAGCGCGTCGCCGACGATCTCCAGCTCGAGATCGTTCGCGACGGGTTCCGCGCCGGCACGCGGCTTCCGACCGAACCGGTACTCATGGAGCGCTTCTCGGTGAGTCGCACCGTCATCCGTGAGGCCGCCCAACTGCTGCTGCAGCGGGGACTCGTGACCGTGTCACCCGGCCGCGGCATGCTCGTGGCCGAGTACGACGGCGCTCAGATCGCCGAACAGTTCGAGCTGCTCATGCAGGCGAGCGGCGGCAGCTCCGCACAACTCGTCGCCGTCCGGACGGCGCTCCTCGTGGAGGCGGCGACCGAGGCCGCGCGCAATGCCACCGGGCAGGCCATCGGCGCGCTCGACGCCGCCCTCGCAGAGCGTCGCGCGGCGATCGACGAGGGTGCCGTCGACGATCGTGCGATGTTCGAGTCGGAGCTGCGCTTCCTGGATCTCGTCGTCGACGCGAGCGGCAACCTCGTCCTCCGGATCATGACCACGCCGCTCACGACGTTCGTGCGCAGGCACGCGCCGCAGCGTCCTCGCGCCGCGCCCGACACCGAGCTCACGCTTCGCGAGCACGGCGCACTCCTCGACGCGCTGCGTCGCCGGGACACCTATGACGCCAGGCGTGCGGCCGCCGTCCACCTCGCCCGCGTGTTCGACCACCTGCAGGCCTGACCGAACCCGAGGGTGATCGCACCTCGTCAGGGGTGGATCACGGCCCACTGCCTCCCTCGCTCCACCCGCGCACGAACACCGCCCGGTCGACGCCCCCAGCAGATCACCCGGAACACGGGGCTGCCCGCCACGCGCACCCCGCCGTTATCGTCACGCCATGTCTCTCGCCCGCTCGACAGCGACCGTCGCCTCGATCACCCTGCTCGCACTCGGACTCACGGCCTGCCACGGCTCCCGGTCCCCGGAGGACACGGAATCGACCGTCGGGATCTCGAGCGTCGCGCCGCTGGCCACGGAGCCTGCCCAGGCCGACCCCGTCGAATCGTCCGAGGGCTCCGAAACCTCCGCAGGGATTCCCGAGATGGCGCGGGTGCAGACGGACACCGATCTCATTCCCTCGCACATCATGTTCCCCACCGCGCCGGACATCACGGCGGACGATTCACGCCTCGTCGGCGTCGATTCGGCCGGGAACTCGTGGTACGTCGCGCAACACGAGCTCGGCGGCACGTTCTGCCTCGTGCTCGGCGCCGTGGCCTCCGGCGCGTGGGTCGTCAGTTGCGGTGCGGCACCCGCCGTCACCGCCACGGACGGCACGGTCACCGGTACCTACGACCTGGACGACACCGGCGGCCGCAGGGGCGAACGTCTCGGCGAACACCTCACGGTCACGGGACTCTGACGCTCGTCGCCGCGCGGCGTGCGCGCCACGGTCGAGTCGGTGCAGGCCGAGTGGGGGTACGTCGTGCGCACGTGCACGCACCGAGCACCGAGCACCGAGCACCGAGCACCGAGCCGATCGGCCGGGATCCTGCGGCGACAGCCCTCGTCTCGCTCGGACCGGCCGGTGAATGCGCCCACGGTCCGCCGGGCACGTCGAGGGCGAGGCCTCAGTCGTCCGCGATGAGCCGCTTCCCGAGCACGAGGACGTCCGATTCCTCGTAGCCGAGCTCGGCATAGAGCGACGCGACGTCGCGGTTCTCGCGGCGCACCATGAGCTGCACCTTCGGGCACCCGAGCGCCTCGAGTCGGCGCTCGGCCGCGGCGACGAGCTCGCGCCCGATGCCACGGCCCCGGAGTTCGGGCGTGACCGCGAGGTAGTAGAGCCAGCCGCGATGACCATCGGTGCCGGCCATCACCGAGCCGATCACCGTGTCCCGCCGGGTGCGTGCGCGGCCCGCACTCGGCGGCGCGTCGTCCCCGTCAGTCCGTTCGATTGCGACGAGGAACAGCTCGGGCTGCACGTCGAGCTTCCGCGCGATGTCGCGCCGCGGGTCGTTCCAGGGGCGCACGAGTCCGGACTCGGTCCAGAGGTCGACGACCGCGTCCGCGTCGTCGGGCCGGAACGCACGCACCTCGATCGTCATGCCGTCATCCGATCACACCGCGGGCGATCGCGGGGACGACTCGTCCGTCGGCCACCGCGTCGGACATAGGGGGTGGGTGCACACCCCGGCATTCATGCGTTCGCGTACGCGTGCCCGCGGCAGGTCGCGCACACGGAACTCGGGCACTCGAACTCACCGGCCCCGGACTCCGCGCACACGAGCGACACCGCCTCGTGCTTCGCGAGAGGATGGTGCGGTGACCGAACCCGCTTCCGATCCGTGCGATCCGCGCGATCCGACGATGCCCGACGGCGCGGGACTCGCGGGCGACGCCGCCACACGATCGGTGCGGCGGGATGCCGAGGAGCAGCACGTCGACGGCGGGGCGACGGGCACCAGCGCCGTCGACGGCGGGGCGAGCGGCGTCAGCGCCACCGACCATGAGAGAACGGGCGTCAGCGCCACCGACGCGGAGACGGGTCGCAAGCGAACGCCCGATGCTCACCGGAACGAGCTCGGCGACGACGGACAGCCGGACGAACCCGCGAGACCGGCCGATGCGGATCAGCGCACGCCACCGCCCCCGCCGCTCGACCACCGGCCCGCGGCGGGTTCGCGCGAGGAGCGCCGCAGCCTCGATCGTTCGATCCTCGCGCTCGCGGTACCCGCGCTCGGCGCGCTCATCGCGGAACCGCTGTTCGTGCTCACCGACACGGCACTCGTCGGGCACCTCGGCCCCGACGTGCTCGCGGGCCTCGGCATCGCCTCCACCGTGCTGCAGACGGTCATCGGCCTCATGGTCTTCCTCGCCTACACGACGACGCCGATCGTCGCGCGCCTGCTCGGTTCGGGCGATCGTCGCGGCGCGATCCACGCGGGGATCGAGGGCATGTGGCTCGGGCTCGGTGCGGGTGTGCTCATCGCGGTCGCGGGCGTGCCCCTCACACCCCTGGTCGTGTCGTGGTTCACGACGGACCCCGCCGTCGCCGCGGCAGCCGTCACCTACCTGGCCGTGAGTCTCGCCGGCATCCCGGCGATGCTGCTCGTCATCGCCGCGACCGGCCTCTTCCGTGGCCTGCAGGACACCCGCACCCCGCTCGTCGTCGCGATCGGCGGCTTCACGGCGAACGCTCTCCTGAATGCGCTCCTCATCTACGGTCTCGGACTGGGCATCGGCGGATCGGCGCTCGGCACGGTGCTCGCGCAGTGGGGCATGGCGGTCGTGCTCGCGTGGATCGCCGTGCGGGCGGCCCGCCGCGAGCGCGTCTCGCTCCGACCTGGTGTCCGGGGTCGTGGCGCGACGTTGCGTGCCTCCGGCTGGATGATCCTGCGCACGGTCACGCTCCGCGCCGCGATCGTTTCGGTCGTGTGGACGTGCGCGCAGCTCGGCGCGTCCGAGACGGCGGCGCTCCAAGTACAGTTCGCGATCTACAACCTCGTCGTGTTCGCGCTCGATGCGCTCGCGATCGCGGGCCAGGCACTCGTCGGCCACGGGCTCGGCGCGGGCGACACCGCCCGCGTCCGCCGGGTGCTGCGACGGCTCGTCCTGTGGGGGCTCGGTTTCAGTGCGCTGCTCGGGGTGGCCCTGCTCGCGGGCTCGCCCGTCATCGGGCGCGTGTTCACGAACGATCCGGCCGTGCTCGCGCTCGTCCCGGGCGGCATCGTCGCGCTCGCCCTCACGATGCCCGTCGCTGCCTACACGTTCGTGCTCGACGGCGTCCTCATCGGCGCGGGCGACGCGCGTTACCTGGCGCTCGTCGGGGTCGCGAACCTCGTGGTGCTCCTCGCGCTGCTCGCCGTCATCCGGCTCGTGGAGCCGAGCGGTTGGGTCGCGATGCTCGTGCTGTGGCTCGCGCTCGCGGGCGGCTTCAACGGGAGCCGGGCCGTGACGCTGTGGCTCCGGCAGCGCGGCACGGCGTGGATGGTCACGGGCGCGACGCGCTGAGACTCGCGAGTGCGCGGCGTTCGACGGCGCGCAGGCGGTCGTGACGGATGATGCCGCTCCCGATCCGGATCACGCCCCAGTAGAGCGCGAAGCGTCGTCGCGCTCGCTCGTCGGTCGGCTCGCACAGCGTCACCGTCTCGACGAACGTGCGGTGCTCGTCGAGTTCGTGCAGGCGCCACTCCATGCCGGAGGTGACTCGACGTGGCTCGCGGAAAACGCGCGCGGCGACGGGGCCGGTCACATCCTCGTTTCCCGACGAGCCGAGGCACCGAGCGGTCTTACCGCCGAGCGTCTCGCGGACACCCGCACGCCGCGCGAACCGCACCACGCGCCGGAGCGTTTACCCTCATGGGGTGAGACTCGTCATCGCCCGCTGCAGCGTGGATTACACCGGCCGTCTGACCGCGCACCTCCCCGAGGCGACGCGGCTGCTCATGCGCAAGGCGGACGGCTCGCTGCTCGTCCACTCCGACGGCGGCAGCTACAAGCCGCTCAACTGGATGAGCCCGCCGTGCTCGTTCCAGACGGTCGAGCCCGACGACGAGCAGTCGGCCGCCGGGGTGAAGGAACTCTGGCGGGTGACGCAGCAGAAGACCGGTGACACGCTCACGGTCCGCATCTTCGAGGTCCTGAGCGACACGGCGCACGACCTCGGCATCGATCCGGGGCTCGACAAGGACGGCGTCGAGGCGCACCTCCAGGTGCTGCTCGCCGAACAGATCGAGCTCCTCGGCGACGGGCACACGCTCGTCCGGCGCGAGTACCAGACGCCGATCGGCCCGGTCGACATCCTCGCCCGCGACGCGAGCGGTGCGGCGGTCGCCGTCGAGATCAAGCGGCGCGGCGAGATCGCTGGCGTCGAGCAGTTGACCCGCTACCTCGACCTCATGAACCGCGATCCGCTCCTCGCGCCCGTGCAGGGCGTGTTCGCGGCGCAGGAGATCAAGCCGCAGGCGCGCACGCTCGCCGAGGACCGCGGCATCCGCTGCGTCGTACTCGACTACGCGGAGATGAAGGGCATCGAGTCGGGACGGCCGCGGCTGTTCTGATCCCCCCGTCGTTCTGAGCTGCCGCGCCCGCCACGATCGCCCGGGAACGTGCGGCGCGATCGTCCGCGGGCACGGGGCAGGGGCGGCCACGGCGACCCGTCACGATCACCCGCGGGCACCCGGCCGGAAGAGCCGCGGACGCGCACCACGGCCGTCCGCGAGCAGCCGGCGGGGTCGGTTGCGGGCACGCGCCAGGATCGGCCACCGACACCCGTTTGCCGCCTGTCGGCGACACGTTCGGGAACACGCTCGCTCTCGCTTCCGCCGAGGCCAGACGCCCGCGTTCCGAACACGGTGCGGCCCGGACGATCTGGTGATCGTCCGGGCCGCCTCGGAGTTCGCTCGGCTATCCCCTGCGTTTCGCTCCCTGCTTGATCGAGGGGTGCGTGCCGGTGATCGTGCCGACCTCGTCGTCGAGCCGCTGCTCCTCGGCACGCCACGCCTGGTAGCCGGGCTCGTGGGCAAGGCCCTCGTCGATCTCGGCCTGTGTGGCGGTGAGCTTCGGATCGAACGTCAGGTACGCCTTCGTCTCGCGCGCGATGAGACCCGAGAGGATGAGAATGCCGATGAGGTTCGGGATGACCATGAGGCCGTTCGCGATGTCCGAGAACGTCCAGACGACCGAGAGCGGGATCGTCGCACCGATGAACGACATGACGACCCACACGAGCCGGAACGGCAGGATCGACCGTGTACCGAGTGCGCGTTCGATCGCTCGTTCGCCGTAGTACGACCACCCCCAGAGCGTCGTCGAGGCGAACAGCACGAGACAGATCGCGACGAGGATGCCGCCGAGATTGCTCTGTTCCGTGCCGAGGCCGATGTTGAATGCCGTCGAGGTGAGGTTCACGCCCGTCAGCGCTTCGCCGTTCGCGTCGACCTGTTCGTACGCACGCGTGACGGTGATGACGAGACCCGTGAGGGTGACGAGGATGAGCGTGTCGATGAAGGTCTGCGTCATCGACACGAGCCCCTGTCGGGTCGGGTGGGTCGTCTGGGCGGCGCCTGCGGCGATGGCCGCCGAGCCCATGCCCGACTCGTTCGAGAACAGACCGCGGGCGAGGCCGAACTGGATCGCGGCGATCACGAGGGCACCCGTGAAGCCGCCCGCTGCCGCCGTGCCAGTGAACGCGCCGGAGAAGATCGTGACGAACGCCTCGCCGAGGCCGCCGAAGTTCGCGACGAGGATCCACACCTGCACCGCGATGTAGAGGACGATCATGACCGGCACGATGCCCGCGGCGACGGTCGAGATCGACTTCACGCCGCCGATGAGGACGAAGAACGTGACGACGGCGACGACGAGCCCGGTGACCCACGGCTCGACGCCGAAGTTCATCTCGGCCGTCTCGCTCATCGAGTTCGCCTGCACCATGTTGCCGATGCCGAAGGAGGCGACGATCGCGGCGATCGTGAAGAACCAGCCGAGCAGCGCCCCGATCGGGCCCTTGATGCCCTTCTGCAGGTAGTACTGCGGCCCACCGTTGCGCCCGCCCTTCTTGTCGATCGTGCGGAAGCGCACGGCGAGGAAGGACTCGCTGTACTTGAGGGACATGCCGAACAGGCCGCTGACCCACATCCAGAAGATGGCGCCGGGGCCACCGAGGGCGACCGCGGTGGCGACACCGGCGATGTTTCCGGTGCCGACGGTCGCGGCGAGGGCCGTCGCGAGGGCCTTGTACTGCGACACGTCACCGCTCGACCCTTCGTCGGATCGGCGGATGAGGCCGAGGCTCAGGCCCGGGCCGAGGCCGCGCAGCTGCACGAACCCCAACCGGAAGGTCATGTAGATGCCGGTGCCGAGCAGGAGGGGGATCAGTACGAACGGCCCCCAGATGACGCCCGCGATGGCGTCGAGAATCGACTCGAAGGTTTCCATTTCACCCTAGCTTTCGTGTAAATCGTCCCGTTACGTATCGCCTGCCCTCGTCGCTGAGTGCGGCGACGACCCTGGGCGGTTCCGCCTGGACGAAGCGCCGTCGAGTCAATCGCCGGGCGGGGGCCGAAGCCCACCACCCGCACGTGCGGACCAGGGTACTGACGATCGGAACGGGTCGCGACCGGGTGGTGTCCCCGGGCGCCGCGCCCGCGTACGGTGCCGTCCGCGCTCGGCGTTCGCGCCGTCACGGCCCGAACCGGGTGTCGCGGCCAGGACGACCTTCGAGCCCGCCCGGCGCGACACGTCGCTCGAGCCCACCCCGCGCTGTGAACGGCGTGGCGACATTCCGTCGCCGGAACGCAATCGTGCCGCCTCAGCGTCGCAGCGCCCGGATCATCGGGACCTCACGCGGCCGAACGTCGGGCGACGCCGATGCTCGCCGGACGGGTCGGCGACACCGCTCGCGTTCGGGTTACCCGAGCAGCACGACGTCGAACTCCTGGACGACCGCTCGCACCTCGTCGAGGTAGCGCTGCGCGAGCTCGCCGAGCGGCATGGCGGTGTGGGCGATCCAGCCGATCTCGATGCGTTCATCGACCGCGAGCGGAACAGCGACGATCTCCGGGTCCAGGTCATCGCTGATGATGCCCGTCGAGATCGTGTACCCGCCGAGACCGATCATGAGGTTGAAGATCGTCGCGCGATCCGAGACGCGGATCTCCTGCGCGCTCGAGAGCGTCGAGAGGATTTCCTCGGAGAAGTAGAAAGAGTTGTTCGTCCCCTGGTCGAAGGTGAGCCGCGGGAGACCGGCGAGGTCGTCGAGCGTCACCTGCGTCTTCGACGACAGTGGGTTGTTGCGGGCGACGAAGACGTGCGGTGCCGCGAAGAACAGCGGGTAGAAGGCGAGCCCCGAGTCGCGAAGCAGCTTGTCGATCACGTGCCGGTTGAAGTCGCTGCGGTACAGGATCCCGAGCTCGCTGCGCAGCGTCCGCACGTCCTCGATGATGTCCCACGTTCGCGTCTCGCGGAGCGACAACTCGTACTCCGACGCCGCGCTGAATCTCACCATCCGGACGAACGCGTCGACCGCGAAGGAGTAGTGCTGGGTCGACACGCCGAGCAGTCTCCGGGACGGTGGTCCGTCCAGGTAGCGCTGCTCGAGCAGTGCCAGTTGCTCGATGACCTGGCGGGCGTAGCCGAGGAACTCGATCCCGTCCGCGGTGAGTGTGACCCCCCGCGACGATCGAATCAGCAACGCCCGACCGAGCCGCGCCTCGAGGTCCTTCATCGCGGCGGACATGGTCGGTTGGGAGACGTGAAGCAGGTCGGCGGCGGCGCTGATCGACCCCTCCGCTGCGACCTCAATGAAGGACTGCAGCTGCTGGAGCGTCACGCCGGTCGATCGCTTGGACATAGACACACCCTATAGCCAGTGGTCATGTCTCCGGATTACCTGATAACCGTTGCTCACGAGGATGATGGGGGCTCAGACATCCGAACGGCCTGCAGGGCCAACGAGCCCCCGGAGTGGCACCACATGGCGAACGACATCACGTTCCGAATCTCCACAACTCGCTTCGACGAGGACTACTCCCCCTCGGAGATCTCGAGGGCGACCACGAACTTCGCCAACCTGGCGCGGGGCGAAGACCGGCAGCAGAACCTGCGCAACGTCCTCACGATGATCGATGGTCGCTTCAACGACCTGGCTCGCTGGGACAACCGGGACGGCAACCGCTACACGCTCGAGATCGACATCGTCTCGGTCGATCTCGAGTTCGGCGCTCCGGGCGACGGTCACACGTTCCCGATGCTGGAGGTGCTCGACCTCCACATCGTCGACACGCGGACCGGCGCTCGACTTCCGGGCATCGTCGGCAACAACTTCTCGTCCTACCTGCGCGACTACGACTTCAGCGTGCTGCTGCCCGCGGTCAACGACGGCGCCGCGTCGTTCACCGTCCCCGAGGACTTCGGTGATCTGCACGGCAAACTGTTCCGGCATTTCCTGGATTCCGCGGCATACCGGGAGCGTTTCGCGCTCCCGCCCGTCATCTGCATCAGTGTCTCGACGACCAAGAGCTACGAGCGGACCGAGAACGTGCACCCGGTCCTCGGCGTCGAGTACCGCCAGGACGACGGCTCGCTGACCGATCGGTACTTCGGTGAGATGGGCCTTCAGGTGCGCTATTTCCTGCCTCCCGGGAGTGCGGCACCGCTCGCGTTCTACTTCCGCGGCGACCTGCTCAACGACTACACGAACCTGCAGCTCATCGGCACGATCAGCACGATGGAGGCCTTCCAGAAGATCTACCGCCCCGAGATCTACAATGCGAACGCGGCCGCTGCGGCCACGTTCCGACCGAGCCTGGACAACCCGGACTTCTCGCGTCCCCAGGTCGACTACGACCGCGAGGAGCGCTCACGTCTGGCGCTGATGCAGGGGACGTACACCGCGGAGCACTTCGTCGAACCCCACGGTGACGAACTCGCGCGGTGGGCCGCCGACTACTCCGTTCTCGCCCACTGACCCGCAAGGATCCATCCGCCATGAAGACCCTTCTGCCCACCGCACTCGTCGGTAGCCTCCCGAAGCCCGCGTGGCTCGCGCAGCCCGAAACCCTGTGGTCTCCGTGGGCGCTCGAGGGCGATGCGCTCGTCGAGGGCAAACAGGACGCCCTGCGCTGTGCGGTCCACGAGCAGCGCCGACGCGGCATCGACATCGTCAGCGACGGTGAGCAGACCCGCCAACACTTCGTGACGACCTTCATCGAGCACTTGAGCGGTGTCGACTTCGAGCGTCGCGAGACGGTGCGCATCCGTGATCGCTATGACGCCAGCGTGCCCACGGTGGTCGGGGCGGTCGAGCGCGTGAAGCCCGTGTTCGTCGAGGACGCGACGTTCCTCAGGCAGCAGACGGACCTGCCGATCAAGTGGGCCCTCCCCGGTCCGATGACGATGATCGACACGCTCGCGGATCACCACTACAAGAGCCGCGAGAAGCTGGCGTGGGAGTTCGCCACGATCCTCAACCGGGAGGCGAAGGAGCTGGAGGCCGCAGGCGTCGACATCATCCAGTTCGACGAGCCGGCGTTCAACGTCTTCTTCGACGAGGTGCGCGACTGGGGAATGGCCACCCTGGAACGAGCGGTCGAGGGCCTACGGGCCGAGACCGTCGTGCACATCTGCTACGGCTACGGCATCAAGGCGAACACCGATTGGAAGGCGACGCTCGGTTCGGAGTGGCGTCAGTACGAGCAGTCGTTCCCACTGCTGCAGCGGTCGTCCATCGACATCATCTCGTTGGAGTCGCACAATTCACGGATCCCCCTCGACGTCGTCGAACTCGTCCGCGGGAAGAAGGTGATGCTCGGTGCGATCGATGTCGCGAACAACACCATCGAGCGCCCCGAGGAGGTGGCCGACACGCTCCGCAAGGCGCTGCGGTTCGTCGATGCGGACAAGCTCATCCCGAGCTCGAACTGCGGTATGGCCCCGCTGCCACGGGACGTGGCGCTGGCGAAGATGAGCGCGTTGAGCGCCGGTGCCGAGATCATCCGGACAGAGGTCGCTATGGCGGTGTAGGCCACGCCGGACTGTGGCGCGGCACAGTCCCGCGGCGACGAGCGTACCGGAGCGACTTCGAGGGGTTTCGGAGCCCTTCGGTCCTCAGGTGCGGGTGAGCGACCAAGCCCCCTGGTGAGGAGCACTCCGAGAAGGTGGTTGTCGCGGTTGTGGAAGACGCAGGCGCCTCCTCGGGCGAGTTCGATGATTCCCTTGAATCTCCTATGTTTGTCAAGTCGTCGCAAGCTGGGCTCGGGCTGCGGTGTTGAGGCGTCGGTAGATCTCGCGGGCGAGGTATCGCTTGAGGCAGCGGCGGATCTCGCGCAGGGTGCGTCCCTCGGCGGTGCGGCGCTCGACGTAGGCGCGGGTTCTCGGGTCCATGCGCATGCGGGTCACGACGGCCATGTGGAGGGCGCGGTTCAAGCGTCGGTCACCGCCGCGGTTGATGCGGTGCCGGACGGTGTTGCCCGAGGATGCGGGGATCGGGCTGGCGCCGGCGAGACTGGCAAACGCGGCCTCGGACCTGATCCGGCCCAGGTGCGACCAGGAGGTCAACGCGACAGCGGCGGTCACCGGTCCGATCCCCGGCTGGTCCAGAAGCGTGCTGGCGGGGCTTTGGCGGACGAGGTCGGTGATCCGCTTGGTGATGTCCTTGAGCTCAGTGTCGAGCGTGGCGACGCGCTTGGCGAGACGGGTGGCTTCGCCTCGGGCTGTCGCGGTGGCGAGGTCTTCGTCGCGTGTTCGCCATGCGGCGATCGTGACGATCTGCGCCTGGGTGAGTGGCCGGCGGGCATCGATGCCGAGATCGACGACGCGCAGCAACGCCGTGAGCGCGTTAATCGTCGCAGTGCGCTCAGTGCTCATGTGGTCTCGGGAGGCCAGGAGCATCTTGACGGCGGCGCGGATACCGTCGTCAGCGCGTGGTTCGCGCAGCTGGCTGTCCTGGAGCGGGAGTGCTGCGGCAGCGATGCGGCGGGCGTCCAACGGGTCCGACTTGCCGATGCCGCGGTTGGCGCGGGCGTTCATGCGCGGGGCCTCGACGACCGTGTAGCCAGCATCCGATGCGGCGCGCGCCAGACGTGCCCCGTAGGTTCCGGTGCCCTCGATCGCCCAGAGCACGCCGACGCCACCACCGGTGCGTCGTCCGGCCCAGGACACTGCGCGTGACAGACCTGCTGTGGTGGCCGGGAACTGGGCTTCGTCGTGTTGGGCAGGCCAGGATCGAGACGGCGTGGTTGCGGGCGTGAGTATCCACGCCGATGACGAACGGACAGGTATGCGCGACGATAGCCATGGCGATCGACGCTCCTCTCTTCGAATGGACAGGGTCACGGTCACCGAGCGGCCGACGCCGATCCGGGAAGAGGTCACTCCGGGGCGAATCTGTGATGGGCCACGACCCGCAAGGTCGGGCAGTCTCCTGATGAGGTCACCGAGGTGGGCCGGACGGCGTCGACCGCGCCGACCGGAGCGGACAATTCAACGGAAAGACACCGCGAGCGGGCCAATTGCTTCGAGAGCCACACCCCGGCCGACACGACCGACATCCATCCTGACCAGCCAGTCCCAGACCAGCCGAACCCAGACTCACAGACGGCTTCGGTGTCGGCGTTGAATGATCGGCCGATGCTCAAGGAGGCGGGGAACGCGCTCCGGACATGCCGGAGCGATTCAATCAGCGGCGGCGCCCCAAGCGATGCTGGCCGCGGTCCGACGCCTCGACAGGGCACTGAAATAACGTGCCTCAGACGTCCTCGCATTCCACGACCGAACCGCGACGTCGAACGGACCCGCAGCGGAGATCAACGCGCGACTGCGGATCATAGCAACGGCGAAGCGAGCCGGTCGATGGCGATCGAGGCATGCTTCGCGTTCATCGCCCGCGACAAATACGGGTCGAGAACCACACGGGCTTCGTCCTCAGCTAATCTTCGAGCGGAGCCGTTCACTTGCAAATGCCCGGTGTCGGGAGTGATCTCCCTGCCCACGGAATGCGCGCCACTCCCCTAGACGATAGGCCGGGTAGCTTCCGCGGCTGCGTTCCTCGATCTCGAAGTCCCGCCGGAGATACTCGATCCGCCGCTTGATCTCGTTGTCACTGAGTGCCCCCCCGACCGCCTTCCGCAGCGCAGGGAGCGAGACGAACCCTTCGCGGTCGCGGAGCACTCGATACACCTCGTCGCGATACTGGCTGAGCGTGCCGTGGTCATCGCTCGACGATCGGTTCTCCTTACGGAGAGCAGACGCGATCGCGAGCCCGACGGCACGGGCGACAGGTGGCGGGAACGCGTTGCCGATCTGCCGGTACGTCGCCGTCTTCCGGCCGCGGCCGTCACCGAAGTCCCACTCGTAGCCCGGTCCGGCCCAGCCCTGGATGCGCGCGACCATCTCGTTCGTTAGCCTCGGCACGAGGTCGCGCGGGGCGTCGGGCCCCGGCGCTGCATCGGCGATTCCGAGGCCGTCAACCCCGATCGCCAGCCACTCGCGCTTCGCACGGGTCGGGCCAAGGTCGGGGCCGCCGTGCTTCTTCGAGCCGCCCACGATCGTGGGCGCCACTCGATTGGCGCGCTTTGCCCAGGCATCTGCGCCCGCCCAACCATTCACCGCCATCAACTCGTAGAGGGCGGACCCCACGGTCTGCACCGCGGGCGTCGGCTCTGGCCACGAGAAGTAGGGCGCAAACTCCTCGCGAAGGGCCACAAGAATGAAACGAGGCCGGAGCTGCGGCACGCCGAAGTCTTTGGCCTCCAACAGTCTCCAATCCGCGCGGTACCCAAGCTCAGCGAACCGGTCAAGTACTGCCTGGCGATAGCCGGCGAATCGAGGCATGGACAGACCTCTAACGTTCTCGAGGAGCACTGCGTCGGGCTGCATGCGCCCCGCAGCATCGACTGCCCACGCGAACAGATCGCGCTCATCGGATGTGCCCAGCTGCTTGCCTGCGATGGAGAACGGCGGACATGGAACTCCACCAGCCAGGAGCGAGACGCGTCGGTAGTCCTCCGGATCCCAAACCGATTGGTCCGCGACGTCACCGACGACGATCGCGGGCCGCTGAATGCCCTCCTGCGAAGCGAGCCGGGTCAAGTTCCGGTCGAGCGTCTCAGCGGCGGCCCGGTCGAGCTCGACCGCGAGAACGTGCCGGAAGCCAGCGCGATGGAGCCCAAGACTCTGACCGCCCGCACCGGCGCAGATCTCCACTACTGTCAGCGCGGGGCTACCTGATTTCCCATCCATGATGGCCTCATTCTGACAGGGCCCCCTGACACTGCGGAGACTCATGACGACAATGTGCAGAGCTTCCCTGCGTCACAGGGTGCCCTGACGCGCGCCATACCAAAGCGGGTCAAACGGTGCGCAGTCGTCAGGTGCCGCCGACCTCAGCAATAGGCCTGACGGACCACGCGCTACGGGGCCGCCCCATCCAGCTTGTGTCGGCGCGACGTGCCCCGCGACGTACTCCGTCCTCCGAGGTACCGGTAGCCCGAGGTCACGCGCAGCGTCCCGCTGCCAATCGTATGCCCCACCAAGGATAACGATCCCTTCAGACGCCAACGGATCCCGCGAGCCACTTTGCCCTCCTCGCACTCGCCTCGTCACATCGAGCTGGGCCGCGACTGTCGCTACCGCCGCACGGCCGACCACCCGCCCGGCGGTCCGACGAAACAGCTCCGACACACGCGCGGTCCCTGCCCCAGCGCTGAAGACCGCCTCCACGTCCAACGCGGGCATTTGCAGCAGAGTGTTCGGGGGAAGCGACGCATCCTTCTGCAGCCACACGATGGTCTCCCTCCCGGCCGCTGAAAGCGTCCGCTTGCCGTCCCTGTTCGGACGGGCATTGAGGAGCTGCTCAGACGCACGCACGACGCCAACCGAGAAGGTCGACCTTTCGTCATTCGCGGTTACCACCATGCAAAGCTCTCCGACGGCTTCGGGCGGGAGCATCCAACCGCCGGAGGTCTGGCTGTACTTCGCGTCAACCTCGTGACCGGCGATGCGGTAGTCGAGCTTGTCGCCGTCGCCGAACGCAAACTCACGCTGGAGGTTGATCTCCACCAGAGTGCCGAAGTGCGTTTTCTCGGTCTTGAAGAGTTGGTCCCACTGGTATCGCCGAGTGCGCACCCCGTCATACAACTGATCGAAGGTGTCGCGGAGCACTTGCCCGGTGATAGTGCCGTCCGGGTCCAGCCGCTCTATCTCGCACACCACGCGGTCGCGGGCGTCGTCTTCGGGCAGTGGGGTAGACGGGGGCAGCACATCGAGGACGTTACCGACATCGGACCGGCAGCTTTCTGGGTGCGCCGCAGACAACTACCCCACGGCGCCAAGATCTCTTGGAGCGTGCAGCTTCTCCGCAGCCCGGACCGGAGACATCGAGCCGGAGACGTTCCGCCCGAGGCTGTTGACCGCGTCATCCGGGGTGGAGCCCGCCAATGACGTCGCGCTGTGCGCACGCCCCTCCACGCATCGAGCGGCTGCGGAACTCCCTACAGATCCACCCGCGACGCGAGGAACCGCAGGTACTTCGGGTCCTCATCCGCGAAGAGGCCGGGGCCTTCGAGGAGGAACCCGCTCATGAGCCCATCGCCCGCGCCCGCTTCGTCGCCGAGCTCGAGGGCCGCCTGACCGAGCCGCATCCACACGTGCGCGTCGTCGAGCACGCCGAGCATGAGCACCGCGTTCATGTGCTCCAGCGCCCCGCGGTGGTCGCCGAGCCGGAACAGCGCATCGCCCAGGCGCGCGTGGAACCCCGGGGCAGACGCGAACTCGCCGACCTCCACGATCCGTTCCAGGCCCTTGCGCCACACGCGCACCGCGCCCGGAAGATCCCGCCTGTCGGCGAGTCGATCAGCCTTGATCGCCAGCCGCTGCAGGCGGCGATCCGTCGGCGCCGCCACCGTGCGTACGCCCTGTATGCCACCGGACGCCCCGGGCTTTCCCCGTCCGCGCGCATCCGTCATCCGACCCCCTGACGACTCCGCGAGAGCGCCCCCACGCCTCGCTGAGTGCGCGACCATACGTGAGGACCCTGGACATCTCCACACCGTCCGACCGTTCGCGCCGCGCCCGTCGCCGGGTCGTCCCCACGGTCACGCGGCCTCGTCCGCCGTCGCATCCTCGCCACACGCGTCCCGCGACCGTAGGCTGCTGTGCGATGAGCACCCTCGAAACCGGCGCGAACGACCTCGTCGACGACCACCCCGGCCAGCCGTCCGCCACCCCGACCGCGACGCCCGTAGACCTTCCCCACGGCACCGGCACGCCGCCGTTCACGGCCGTGCTCTGGGACCTCGACGGCACCATCGCCGACTCCGCGCCCGGCATCACCCGCTCCCTCGCGCGCATGTTCGAGAGTTTCGGACTCCCGGTGCCTAGCCCAGCCGAACTCGTCAGCTACGTCGGACCGCCCATCCTCGACTCGTTCCGGCTCCACGGCCTCGACCGCCACCCCGGCCTCGACGCCGCCGTCGACCGCTACCGCGAGTTCTACCGCGCCGACGGCGAACTCGCCGACGAACTGTTCCCGGGCGTCGCCGAGATCATCACGGCACTCCACGCCGCCGGGATCCCCCAATCGACCGCGACGAGCAAGCCCGAGGGTGCCGCCACCCGCATCCTCACCCACTTCGGCATCGCCGACCGCCTCGACTTCATCACCGGTGCGGGCGGCGACGAGACCCGCGGCACCAAACGCGAGGTCGTCGCCGAGGCACTCGGCCGGCTCCGTTCCATCGGCGCCGACCTCTCGAACGTCGTCCTCGTCGGCGACCGCTTCTACGACGTCGAGGGGGCCACAGCCAACGGCGTCCCGACGATCTACACGACCTGGGGCTACGGCCGGATCGGCGAGGAGGTCGGCGCCGTCGCCGTCGCGAACACGCCGGAACAACTCCGCACGCTCCTCGGCCTGCCCGCCGCCTGACGCGCACGACGACCCACGACATGCGCATCTGGAGCCTCCACCCCGCCTACCTCGACCGCCAGGGCCTCATCGCCATGTGGCGCGAATCCCTGCTCGCCGTCAAGGTGCTACGCGGCGGCACGAAGGGCTACCGCAACCACCCCCAATTGCAGCGCTGGCGTGCCCAGCCCGACCCCCTCGAGGCACTCGGCGCGCACCTCACCTTCCTCGTCGAAGAAGCCGAGGCGCGCGGCTACAACTTCGACCGCACGAAACTCCCCGACGCCCCGGTGACCCCACCACCGCTCGTGCCCGTCACCGACGGGCAGCTCGCCTACGAACGCGAACACCTCGCGCGCAAGCTCACGGTCCGCACCCCCGAGCTGCTCGACCGGCTCGACCCGCCCGAGGCGCTCCGCGCGAACCCCGCGCTCGTCGTCGTGCCGGGGCCCATCGAGTCCTGGGAGGTCGTGCACCCGGCGACCTGACCGCGCGCCCGGCCACCGGCACCCGCAAACCGGTTCACGCGGGCACCGGTGCCACGGGTCACCGAGCGGCATCACCGGCACCGATGCCGTGACGGCACAGGCACGGCCACGGTCACGGCATTCCACGCGGATGCCGGCCATCCACGACGACCCGCTCCGCACGACGACTCGGTCCGCATCCGCCCCGCGACGCCGACCGGGGACGGGACCCGCGCGCCCAGCCCACGTCCGGTGACAAGCCTCTGGCGGTCAGCCCTCGTCCGAGGCCGCGAGTCCCGTCAGCAGCACGACCGCCGCATCCCACGCCTGCGCCGCGGCATCGAGCTGGATGCGCCGCCCCTCCTCGTCGAGGTCGAGGCGCGAGACACCGTCCTCCGTCACACGGATGCGCGTGCGCCCCGGGACGACCTCCGCGAGCTCGAACCGCACCCGCGTCTGCGCACCCGCCACGGGCTCGGCATCGGGCAACGTCCCCGTCCGGTAGGTGAGGCGCCGCGGCGCATCGACCTCGTCGACGATCGACAGGTACCGCCCGTGCTCGTCCCAGCGGTGCTCGATCCGGCCACCCGGCCGGGCATCGACGATCGCGCCGTCGAACGCCCACCACGCGCGCACGTGACGCGGCTCCACGAGATACGACCAGGCGCGCGCGATGGGCGCATCGACCTCGAACTCGAATCGGACGCCGTCGTGCGGCTCGCCACCCATGCCGGAACCGCCTTCCGCCTCACCGAACCGGAACACCTCCAGCATGCCCGAGCGCGACGCGACGCGCGACGCCGACAATGCCTCACGGACGCGAAATCACCGATCGGCGCCCACGAGGGGGCCGTGTCCGCGACGCCGTCCGGGGGCACATCGAGCCGCGAGCCGACGCGCCCCCATGCGCCCCGACGCCCGGCACCGGACGAGTCGCCCGACGCGCGCAACCGGCGCATCGGCCACGGCGACGGCAACGGGTCACACCACCGCTCGCGTCAGGATCCGACCCCGAGCGCGCTCAGCACGAGCAACAGCACGCACACCGCGACGATCGTGCCCGCGATCGCCCACATGAGCACGTTGAACCAGCGCGCCGAGACCCACCGCCCCATGACCTCGCGTCGCGTCGCGAGCCACACGAGCGGGACGAGTGCGAACGGGATCCCGAACGACAGGACGGCCTGCGACAGCACGAGCAGCCCCGTCACGTCCGGCACGACGGCAAGCAGCGCGACGGCCGGCAGGATGACGACGACCCGGCGCCACACGATCGGCAGGTTCCACGGCACGAGCCCGTCCATGACCGACGACCCCGCGTGCCCGCCCACCGCGGTCGACGCGAACCCCGAGATGACGAGCCCGACAGCGAAGAGCGCCGCGACCCACGGGCCGATGCCCTCCGCGAGCGCCGCGTGGATGCCGTCGAAGGTGCCCGCCTGCGGGCTCGCACGCATCGCCGACGCGGCGAGCACGAGCATCGACACGTTGATCGAGCCCGCGAGCGCCATCGCGAGTCCGACATCGACGCGCGTCGCGCGCAGCAGGTGCGGCACCTCGTCGTCCGTGGTCCGTCCGTGCCGATCGCGCGACAGGGTCGAGTGCAGGTAAATGACGTGCGGCATGACCGTCGCGCCGAGCATCGCGACCGCGAGGTACACGGTGTCGACACCGGCGAACCGCGGCACGAGCCCGTCGAGGACCTCGCTCACGACGGGCGGCCGCACGATGAGCCCGGCGACGAACCCGATCGGGATCGCGAGCAGCATGACGAGGATGATGCGCTCGAACACGCGCTGCCCGAACCGCGAGTGCACACCGAGCAGCACGAGCGACACGACGCCCGTGATGACACCACCGACGACGAGCGGGATCCCGAACAGCAGGTGCAGGCCCACCGCCCCGCCGATGACCTCGGCGATGTCCGTCGCGATCACCACGAGCGTCGCCTGCAGCCAGTACAGGATCCGGCCCGTGCGGCCGAGCCGCTCACCGACGAGCTCGGCGAGCGACCGACCCGTCACGAAGCCGACCTTCGCGGACAGGTACTGCACCGCGCACGCCATGAGCGTCACGAGCACGAGCGCCCACAGCAGGAGATAGCCGTAGTCGGCGCCCGCCGAGAAGTTCGCCGCGAAGTTCCCCGGATCCACGTAGGCGACGGCCGCGACGAACGCCGGCCCGAGCAGCCCCACGAGCCCCCGGCGCCGCGGGGGGTTCGTCGACGCCTCGACGCGCGTCATGCCTGCCTCCGGTGCATCGCTCCGATCCTATTCCCGCGCGGATCGACCGCCGCACCACGCACGTCACACCGCGCCGCTCGACCGTGCCCCACCGGCGGCGAGCCGCGCACGCGGCACGCGGCCGTGACGTCACGATCCGTTCAGCGACGACCCACCGAGATCGACGCCGACCCGCCTAGGATGACAGGCATGAGAGCCTCGAGTCCCTTCACCATCGACCGGTGGGACCCGAACGGCCACGCCGTCGAGATCTCGACCGGCACGCCGCTCGCTGGTGCCTACATCGTCCGCAGCTTCACGGGCGGCGACATCGAGGGCCGCAGCGAGGTGCTCTTCGCCGGGGCGTTCTCCGAGGAGCACGGCTCGGGCACCTACGTCGCGATCGACTCGTTCGAGGGATCCGTCCTCGGCCGCGCGGGGGCCTTCAGCTTCTGGCACACGAACACGATGACGCGCGGTCGCAGCGGACGCGGCGACGGCATCCTGCGCATCGTGCCCGACTCCGGCACGGGGCAACTCGAGGGCATCCGCGGGACGGGCGAGATCATCGCGTCCGGCGACGAGCACACGCTCGTGCTCGACATCGAGTTCTCGGACGACGAGACCGGCTTCGACGCCGACGTCGTCACCGAGATCGCCGGCGAGGTCGAGGGCCGCGCGGACGCGTGACCGGTTCTCCGCCGATCCGCGAGCGGCCCGACCCCACACGGCCCTCGACCGCCGCATGAGCGCGCCGCGGAATCCGTTCACGCCGAGCTTCGGCGGCACCCCACCGTTGCTCGTCGGGCGTGAGACCGAGATCGCCGACTTCGAGCGCGCCCTCGACGACGGGCCGGGTGCACTCGGGCGCGCGACGCTCATCACGGGTCTGCGCGGCGTCGGCAAGACGGTCATGCTCAACGCGCTCGAGGACGTCGCGCGGCAGGCGGGCTGGCTCGTGGTCGCCGAGACGGCGACGCGCGGGCTCGCCGATCGCATCGAACGCGACGCCCTCCCCCGCCTGCTCGCCGAACACGACCCCGAGGCCGAGCACCGCCGGGTCGCCGGCGTCACCCTCCCGATGGGAGCCGGCGGCCTCTCGACGACCGTCGACGCCCGCTACCGGCCATCGGGCACACTGCGCTCACTGCTCGAACGGCTCGGGGCCGTGCTCTCGGAGCGCGGCTCGGGTGTGCTCATCACGATCGACGAGGTCCACCGGCGCGAGATCGAGGACCTGCGCATCGTCACGACGGCCGTGCAGCACGCGGTGCGCGAGGGCCTCGACGTCGCGTTCATCGGCGCCGGACTGAAGCCCAACATCAACGGCCTGCGCGGCGACGCGCTCCTCACGTTCCTGCGCCGCTCGCACGTGCTCGAGCTCGGCCAGCTCCACTACGCCGCGTGCGTGCGCGCACTCGACGAGCCGGTGCGCGACGCGGGACGACGCTTCGCCCCCGATGCGCTCGAACTCGCGGCGCAGGGCACCCAGGGCTACCCGTTCCTCGTACAGTTCATCGGGGCGCAGTCGTGGATCGCGGCGGGAGACCGCGAGGTCATCGAACGCGCCGACGCCCGCGCCGCGATCGCGCGCGCCCGCATCGCGATGGCCCAGTACATCTACGAACCCACGCTCGCGGCGCTCTCCGACGTCGACCGCTCGTTCCTGCAGGCGATGTCGGAGGACGACGGTCCGTCACGCATCGAGGACCTGCGTGCCCGGCTCGACGCGACGTCGGGGTTCGTCGGCGTCTATCGCAAGCGCCTGCTCGACGACGGCCTCATCGCGCCCGCGGGCTACGGCCGCGTGCAGTACACGACGCCCTATCTGCGCGAGTACCTGCGCTCCGAGGGTGCGGCCGCGCCCGACGCGTCGCCGATCGAACGCGGCTTCGGGCCCGAGCCGGGGCACTGAACCCGCGCACGCCCTGCAGCCGCGCTCCGAGCGATACTCAGAGGGAGCCGATGAAAATCCACACGAACCAGATGGATGCCGTGCACGACGCGATGGACAGTCCGGCACCGAGTCCCGCCCGGATGTATGCACCACGTGACAGGCCGACGCCACTGAACGTGAAGATCGCGAGGCACAGGCTGAGCGGGGCACACACCAACATGCCGATCACGCCCACAAGAACCGTGATCGCCATGACCAGGCCGTAATCGACCTCGCTCTCGGTCTCGGCGATGAGCGCGAGCTGCACGAACGCCATCAGGCCCCACGCGAAGCCGCCGAGGACGATCGTCGCCCACGACGCGAACGCACGGAATCGGTCCGCGCGAGTCCGTTCGATCGGACGCGACGACGCATCCGTCCCATCGCCCGCTCGCGGTACGCCGTTCGTGCCGAGATCCGGAATCCCCGTCGACATCGCCGAGCGATCGTCTTCCGTCCGACGAGCGGAATCGCCGAGAGAAACCGTCTCCGCGTCATTCGTCCCGGACGGTGCCCGGGGAACCCCGAACACCGCCTCTGACTCCCGGTCCGGTTGTCCCTCCGCGCGCTCCATGTCGCCCCGTCAGTCCTCCACGACGAGACCGAAGGCGTCAGCGAGTCGCAGGATCTTCCGCGCCCGTCCCAGGCGCGGAAGGTCTGAACCGTCGCGCACGACGCCACCCGCGGCCTCGAAGTCGGCGAGGAAGCCCTTCGCCCACAGGATGTCGCTCGTCTGCGGGCAGATGACCTCGTTCACGACGGCGGTCTGCTCGAGCCGGAGGCAGAGCTTACCGGTCATGCCGTACTCGAGCGTCCACTCCGACTGCTCGCGCAGGATACGCAGACTCTCCTCCGTCGTCGGGCCGTCGATTGGGCCCGGCAAGCCGGCCGCGCGCGACGAGACCGTCAGCCGCGCACGGGCGTAGGCCATCGCCTCACGCGTCGCCCACATGCCCGTGTCGCGACGGAAGTCGCCCGAACCGAACGCGAGTCGGAACGCGCCCTGCGCCATACCGATCTCGGTCGCCCGCTCCAGGCCGAGGGCCGACTCGATGAGCGGCACGACGGGCGTCCTCGCACCGAGACGGTGGAACGTGTTGACGACGTCCTCGGGCTTCTCGGTCTTCGCGAGGACGACGCCCTCGAGACCCACGGCGTCCGCGAGCTCGTCGACGTCCGCACCCCAGAAATCGCTCGAGGTGTCGTTGATGCGCACCCAGGCCGAGTTGCCGGCGGTCGAGAGCCAGTCGATGACCCCGCGGCGCGCCTCGTCCTTCTGCGACGGGTCGACCGCGTCCTCGATGTCGAGGATGACGACGTCCGCGCGGGACTGCGCCGCCGCGTCGAAGCGCTCCGGCTTCGAGCCGGGCACGAGCAGCCACGAGCGGGCGTCCTCGGCGGGGACGACGTGCTCCTCGTCGATCCGGGGGCGGGGGCTTGCGGGTGCGGTCATTCGCTCCTCATTCGTGGTGCTGGTCCGGCGGTGTCGGCCGCGGTCGTGTGTGGGCGTGCTCAGGCGTGGACGCCGTCGATGGTGGAAAGGCGCACCGTCTCCGGCATGCGCAGGATGGTCTGATAGACCTCGTCGGTGAGTCCGTGCGCGTCGGTCACGGCGTAGCCGATGTCGCCGCGCGTCACGAGCTGTTGACGGTCGATGTTCACGTCGTTCTCGCCGAACACCGAGTTGACCTTCGCGAGCACACCCGGCACGTTGTGGTGCCAGTGCAGCAGGCGCGTGCCACCGATGTTCGGGTCGAGCTGTGCCTGCGGCGCATTGACGCTCAGCGAGGTCGACCCGCTGCGCACGAAGTCGATGAGCTTCCCCGCGACGAAGTGCCCGATGTCCTCCTGCGCCTCCTCGGTCGAACCGCCGACGTGCGGCGTGAGGATCACGTTGGGGATGTTCTGCAGCACCGACTCGAACGGGTCGCCCGCCTTCTTCGGCTCGTCGGGGAAGACGTCGACCGCGGCGCCCGCGATGTGGCCGGAGTGCAGCGCGTCGGCGAGCGCGTCGTAGTCGACGAGGAACCCGCGGCTGAGGTTGAGGAACAGCGAACGCGGACGCATGCGCTCGAACTGCTCGCGGCCGAACATGCCGGCGTTCCCGCCACGCCCGTCGACGTGCAGTGTCACCGTCTCGACCTTGTCGAGCAGCTCTTCGAGCGATTCGCAGCGCTTCGCGTTCCCGAGCGCGAGTCGGTCGACGATGTCGTAGAAGTACACGCGCATACCGAGCTGCTCGGCGAGCACCGAGAGCTGGGAGCCGATGTTCCCGTAACCGACGATGCCGAGCGAGCGGCCACGCACCTCGTGGGCCCCGGTCGCCGACTTCTGCCAGACGCCCGCATGGAGTGCACTGTTCTTCTCGGTGAGGCGTCGCGCCATGACGAGGATCTCGGCGATCGCGAGCTCGACGACACTGCGCGTGTTCGAATAGGGCGCGTTGAAGCACGCGACGGCGCGCTCGGCGGCCGTGGTGAGGTCGATCTGGTTCGTCCCGATGCAGAACGCGCCGACCGAGAGCAGCTGGGGGTTCGCGGCGAGCACCTCGGCCGTCACGCGCGTCTTGGAGCGGATGCCCAACAGCTCCACACCCTCGAGCGCCGACGACAGCTCGCCCGGGTCGAGTGCGCCCTTCCGCGTCTCGACCTCGATCCCGCGTGCGGTGAGCATTCGTTCGGCGTTGGGGTGGATGTTCTCGAGCAGGAGCGCTTTCACACGCACGAGTCTAGATCCCGCGCGCGAACCGCGTCGTCGACCACCGGTTGCTCATCGACGTTCAGCGGAAGATCGCCGTCTGCACCATCGACAGGATGAGTGCCGTGACCTGCAGAACCGCGATGAACGCCCCGGCCGCACCGGCACCGAACGCGATGAGGTTCGTGCGTTCGGTGCGGAGGAACCCGACCACGCCGAGGAACGACGCGATGAGCGCGACCACGGCGACGAGGAAGTCGAGCATCCACGTCGCCGTCAGGTACGCGGTCGGGCTCACGGTCGAGAGCGCCGTGGTGAGGACGCCGGACGCGATGCCGAACGCCGCGAGCACGACGAGCGCGATCGCTGCGGCGAGCACGACGCGGTCCTTCGTGATGGCGAACGGCTCGGTCGCGCCGGTGGCACGCGTGAGTCGCGCGAAGCCACCGGCCGATTGCGGCTGCACGCCGCCGACGGTGCCGACGGGAGGGGCGGCCGTGGCAGGCTCGCGCATCGGGCCCGCGCCTGGTGCCCCGTCGACTCGATCCGGCGCGACCCGATCCGGCGCGACCCGGTCCGGCGCCGGTTCGGCGGCCGTCGGTGCGACGGACGAGGCCGGCGCGCCCCACAGCGGAAGACTGCCGTACGGTTCCGCGGGTGCGGCCGGCTGCGGCGACTGCGGTGCAGCCGCCGCATGCTGCGCGGGTTCGGGCGCCGCGTTCGGGGTCGACTCGAACTGCGGTGTCGCGTAGCCGTGCTCCGGTGCGTACACGGGAGCGATGTGCGATTCGACTCGCGCACCACGGCGCGCGCCCCACAGCCGTGGCGCGGGAGCCGTGGGCTGCACCGAACGCTCGGCGGCGCTCGCCGCCTGCGCGATGTGCGTCACCGTCGCGCCGGCCTCGCGTCCGCCACGGCCACGCCCCCCGGGCTGCCTGCTCACCGACACGACGACACCGTTCGGTCCCACCTGGGTGCGTCCGCGAGCGTCGTTCCGCTGCGCCCCGGTGCTGGGCCAGGGCGCAGCACCCGCTGTGTAGCCGTTCGGTTCGTCGCGGCGTGCGCGGTCCGTGGCGGGAGCGTCGCGTCGCTCGTGCGGCAGAGGCCCGGCCGTCGCGGTCGGACCCGTCGACGGCCAGGGGGCCGGGTGCGTCGGCCACGCGGGAGGTGCACTCGCGGTCGGCCCGATCGGCGTCGGGCCGGCGGGTGCGACGGTCGATCCGACGAGCGGAACCATGCCGCTCGCGGTGGACTCGGCCTCGCGCATCTTCGGGGACGATGCCGGGTAGGCGGCGACCGGGAGCGCCGTTCCGGCGGTGTCGGCGGCGCCGTACGCCATCGAGGTCCCTGCGGGCAGTGGCATCGTCGGCGGCACGGGCGCGGGCGAGCCGCGATCACTTCCGCCGAGGGCACGCCGCGGCGGGCGGCTCGCAGCCCCCCACCCGACCGCAGATGCGCGGTCCACAACGTCGGTCACAGTCACGTGCCCCCCCCCGGGTTGTTCGTAACGTCGTCCTGAAACGCTACCAAGCGAACGAGGTGCCGCGCCTCCATCGGACGCAGGGTATTCGGGTCCGAACCGTGGATTGCTCGGGATCCGGACGGCCTCGCGAGCACGTTCCGTCGGCGTGTTCGACGGCGGAAGTGGGCCGCACGGGGCACGGCCCGGGGCTTCACGGCGCTACCGCCTACGCTGACGGAGACGCCGCGCGACGGATCCGGCCGCCCCCGTGGCCACGCCCGGCTCGGGACGGGAGGAACACGATGTACGTACGGATCGTCGGCGATGCTTCGAGCGTCGAGGACCTCGAGAACCTGCGCGCACTCGACGTGCGCGCCGACGGTGCACCGCGATCGCAGATCGCCGCGGCACTCGCTCACGCCGGACTCGGCACCCTCGACGGGGATCACGCGTGGTTGTCGATCCCCGCGCTCAAGGCGGCCGGCGCCGACCGCGGCGCCGAATGGGATCGGGATTTCGACGCGATGATCGCCTACGCGGCATCGCGTGGGTGGACGAGCGAGGACGGCACGGTGCGCGCCCACCTCACCTAGGTCCGCCGACCCGCCGCGTCCTCCGACAGGTGCTCGAGGACCACGTCCCGCAGCACGACCGCATGATTCACATGTGGGTCGTGTGCCGCATAGACGAGTGTCACCACCGGGTGTTCCCGCACGACGGCCAGGAGCTCATCGAGCGCGGGGTTCGTGGCGAGTTCGGCACGGTACCGGTGCGCGAACTCGTCGAACCGGTCGGGATCGTGCCCCCACCACGTCCGCAGCTCGGGGGACGGCGCGACGTGCGGGAGTCGGAGGTCGATGTCGGCACGCTCCTTCGACAGGCCGCGTGGCCAGAGCCGATCCACGAGCACCCGGAATCCGTCGGCGGGTGCCGGATCGGCGTAGGCCCGCTTGAGCAGGATCGCGTCGTCGTGTCGCGTCGGGGATGTGCCGTTGTCGTCGTCCGCCATCTCGCGTTCTCCTTCGCTCGTCTTGCGGTTTCACTCGTCGTTCGATCGGTTCGTTCCGTCGGCACCGGGCGCCGTTCCCCCGATCGGACCACCGGCCCACGATCGGACCACCGGCGCCGTTTCGTCGACCATCGGCCGGACCGCTAGCGCGGTGGTCCGCCGGAGGCATCGGGCGGCCCGCCCCACCTCGCCACGTCCCCCGCCGCCACGGCCGCCATGCGTCGTTCCCGATTGACCCGAACGAGACGGACGATCCCCACGACAACGAGCACGAGGCCGAAGATGCCGACCACGATCGAGGCGCCGACCCCGACGAGCACCGGCACCACGAGCGAGGCGCCGATAGACGACGGGTGTGCGTAGACCATCGTCGCCGGCGGTCCGAGGCACTCGAAGCGGTAGTCGCCGTCCAGCGGCGCACGGAGTTCGGCCACCCGCTCGTAGCGCATCCCGTTCACCTCCGTCGAGCTCGAGCCGCGGAGGGCGACGACGGGGACGTCGGCCTCGTCCGGCCCCGTCACGCTGCACGACACGTCCGAGCTGCCGTACCCACCGGCCAGATAGATCGACGCCGTGGAACCTGCGCGCAGCGGCACCGTGCCCGTCGGCGCGACGGGAACGAGCTCGTCCTCGACCGAGCCGGTCGACACGGCCGTCCACACGAGACCGGCGATGAGGCTCCCCGGTGCGACGAGCACGACGAGCACGATTCCGATGACGAGCACGGCGACGGCACCGGCGCGCCCGCGCTGCGTCGCGGGGCGCTTGACGGGGACGCCCTGCGGTTCGGCGGCGATGGTCACGGTTCCTCCCCGGCGTTGTCGGCGATCGCGATGGTAGTTCGCACAGCTGGGAAGCATCGTGATGTGCAGCCGGTCGTCACCGGGACGGCAGCGGTTCCGTCGTCCGACCGCGTGCTCATGCCGACGCACCCCCGGCGCCGGACGAACCACACCGCCAGCACCGGTCGCTGCCGCGTTCCGGAACGGCGCCGCAGTGCGGACACAGCATGGCGAGCCAGCAGGCCGCGTCACCGCCGATCGGTTCCGACGCGACGTCGAGGGCCGCCCCTGCGGACGCGGTCACGTCGGCGCCCGTGCCGTCGGCGGTGCCGTCATCGACCGGCACGTCGCACGGCACGGCGTCGCGCCCCGCGTCGCTCGCGCCCGTGTCGTCGGCCGCATCGCCGTCCGTGGCGGGCACGTGCATCGACCTCCTCATGATCGCTCGGCCGTCGCGAGGCGGCCGCCCCCCTGCGTGCGGCCTCGTGCCGACGACCTCGCGCCGACGGTGAGCGTGGCGACGTGGGCGTGGCGACGTGGAGCGCAGCGCATCGGTCCCGGCATCGTAGACCGCGCGGCGTACACGCCCCGGCGAGCGTGGCCCCGCGAGCGGTCCGCCCCGTGGACGGACGGCACTCACTCGCTCGCGACGGCCTCGCGGACGAGTTCGACGGCGGATGCCCCGTCGATCCCGAGTTCACCGAGTCGCCGCACGTACGCCCTCGCCGCGCGTCGCGCCGCACGCTCGGGATCCTCGACCACGTCACGCACGTACGACCCCTGACGTCCGCGCGTCTCGATCACGCCCTCCGCCTCGAGCGTGCGATAGGCCTTCGCGACCGTGCCCGGCGCGACGCCGAGTGTCGTCGCGAGCGCGCGAACCGTCGGCAGACGCTCTCCGGCCACGTGCCCGGCTCCTGCGATGCGCTCCACCTCCGCGACAATCTGTGCGAAGGCGGGCACGTCGCTCGCCTCGTCGACGCGAATGTCCATGTGTGCCCCCCGTCGTGGTCTCGACCCGACCGGACCACGATGCCACGGTCACCCCCGTGCCCTCCGCATGCACGCGGGAACCACACGACATCCCGTGGCCGCGGGCGCGCCGGACGACGTCGATGCGGGAAGGGTCAGTTCTCGCAGGCGACCCCGTCGTTGTCGCGATCGAGACCCGAGCGGTAGCCGGGCTCGCCGCGGTGGAGCGGTGCGGCGCCGCTCGCCTTCGCATCGGCACAGCTCGAGTAGTACACGCTGGCCGGGGGCGCGGCCTCGTCCTCCGTCTGTTCCTCGGGCTGCGACGGCTCCGGAGCGACGGGGACCTCCGGTTGCGGAGCGGGTTCGTCCTCGACGGGATCGGCGATCGGCGCGGGGACGGGGGCCTCGGTCGTGGGAGGCGCCGTCTCGACGGGGGGCGCCGTGGTGGCGAGCTGCTCGGCGACCTCGCTGACGGTGGGGACGGGCGCCGCGATCGGCGCGGGGGCCGAGGTCGTGGGGGCCATCGCGACGCCGGCGATCAGGACCGCGAGACTCGCGCCGCCGATCGCGAGCGACGCGATTCCGGTCCGTCCCAGCAGGCGTCGCTCGCCACCGCGCCCGGCGGCCAGCGCGCGAACGGCGCCGATCAGGAAGCGCACGACGAACGTGCCGATCGCACCGAGGAAGAGCAGGAGACCGAAGAGGGTCGCCGAGATCGAGCCACCGACGAGGGCCAGCAGGAGGACCACGGCGGCGCACCCCAGGACGACGAACAGGGGCGTCCGCGAGCGCACGGTCGGAGCGACCGGGGCGGGGGAACGAGCGAAGTCGAGCCCGGCCAAACCGTCCATCGAGCCGTTCGGAACCGACCACGGGGCGTCGATCCGTTGCGACGCGTCAGCGGACATCGATGCCGCAGTGAATTCCGGCGGCCGCCCGAACTGCGGCGCGAACGCGGAGCGGTACCGCTCGTCCGTCGGGCTGTCCTGCGACAGTCGTGGGTCGGTCCGGTTCCACGGGGAATCGATCGGGGTCGTCGCGTCGTCGTCGGGTCGCATGGGGGTCCTCGGGGGCAGGGCACGACGGTCGACCGTGCGCCGTCGCGCAGCGGCACGGCGTTCGACGACCGTCGACTCGGTGAAGACGACGCCGCGGGGTCGGCGTCGGCGGAGCATCGCCGGACGAGCCGACGCGGACACGCCCGACGGTGAGCGGGCGAGGTCTGGGGGACGCCTCGATCATGGCACCCGGAGCCACGCCTCGCCAGCCCCACCGATCGGCGGCACACGAACGTGCGACGGGCCGACGCCACTTGACACCCGTCGCGGGCCACCGCAGGATTGTGCGCATGTTCCTGTGAACTCGACCTCTCCCGCGTCCGCGGCCCGGTCACCCTCTCGTGGTGGCCCTCGGTGCCCGGCGGGAACTCGATCGAACGAACAGGAACCCCATGCCGTCGCACGGCGCACTCTCGACGCAACGACACTTCCGCATCGACGGACTCTCATACGCCTATCCGGCCGACCCCACCCGACGCGTCCTGCGCGACGTGCACCTGACCGTCTCGCCGGGCGAACGGATCGGACTCATCGGCGAGAACGGCGCGGGCAAGTCGACCCTCGTGCGGCTCGTCGCCGGTGAGCTCGAGCCGCTCGGCGGCGATCTCGTCCGCCCCGCATCCCTCGGTGTTCTGCTGCAGGAGCACGAGGAGCCCGAGGGAACGACGCTCGGCGATGTCGTCGAGCACGCCATCGCGCCCGTGCGCGCGCTCGTCACCCGGCTCGAGTCGAGCGCCGCGGCACTCGCGGAGCATCCGGACGACGAGGCGGTCGCCACCGCCTACGACGACGCGCTCGCCGCAGTGGAACGCGACGATCCGTGGAGCGTCGACGCGCGCGTCGCGACGGTGCTCGCCTCGCTCGGGCTCGGCGACGTCCCGCTCGATCGCCCGCTCGCGAGCCTCTCCGGGGGCACACGGCGGCGCGTGCACCTCGCCGTGACGCTGCTCGGACGTCCGGACGCACTGCTCCTCGACGAGCCGACGAACCATCTCGACGATGCCGCCGTGGACTTCCTCGTCGCCGAGTTGACGGCGTGGCCGGGCTCCGTGCTCGTCGCGAGCCACGACCGGTGGTTCCTCGACGAGGCGATGACGGGGCTCGTCGACCTCGATCGGGCGCTCGATCCGCACGGTGCCGGCGGTGACCGGCAGGGCACGGCCTCGTCGGGTGGCTTCAGTGCGTATCTCGTCGAGCGCGAGCGTGCTCGGCGCCGGTGGGCCGAGCGCTACGCGGCGCAGGAGGAGGAGCGCGCCGAGATCGAGGCCGCCATCGGCGTCCGCGAGTCGGACATCTTCCACCGCTCGACGTCGAAGTCGGAGGGGCGGATCACGGCGAAGTTCTACGCCGATCGCGCCGCCAAGACGCAGGGCGGTCGCGTGCACGCCGCCCGGGCACGGCTCGCCGCACTCGAACGCGAACAGATCGACCCCCCTCCCGTGCCGCTGCGCTTCGGCCCGCTCGACGCGGGCGCGGCGAGTTCGGACGAGGTCGTGGTGCGTGCCGAGGGGGTCGGTGTCGACGGGCGCCTGTCACCCCTCGACCTGACGCTCGGAGCGGGCGAGCACCTCCTCGTCACCGGGCCGAACGGGGCGGGCAAGTCGACGCTGCTCGCGCTCCTCGGCGACCGACTCGCACCGGACACGGGCACGCTCGAGCTCGTGCACGGCGTCACCGTTCGCCGGCTCGAACAACACGACGCATGGAGCGACCTCACACGCAGCGCGGGCGACGAGTTCGACCTCGCCACCCGTGGGGCGACGCCGGGTCCCGCGACGACCGGGCTGCTCGAGCCCCGTGATCTCGGCCGTCCGGTCGGCGAGCTCTCGCCCGGCCAGCGACGACGGCTCGCGATCGCGATCACGCTCGCGGAGCCGCCGGACGTCCTCCTTCTCGACGAGCCCACCAACCACCTCGCGCTCGCGCTCGTGGACGACCTCGAGCGCGCCCTCGCCGGCTGGCCGGGAACCCTCGTCATCGCGAGCCACGACCGCTGGTTGCGCAGACGATGGGCGGGCCGCCGACTCCACCTGGCTCCGGCTCGGCGACCAGGATCCATCGGTCGTCGTCTTCCACCCAACACGGAGGTGTCGTCCACCTCGTCCGAACCCGCCACGACGACCATCGTGTGACACACGGGCGTGCGGTCCGCGCGCGAACAGGGAGGTTCGGGATGCACGTGTTCATCGAATCCGTCATGGCCACGGTGGTGGGGCTCAATGCCCTACTGCTCGTCGCGACGATCGTCGTGATGTCGCGCACGGCAGACCACCAGAACGCGGGCTGAGGCGACGGATCGGCACCGATCCGAGCACGGTCGCGCACACCGTGGGAGCGAGCGCCCGACGGTTCGGACGCGCGGGCGCTCGCGAGCGCGCACGTCGTCCTGCCCGGGCGTGTCGGATATCCCCAGCCTGTGGACAACACGGTGGATAACGTTGTGGACGCAGCGAACGCTCAGGATCTTCGCGCGCTCGCCGTGACGGTGATGCAACTCCGGGGACGGCGTGCGCGCGGCCCGCGGTCGGAGACGGGGACGGGGACGGGGACGGGGACGGGGACGGGACGACGGTCTCGAGCTGACCACGGCGGTATATCGACCACCTTCGTCCGGGTCGGGGAACGGAACTCGCGGTCCGTGCCGGACGGGACGCGGACCCCCGGTCGGGTCAGTCCCCGGGTGGGAGCGCGGGCCCGTCGGTGGCTGCCCCATCGTCCGGGTCGATGTTCGGCACCGTGCCGTCCTTGCGGTCCCCCACGAGCAGTACGCGGGCGAACCCCAGATCGGGCACGTCGGCGGGCCGGTCGCGGAGCGCGGGGAAGGGCGGGTTGCGAAGGCTCGTCTGCAGCACGTCGCGGACCTCGTCCGCGGTGAGGACGCCGTCGGCCCCGACGGCGCGGACGCGTGCGGCGAAGGCGTCGGAGTAGTCGAACCCGGCGAGGATCCCGAGGTCGCGGCCCCTCGTCGACTCGGTCGCCTCGCGGTCACGGAGACGGTCGATCACGAGTTCGACGCCGTCACCGTCCACGTCGATCGCCCATGCCCGGTACTGGCCCTCGGTGATGTCGCCGCGTTCGACCTCGACGACACGCTGCACCGTCTCGCGGCCCGGCAGTTCGCCGTCGAGGTAGGCGCTCGCGAGGAGCTCGACGATCATCCGCCGGTCGTCCTCGGCGAGGGGGCTGAGGAGGTCGGGGAAATAGAGTCGCCAGTACTCGTCGAAGGACAGCGCGGCCGTGGTCATGCGTCAAGCTCACCGCGTGCAACTGGGAACGCGCCGGTTGCCGCGCCACACGCGGTCATCGGGGCGCGGGGCAGTGCGTGAGCCGGGGGCGAAGAAAAGCCCCCGTTCCCGGAACCGGGAACGGGGGCTGCTCTCTGCGTGGTGCGCGAGGGGGGAGTTGAACCCCCACGCCCTTTCGGGCACACGGACCTGAACCGTGCGCGTCTGCCTATTCCGCCACTCGCGCGCTAACCCGGAGACTCTATCAGACTCCGACCACCCCGCTCGACCACGCCCACGGCCCGACCACGCCCGCCACGCCCGACCACGCCCGCCACGCGACAACGGCCCTCCCTTCGAACACCGCCTCCCCTTGGCCAAAACCCTGCCCTCGACCACGCCCACCCCGCTCGACCACGACCCTCCCTCATGACACCCGCCCGACTCGTGACGCATCGCCGCGAACGCGTCCGGTCATACCCTCCGGACGCCGCACATCAAGCCGGGTTGTTGCTACCGGGCCTGAGGCCCGGTAGCAACAACCCGGCTTGATGCTGGATGGGTGGCAGGGGGGCGATGTCCGGACCGTGCTCGGCCGCGTGGTCCCAGCGCGCTCGCCGGCGTTCTCCGGCGCGCGTCCGTGCCGTGCGCCGAGCGGCGTCCTTCGGCACCGGCGCGCGGTTCGCGTGGACCGACGCGCCTTCCTGAATATGGGTTTCGTCGCCGTAGCGGCTACCATGACGTGACCCTTTTCCGAGGCCGTGTCCGTCGTCACCCACGCGGACGCCGTCTCGAGACGGACGTGAGCGACAGCCCCGAACGACCCTGCCGGAGGATCGGGGATCACGCCGTACCGACCGACCACGCGAGACCCGGGAGTCATGTGGGAATCCTCGACAAATTCGAGCGAGGTCTCGAACGCCTGTTCAACGGTGCGTTCGCCAAGACCTTCCGCTCCGGCTTGCAGCCGGTCGAGATCAGTGCAGCCCTCAAGCGCGCCCTGGACACCAAGGCACAGGTCGTCTCGCGCGAGCGCATCCTCGTCCCGAACCGGTTCCACGTGAACCTCAGCCCGGCCGACTACGAGCGCATGACCGGCCTCGGTACGAGCCTCACCGACGAGCTCCTCCGTGTCGTCGAGCAGCACGCGGCCAGCCAGCACTACCAGTTCGCGGGCGGCCTCAGCATCAAACTCCTCGAGGACGACTCGCTCGCCGAGGGGCAGCTCGACATCGACGCGCGCAGCGTGCAGGGGCAGGTCGCCTGGACGCCGGTGCTCGACTTCGACGGCGAACGCGTCCACCTCCGCACCGGCTCGACGATCATCGGACGCGGCTCCGACGCCGACATCACGATCAGCGACTCGGGTGCCTCCCGCAAGCACGCGGAGATCGTGTGGGACGGCAAACGTGCAGGCGTCCGCGACCTCGGCTCGACCAACGGCACGAAGCTCAACGGGCGCAACATCTCGCGCGCCGCGCTCGAACCCGACTCGGTCATCGAGATCGGCCGTCACGCCTTCACCTTCCGAGTCGTCCCGCAGGCGCCGCCGAGCGACGAGACCGGATACCTTCCCACCCAGCGAGGTCGCGTGTGACCAGTGAACTGACGCTCCTCGTTCTGCGGCTCGGCTTCCTCGCCGTGCTGTGGATCTTCGTCTTCTCCATCATCTATGCGCTGCGCAGCGACCTGTTCGGGACGCGCGCGAGCGAGTACCAGCGCCGCATGGAGCAGCAGTCGCTGCAGCAGACCTTCGGCGCCGCCGACCAGGCGCCGACCGCGACGCCGCCGCACGGCAACCAGCCCGCCGCCGCGCCCGCACCTCGCCGCACGGCAACCGCCACGAGCCCCCGCACGGTCCACCTCGTCGTCACCTCGGGTCCGCGCCGCGGCCTCGAGATCCCGCTCGCGAACGAGCCGCTCACGATCGGGCGCGCGCGGGACAGCGGACTCGTGATCCAGGACGACTACACCTCGACCCACCACGCACGCCTCGTGCGCTGGGACGACGACTGGGTGATCGAGGACCAGAACTCCACGAACGGCACCTACGTCGACGGCGAGCGCATCACCGGCTCGACGCGCATCGGCCGCGGCACCCCCGTCCGCATCGGAACGACCACCTTCGAGCTCCGCTGACATGACCATCATCGCGCGCGCGAGCGCCGTCTCCCACGTCGGCCGGGTCCGCTCCAACAACCAGGACTCCGCCTTCGTCGGCGAACACGTCTTCCTCGTCGCCGACGGTATGGGCGGACACGCCGGCGGCGACGTCGCGAGCGCGATCGTCGCGAAGTACGTCGCCGAGAACGACGTCGCGTTCCCGACGACCGACGACGCCGAGAACGGCCTCGCGCGCCTCCTCGTCGAGGGCAACCGGCAGATCGCCGATGCCGTCGACGAACACCCCGAACTGCGCGGCATGGGCACGACGAGCGATGCGATCTCCCTCGTCGGCGACAAGCTCGTCCTCGCACACATCGGCGATTCGCGCGTCTACCGGTTCCACGAGTCCGAGCTCACGCAGGAGACCGTCGACCACACGTTCGTCCAGCGGCTCGTCGACGCGGGGCGGATCACACCCGAGGAGGCACTCGTCCACCCGCGGCGCTCGGTGCTCATGCGCGTGCTCGGCGACGTCGAGACGGAGCCGGAGATCGACACGTTCGTGACGGACGCCGTCATCGGTGACCGATGGCTGCTCTGCTCCGACGGCCTGTCGAGCTACGTCGACGAATCGCGCATCGCCGCGACACTCCGCAACTCCGTCAGCCTCTCGAGCCGTGAGGTGGCCGACGAGCTCGTGCAGCTCGCACTCGACAACGGCGCACCCGACAACGTGACGGTCGTCGTGCTCGAGATCGGTGACACGCAGCTCGAACCGCTGGAACCGAAACTCGTCGGTTCCGCCGCGAACCCGCTCCGCTACGCGTCCAAGCGGCAGCGCCGCCAGTCACAGCTCATCCCGAACCTCCTGCACCCCCTGCGTCGAGCCGGTTCGCGCCCGGAGGACGAGGAGTTCGTCCCCCCGACCGACGAGTTCCTCGATCGCCTCATCGCGGACGACCGCAAGCGGCGTCGAGTCCGTCAGGTGAGCTGGCTCGTCGGCATCCTCCTCTTCGTGAGCGCACTCGCGGGCGCCGGCGCCCTGTCCTACGCGTGGACCCAGGAGCAGTACTTTGTCGCCGAGAGCGACGGCTACGTGGCGATCTACCAGGGCGTCCAGCAGCCCCTCGGCCCCATCGAGCTGAGCCACGTCGTCGAGGTCACCGACATCCCCGTGAATCACATCGCTGACTACCAGCGCGGGCAGGTCGAGGTGGGCATCACCGCCACGAGCCTCGAGGACGCCCGCGACGTCGTGGAACGGTTGCGAAGTGCCGTCGACGCCTGACCTCGCCGCCGCACCCGACACGCGCGTCCGCGTGCCGGGTGGTCGGCGACGCTCCACGCAGGGGCTGCGCAATCTCGAGCTCGCGCTGCTCGTCTTCGCCGTCGCGATCTTCTTCGCGGCGATCCTCCTCGTGCAGCTCGGCGCGTCCGGCGGCTTCGACTTCAACGTCATCACGATGCCCGCGATCATCGCGGCGCTCACGTTCTGCGTACACATCGTCCTGCGCTTCATCGCGCCGCAGGCCGACCCGTTCATCCTGCCCATCGCAATGACCCTCAACGGCATCGGCATCAGCATGCTGTACCGCCTCGACCTCGCGCACGTCGCCGCAGGTGAGGAGTCCGGTTTCGCGAGTGCCCAGATGATCTACACGGCCGTCGGGGTCGTCATGGCGATCATCGTGCTGTTCCTGCTCAAGAACCACCGCGTCCTGCTGCGGTTCATGTACATCAGCATGGCGCTCGCGATCCTCCTCCTGCTGCTGCCGCTCGTTCCGGGCCTCGGCGACCACGACGCGGCCGCTCGCGTGTGGATCAGCATCGGCCCGTTCAACTTCCAGCCCGGCGAGATCGCGAAGATCGCGCTCGCCGTGTTCTTCGCCGGCTACCTCGTGACCGCCCGCGAGACGCTCTCGGTCGTCGGCACGAAGTTCCTCGGCATCCAGTTCCCCCGCCTGCGCGACCTCGCGCCGATCATGGTCGTATGGGCCGTGTGCATGGGCGTGCTCGTGTTCCAGCGCGACCTGGGCACGTCGATGCTCTACTTCGGCCTGTTCCTCGTCATGATGTTCGTCGCGACGGGGCGCATCAGCTGGATCGTCATCGGGCTCGTCCTCGTCGCGATCGGTGGCGTGCTCGCGTACAACTTCATGGGCTACGTCAACTTCCGCGTCCACGCGTGGCTCGATCCGTTCGACCCCGAGATGATCGATGCGAGCGGCGGCAGCTACCAGTTGCTGCAGAGCCTCTACGGTCTCGCGAACGGCGGGCTCATCGGGCAGGGACTCGGCCAGGGGCGCCCGCTCATCACGCCCGTCGCGGAGAGCGACTTCATCATCTCCGCCCTCGGTGAGGAGCTCGGGCTCGCGGGCCTGTTCGTCATCTTCAGCCTCTATCTCATCCTCGTCGCGCGCGGCTTCCGCATCGGCCACCAGGGCATCGACGATTTCGGGCGACTGCTCGCGATGGGCCTCTCGTTCACGATCGCCTGGCAGGTGTTCATCGTCGTGGGTGGCGTGACCCGCGTCATCCCGCTCACGGGACTCACGACGCCCTTCCTCGCGGCGGGCGGATCGAGCCTCCTCGCGAACTGGATCATCGTCGCGATCCTGCTCCGATTGAGCGACACCGTCCGCCAGACCCCGGTGGAGGACCGCGAATGAACCGAAACATCCGAATCGTCGGCGTCGCCGTGCTGGGCATGTTCCTGGCGCTGTTCATCTCGACGACGACCATTCAGGTCTTCCAGGTGAACAACCTCGCGAACGGCCCCGAGAACCGCCGTTCGCAGCTCGCCGACTACGAGATCGAGCGCGGCCCCATCCTCATCGACGGCACGCCCATCGCCTCGTCGAACCCGGTCAACAACATGTACCGCTATCAGCGAAGCTACGCGAACGGCCCGCTCTACTCGGCCGTCACGGGGTACTACACGTACACGCAGGGGTCGACGGGCATCGAGGACGCGATGAACGCCGAGCTGTCGGGCAAGAGCGATTCGCAGTTCTTCGCCGGCCTCAACCGACTCTTCACGGGACAGACCCCCGCGGGCGCCGCGGTGGAGCTCACGATCAACGCGAACGCCCAGCAGGTGGCCTACGACGCACTCGGCGACCTTCGCGGTTCGGTCGTCGCGTTCGACCCGGCGACGGGCGCCATCATCGCGATGGTTTCGACGCCCGGTTACGACCCCAACGGATTGTCCGGGCCCGACCAGGAGCAGGTGCTGGACACCTACAACCAGCTCCTCGCCGACCCGAACGGGCCGTTGCAGAACCGCGCGATCGGTGGCGACATGAACCCGCCGGGGTCGGTCTTCAAGCTCGTGATCGCCGCGGCGGCGCTCGAGGAGGGCATCGCGACCCCCGACTCGCCCCTCGAGAACCCGGCGACGTGGACCCTTCCCGGCTCGACGGCGGTCGTGAACAACCCGAGTCACGGGAGCCCGTGCGGGTCCGGTGAGACGACGAACCTGCGCATCGCGATCGAGCAGTCGTGCAACATCCCGTTCGCCCAGCTCGCGGTGCAGCTCGGTGACGACAAGATCCGCGCGATGGCCGAGAAGCTCGGTTTCGGGCACGAGTTCAAGGTGCCCATGACGGCGAGCGCGAGCATCTACCCTGACGGGCCCCTGGACGATGCACAGACGGGGCTCACGGGCTTCGGGCAGTTCGATGTGCGCGCCACCCCGCTGCAGATGGCCCTCGTCTCGGGCGCGATCGCGAACGGCGGCGTCGTCATGAACCCGACGCTCGTCGAGAGCGTGCTCACACCGGACCTGCGCGAGCTGCAGGGCCAGCAGGTCTCGGAGTTCGGCCGCGCGTTCAGCGCGGAGACGGCGTCCGCACTCGAATCGATGATGATCGGATCCGTGAGCAGTGGCGTCGCGAGTAATGCAAGAATTGACGGCGTCGACGTGGCAGGAAAGACCGGCACGGCCGAGAACGGTGACGACGAGCCATACTCGCTCTGGTTCACCGGATTCGTCGCCACGGACACGACGCACATCGCCGTGGCGGTCGTCCTCGAGGACGGCGGGGGCATGGGGCAGTCGGGTACCGGGAACGGGTCTGCCGCGACGATTGGACAGCAAGTGATGAAGGCGGTGCTTGACGGATGAGGCCAGCTCCAGGGGTTTCGTTTGGAGATCGGTACAAGCTCTCCTCCCGCATCGCCATCGGCGGCATGGGAGAGGTGTGGCAGGCGACCGATCAGGTGATCGGCCGGACGGTCGCGATCAAGATCCTCAAAGACGAATACATGGGTGATCCCGGCTTCCTCGAGCGCTTCCGCGCCGAGGCCCGGCACGCCGCGCTCGTCAACCACGAGGGCATCGCGAACGTCTACGACTACGGCGAGGAGAACGGCTCCGCCTACCTCGTCATGGAGCTCGTGCCCGGCGAGGCGCTCTCGAACATCCTGGAGCGTGAGCGTGTCCTGCCCGCGCCGAAGGTCATGGACATCGTCGCGCAGACGGCGTCCGCGCTGCAGGCCGCCCACAACGCGGGTCTCGTGCACCGGGACATCAAGCCCGGCAACCTGCTCATCACCCCCGACGGGCGCGTGAAGATCACCGACTTCGGTATCGCGCGCATCGCAGACCAGGTGCCACTCACCGCGACCGGGCAGGTCATGGGGACGGTCCAGTACCTGTCGCCCGAACAGGCGTCGGGTCACCCCGCCTCCCCGTCGACGGACATCTACTCGCTCGGCATCGTCGCGTACGAGTGCCTCTCGGGTCGTCGCCCGTTCACGGGCGAGTCGCAGGTCGCGATCGCGATGGCGCACATCAACGACGAGCCGCCGGAGCTGCCCGTCACGGTGCCGGAGCCCGTCCGGAATCTCGTGATGTGTGCGCTCGCGAAGAACCCCGACGAGCGCCCGTCGACCATCGAGGCGATGGGCCGTGCAGCCCGCGCGCTTCGCGACGGTGACGTCGCGAAGGCCGCGCACTTCGTGCCCGCCGTCGCCGGCGGCGAGGTGCCCGACGCGACGGCGCCGCTCGACCGCACCCAGCTGCTGAACGACGACGCCCGCACGACGGTGCTCGGCGCGGCGCCGGGGCGACCCGACACGCAGGCCACGACCGCGTACGCGGACCCCACGGGCTTCGACACCCTCATCGACACCCCGAAGGACGACGACGCGCTCGTCGAACGCCCCGAGCAACGCGCGGACACGGAGAAGAAGAAGGTCCCCGTCTGGGTGTGGGTGCTCATCGCATCCATCGCCGTCGTCGCCATCGCGGCGGCGATCATCTGGGCGGTCATCCGCGGCGGGACGCCGGCGGCGACGACCGCGGCCACGACCGCGACGCCCACCCAGACGCAGACGCAGACGCCGACCGCGACGACGATCACGATCTCCGAGGGCCAGTACATCGGCCTCACCTACGAAGAGGCCTCGTCGAAGTTGTCCGCACTCGGCCTCGTCCCCGAACGCTCCGTCGGTGCCGCGGCGCCGAGCCAGGACCAGGTGAACACCGTCTCGGCGGTGAACCCGACCGGCACGCTGTCGCCCGGAGCGACCGTCACCGTCACGGTCTACGACGAGATCGCGAGCCCGGACGCGCCCACGAGCGCACCGTCGATCACGGTGAACCAGAACGGGACGCAGGCGAACGTGAGCTGGCCGTCCTACCAGTGCCCGCCCGGCCAGGCGCTCTCGCACTATGTCGTCCACGTCTCGGGCGGCTCGTCCAACAACGGCACCGAGGTGACCGGGACGAGCATCTCCGTCGCGATCGACCAGGGCTCCACGGCGTTGACCGTCTCGTACGAGGCGGTGTGCGGGAACACGAGCAGCGGCAGCTCGCCGGAGACCACGGTGGACGTGCACCAGACGCCCGCCACGAGTCCCCCCCAGCCGTCGAACACCGAAGAGCAGGGCAGCGGGAGCGGCGAGGGTCGGACCGTCCACGACTGATCGCCACTCGGTGCGGACCGAGGGTCAGGCTTTCCCACATCCGCTCGGCACGGAACGGTTAGTATCGGAAGCTGAACGGTTGTCCCGCCCGCGGTGACATGCGAACGGGAGTGAGGAGCGCGCAGGTTGATCCAAGGTGAGCGCACCCTGGCCGGTCGGTACGAGATCGGTCGCCGGGTCGGGCGTGGCGGCATGGCCGAGGTGTACCTCGGCACCGACGAACGGCTCGGTCGTCGTGTCGCAGTCAAGTTGCTCTCCACGTCGCTCGCCGGCGAGCCGGACTTCCGGTCGCGGTTTCGCCAGGAGGCGCAGGCCGCGGCGCGCATGACGCACCCCACGATCGTCCGCGTGTTCGATGCCGGTGAAGACACCTTCATCCGCGCCGACGGACACGAGCTCATCGTCCCGTACATCGTCATGGAGTACATCGAAGGCGAACAACTCCGCGACATCATGATGGATGCGCCGCTCCCGATCGACAAGGTCGTGAGCTACATGTCGGGCATCCTCACCGCGCTCGAGTACTCGCACCGCGCGGGCGTGGTGCACCGCGACATCAAGCCGGGGAACATCAAGATCACGCCCGAGGGCACGGTCAAGGTGATGGACTTCGGTATCGCACGTGCGATCTCCGACACGGCGGGCACGATCGCCCAGACCACGGCGATCCTCGGCACCGCCTCGTACTTCTCGCCCGAGCAGGCGAAGGGCGAGCAGGTGGACGGGCGAAGCGACCTGTATTCGGCCGGCATCGTGCTCTACGAGATGCTCACGGGGAAGGTGCCGTTCCAGGGCGACTCCGCCGTGGCCGTCGCGTACCAGCACGTGACCGAGAAGCCGGTCCCGCCGAGCCAGATCAATCCGGATGTGTCGCCGGCCATGGACGCGGTCGTACTGCGAGCGCTCGCGAAGAACCGGGACGCGCGCTTCCAGTCGGCCTCCGAGTTCCGACGCGACCTCGAACTCGCCGCACAGGGCACGATGCCGGCCTTCGCGACGGCCGACGACCCGAGCGACGACACGCAGCTCTTCGGTGCGGCGCCCACGTCCGTCGACCAGACGGAGTCGGCCTTCGCCGCACTGTCCGAGACCGACGACCGCGCGCCCCAGGTGCAGCGGCGCCCGCCCGCGATGTGGATCTGGGGGTCCGCCGCGCTGCTCGTCGTCATCGTGATCGCGGTCATCATCTGGGTCGGGAATCTCGGTGGCGTCGATCCGCTCCCGGCGACGAGTTCGGACATGCCCGATGTCGTCGGGCAGACGTGGGAGGAGGCCGAGGCGGCGATCCGTCTCGCCGAGCTCGAACCCACGCGTCAGACGGAGACGAGCGACACGGTCCCCGAGGGCGTCGTCATCTCGACGACCCCGGAGGCGGGCCTCACCGTGACGAAGGGCACGACCGTCACGGTCCTGGTCTCGTCGGGCCCGTCGGCCATCCCCATGCCGAACATCGACGGGATGACCGAGGATCAGGCGCGCACGGCGCTCGAGAACGCCGGGCTCTCGCTCGGGACGATCACCTCGCAGGACTCCGCCACGGCACCCGCCGGGACGATCATCAAGTCGGATCCCCCGAGCGGTTCGCAGGTCGCACCTGGGACGTCGATCAACATCGTCGTCTCGTCGGGGAACGTGACCCTCGATGATCTCCGCGGGATGCCGCTCAGCCAGGCACAGGACAAGCTCCGCACGCTCGGGCTGCAGGCGATCGTCGTGGAGGACCCGAACTGTCCCGCCGACGACGACCAGACGGTCGTGAACATGTCGGAGGCCGCGGGCTCGGTCCCCCAGCACTCGACGGTCACGATCACGTACTGCAGCGGTGCCCCGAAGACGCCCGAGACGACGGCACCGCCCTCGCCGCCCCACACCTGACGCACTCGGTGCGGTGACCCGGAGTCCGTCACCTCGTGACGGTCTTCGGACGGGACACTCGTGTGTTCCGGTCGTCGCCCGTCGACCCAGCGGGCGAGCCGGGCGGGCACCCCTCCAACCTGACGCGCGAGAGTGACTTGATGCGTGGGTGACGGCGTGCAAGCGTTCCCACCGTCTACCGTCTCCACCCGCTGCGGTATCGGCGCGAGCCCGTCGCCGCCGACGTCCCTGCCGAGCGACGGGCTTCCGTCACGCCGGCGGTCGGCTGACGACGGTCGGAGGTCGGCTGATGGCGGTCGCCGTCACAGCCGCACGGAGCCCGGCACGCGGTGACGGTTACGAGATGCCGAGGAGCCCCATACCGACGGTCACGTCGCTCTCCTGCTCGAGGAGCGAATCGACCCACGGGAACACCCAGTACACGAGCCCGTACAGGATCGCGGCGACGAGCACGAGCACGATGAGCAACTTCACGGGCCACGGGCCCGGCAGGACCCGCCAGAGGGCGCCGTACATCAACCGCCCCCGTTCGCGACCGCCTGGGCGATCTGTTCGGGCGGGCCGTCCGCGCGTGCGGTGAAGTGCGCGAACGTCGCGTAGGCGATGATGCGCTCGGCGGTCGACCAGAACGGATTGCAGCTCATGAGCGTGAGGATCCGATCGGTTCCGAGCCCGGCGGGTGGCGTCGGTACCGCGGGCGCGTCCGCGGACTGCTCGTCCTCGTTGAGGCCGAGCGTCCCCCCGCTCTCCTCGCCCGTCGGGACGCGTGGGATCGGATTGAGGACGTCGATCTGCGTCGGCGCCACGTACTCGCCGGAACGATACGTGTAGGTGTACCAGCCGTCCTTCGTCCCGATGATGATCTCGTCGCCCAGTTGCAGCTCGTGGATGTGCTGCATCGACGCACCGTACGCGAGCCGGTGGCCGGCGATGGCGAAGTTGCCTACGGCACCCGGCATCTGCGTGTCCTCGTAGTGCCCGACGTTCTGGTTGAGCACCTCGTGGTAGCCGGTGCCCTCGGCGATCGGACGACTGTAGTCGGCACCCCAGGCGGGCACGTACAGCACGGCGAATCGTTCGTTCGTGACCGTCGGCGCGATGCCGACCGGGATCCCGATCTCGGGGTCGACCGTCGACTCGGGCGCTGAGCTCTCGGCGTCGTCACGGGAGAACGACTCCTCGACACTCGCACCGACGGAGTTCTGTTCGTTGCCGACGATGAGGTCGTTAAGCCAGTACTTCCAGCCGACGAACATGAGCAGGACGAGCCCCATCGTCAGGAGGAGTTCACCCGCGACCCCGACGGCGGTCACCTTGGGGCGAGGCTTCGCGCGCGCGTGCCGGATGGAGCGTCGGCTCGGCAGTGCGGGCGCCGGCTCGGCCGCCCGCGGCTCGTACCCGTCGGACGGCGATGCGTCGCCGCCGAGCAGCGTCGGCAGACCGTCGACGTCGTCGGAGCCGTCGGCGCCGGAAGGGGTGCGGGAAGAGGGCATGCTATCGATTCTAGATAGAATGATCGACATGCCCACTGAGAAGCCTTCGCGCGCCCGGAAGACGTCGCGCGATCGCGCGAACGCCGATCGCGCCCGCACGAGTCCCGACCCGATCGAGGAGGACATCGAGGACCTCGACGACGCGGTGGTGGACGAGGACGACGACCTGGACCCGGACGACGACCTCGACGAGGACGACGACCTGGACCCAGACGACGACCTCGACGAGGACGACGACCTGGACGAAGACGACCTCGACGAGGACGACGATCTCGACGAGGACGAAGACGACCTGGCCGACGACGACCTGGCCGAGGACGACCTGGCCGAGGACGACGACGAGGACCTCGACCCGGACGACGACGAGGACGACTTCGACGAAGGAGACCTCGAGGACGAGGACGAGGACGATCTCGAGGACGAGGACCTCGACGAGTACGACGACTACGACGACCTCGATGAGGACGATCGCGCCGAGAGCGCGACGCCGGCCTCGAAGCGATCCGACTCGCGGAACGCGAAGAACGACCGACGCGCGACCGCCACCTCGAAGTCCGCCAAGGGCGGCCGGGCATCGGTCGGCACGGGCAAGGGGTCGAAGCGCAAGCTGACCGAGGCGGAGCGCAAGGCGCTCGAGCGCGAGCGCGCCCGCGAGAAGGCACGCGCCGCTCGCGCGGCAGCCAAGGGGGCCGCCAACGCGAAGGGCGGCGCCGCCGTCAAGACACCGGCCGGCAGCAAGAAGAACACGTCATCGCAGGCGTCGGCAGCGGCCTCCGCGGCGGCCGCGGCCGAGAAGCGTCAGCGCCGGGCACGTCCCGAGAACGCGAACCCGGTGTGGTTCAAGCCGCTCATGTTCGGGTTCCTCATCATCGGGTTCCTCTGGATCATCGTCTTCTACCTCTCCACGGGCGAGTTCCCCATCAAGGAGCTCGGCAACTGGAACATCCTCGTGGGCTTCGGCATCGCCTTCGTCGGGTTCCTCATGACGACGAACTGGAAATAGCCGCAACGCCGAGCACGTCGGCGTTCGTCGCCGAATGACACGCGTGTGATTCTCCACCGATGTGGAGAACCTGTGGAAAGAACGAGCCGCGCGACCGATGGTCGCGCGGCTCGTTCGTGTTCGCGTGCGGTGCGAGGCGTCGAACCGTCACCGCCGGGCGGCCCGCTTCGTCTCATCGCCCCCTCACGTCAGCTGGACGACAGCCACCGAGACGAGGGCACAGACGAGTCCGAGCACACCGACCCCGACCCCGCCGCGGATCCGCTTGCCGAGCGAATCGGCCCGGTCCCGGCCGAGCAGCCAACCGGCCGCGAGCCCCACGAGCAGGCCCCCGATGTGCGCCTGCCAGGCGATCCCGGGGACGACGAATCCGAGGACGATGTTCATACCCACGAGCACGAGCAACGATGTCGTGTTCATGCGCATCTCGCGCATGACCGTGAAGTAGGCGCCGAAGAGCCCGAAGACGGCGCCCGAGGCACCGATGACCGCCGTGTCGGGCGCGATGATCGTCACGAGCATCGATCCGCCGAGCGCTGCCGCGACCCACAGCAGCAGGAATCGCCACCAGCCGTAGGCGGGCTCGAGCACGCGGCCGAAGAGCCAGAGCGTCAACATGTTGAAGCCGACGTGGAAGATCGACCCGTGCACGAGGGTCGCCGTGAACAACCGCCACGGCTCGAAGTGTTCGGGCGTCAGGAACGCGGAGGTGTAGGCGAGGGGCTGGGCGAGGTCGACGCCGGGGATCAGGCCGACGAGCCACAGGAGTGCCGTGACGGCGATGATCGAGTAGGTGACGACCGGTGCCCCGGCCCCCAGCCGGGCACGGAGTCGACGGACGGGACTCCGCTTCGGAACAGCGCCCCGCGCGGCCTTCATGCACTCGGGACAGATCGATCCGACCGGGGCCTGGGTCTGGCACTCGGGGCAGATCGTGCGACCGCACCGCTGGCAGAGCACGAAGCTCTGCCGGTCCGGGTGCCGGTAGCAGAAGTTGTCGCGGTGATTCGGGTCGAACGGGGCGCTCATCGTCCGATCAGAGCTGCTCGACGGTGAAGCTCTCGATCACGACGTCCTCGGCCGGGCGGTCGCGACCGTCCGTCGGCACCTTCGCGATCTCGTCGACGACGGCCTTCGAGGCCTCGTCGGCGACGTGACCGAAGATCGTGTGCTTGCCCTGCAGCCAGGGCGTCGGGTCGGTCGTGATGAAGAACTGCGACCCGTTCGTGCCGCGTCCGAGGTGCTTCCCGGCGTTCGCCATCGCGAGCACGTAGGGCTCCTGGAAGGTGAGCTCGGGGTGGATCTCGTCATCGAACGTGAAGCCCGGACCGCCTGCACCGGTGCCCGTCGGGTCGCCGCCCTGCAGCATGAAGCCGGGAATGATGCGGTGGAAGACGACGCCGTCGTAGAAGGGATCGTTGCGCTTCTCGCCCGTCGCGGGGTCGGTCCACTCGAGCTCACCCGTCGCGAGACCGGTGATCGTCTTCACCGTCTTCGGTGCGTGGTTGCCGTAGAGCTCGAGCTTGATGGGTCCGTGGTTCGTGGTGATCGTCGCGATCGCTGTGGCTTGGGACATGGGCGTCATCCTCCCACACGGCACCCCGCCGAGTCCGCATACTCCCGTGGCGCGCGGAATCGCCGGGCGGAACTCAGCTTCGCCCAGGAATGTTCGTGCCAGTATGGGACACGTCCCGTCGAATGTCCTGGAGGCACCACATGGCCCTGTCACGCAAGAACGAACGGAACCTCAAGCGCCTGCGCAAGGAGGCCGATCGACTGTGGGCCGAGCAGAAGTCCGTGAACGAACACGCCAAGGCACTTCTCGCCTCGGCCGGGAGCGAAGCCAAGACGCTCCGCGACTCCGAGCTGTACCCGGCCATCCGCCGCAGCTACGACAGCAACGTCCGGCCGAGCCTCGACCGCGGCTTCGCGATCGCTCGTGACGCCGCCGACGACGCACGCGTCCGTTTCAACGGCCGTGTCATCCCGGCCGTCGCGACCGTCGGCGGTTCGGTCGCCGGTGCGCTCTCGCAGCTCGCCACCGACGACCGCGACTTCAAGCAGGTCGCGAAGCGCGCGAAGGGTTTCTCGAAGGATCTCGATAAGCGCGCCCGCAAGGCCGCCAAGGAGTACGACCGCAAGTACAACTCGGGCGGCATCGGTGTCGGTGGCTGGTTCCTGATCGGTGCCGGCGTCGCCGCGGTCGCCGCGGTGGGCTACGCGCTCTGGCAGACCTTCCGTGCCGACGACGACCTGTGGATCGCGGACGAGGACCTCGACGCCCCCGTCACGACGGTCACGCCGCACACCGCGGCGTAGTCGTCCGCACAGCTCCGGGAACGGGGCGCACCGCGATCGCGGTGCGCCCCGTTCTCCGTTCGCCCGTCCGATGCGCTCCGGCCGCGCAGATCGTCTCGGGCGCGAGTGGCTCGACTCGGGCGGAGCGTCACGCCTCGACGAGCGGTCACCGCTCATCGCCCGTCGCAGGCACGGCTCCACGACCGCGTGAGCGCGTGACCGTACGGCTCAGTGGCTCCGACGAACGGCCCGCGCCTGCGGGCGAAGGTGGCCGTTCTCGGGCCGCTGCTCGCGCAATCGCAGTGCGGTGTCGACGAGCGAGACGCGATGCAGGTCGGCGACCTCGTCGAACGTGAACCAGCGGGCCTCGTCGGTCGACCCGTCGGCCTCCGAGCGCAGCTCCCCGCCGATGATCGACGCCTCGTAGACGATGCGCACGGCCTGCATCGGTTCGCGCGTCGGAACGATCCGGTCCGATGCCTTGATGACGGCGGAGTCGATCCCGAGCAGCACGTCGATCGATGCGTGGAAGCCGGTCTCTTCCCAGATCTCGCGCACGGCCCCCTCGATCGGGTCCTCGCCGGGCTCGACGCCGCCGCCCGGCAGGGTCCAGCCGCTGCGACCGTGCTCGTTCCAGTGCGCGAGGAGGATCCGCCCGTCCACGACGACGACACCGTAGGCGGCGAGACGAACGCGCATGATCCTCCTCCGACCGGAGTCGGCCCGGCGTGGCTGCCCATCGTACGCACGGGCCGATGCGTCGTGCCTGTCAGCGGCGCAGCACGCTCTTCGCGATCCAGTTGCCGAGGAACTGCGCGAGCTGGACGATGATGATGATGACGACGACCGCGGCCACCATCACCCCGTAGTCGAGCTGACGCCAACCGGTCTGCACCGCATACGTTCCGAGGCCGCCGCCGCCGATCCAGCCGGCGACCGCCGACATGTCGACGAGAGCGACGAAGGCGTAGGTGTAGCCGAGGATGAGCGGGCCGAGTCCCTCGGGCACGATGACCGACCAGACGATGCGGAAGCGACTCGCGCCGACCGCGCGCGCCGCCTCGATCACACCTGGCGACACCGTGACGAGGTTCTGCTCCACGAGGCGGCTGATGCCGAAGATCGCCGCGATCGAGATCGCGAAGATGACGGGCGGATTGCCGATGCCGACGCCCATGACCGATCGCGCGAGCGGTTGCAGCAGCACGAGCAGGAGGATGAAGGGCACGGGACGGACGACGTTGACGATCACGTTCAGGATCGTGAACACGACCGGATTGTCGTACAGATTGCCCGGCCTGGTGAGGTAGAGCGTCAGCCCGATCACGAGGCCACCGAAGCCGCCGAAGATCATGCTGAGGATGACGATGTAGAGCGTCTGCCACGTCGCGTCGAGCAACTGCGGGAGGATCGCGTAGAGGTCGAACATCAGCGAGCCCCTCCGTCTTTCTCGAGCGACACGTCGGCGGCGCCGTCCGTCCCGCCGTCCGTCGTCCCCGGACCGGTGTCGGGGTCGTGCGTGATGGTCGCCTCGACGTCGTCGGGCACCCGTTCGAGCCGGCTCACCTCGGCGATCTCCTGGACCGCCGCGATGCCGCGCTCGACCGCGTGGGACTCGCCGTCGAGGGCGAAGGTCAGGTAGCCGAAGGAGTGTCCGCGGATCTCGTTGATGCCGCCGAACACGAGTTGGACACCGAGGTTCTCGGACTGGAGGCGCCGGAAGACCTCCGCCTGCTCGGTGCCGCCGGAGCGCACCGAGACCGCGATCAGCCGCGACGACGGGTAGCGCTCGCTGAGCTCCCGGATCTCGTGCGGGTTCGGGATGCCCTGCACGACCGTCGAGACGAATCGTCGCGTCGCGGGCGCCTGGGGGTTGGAGAACACGTCGAACACCTCGCCGCGTTCGACGACGCGGCCCGACTCCATGACCGCGACGTGCGTCGCGATCGACTTGATGACGTCCATCTCGTGCGTGATGACGATGATGGTGACGCCGAGTTCACGGTTGACCTTCTGCAGGAGCGCGAGCACGTCGCTCGTGGTCTGCGGGTCGAGCGCACTCGTCGCCTCGTCGGCGAGGAGGATGCGCGGCTGTGTCGCGAGGGCGCGGGCGATGCCCACGCGCTGCTTCTGTCCGCCCGAGAGCTGATCGGGGTAGTTGCCCGCCTTGTCGGCGAGGCCGACGAAGTCGAGCAGCTCGGCGACGCGCTTCTCGCGGGCCGCCTTCTCCCACTTCGCGACGCGCAGCGGATAGGCGACGTTGCCGGCCACGGTGCGCGAGTTGAAGAGGTTGAACTGCTGGAAGATCATGCCGATGCCGGATCGGATGGGGCGCAGGTCCCGCTCCGGGAGTCCGACGAGGTTCACCCCGTCGACCTCGATGACCCCGCTCGTGGCGGGCTCGAGCGCATTGACGAGCCGGACGAGGGTCGACTTGCCCGCGCCGGAGTAGCCGATCATGCCGTAGATGTCGCCCGCCTGGATGTCGAGGCTGACGCCGTCGACCGCGCGCACGGCGACGCCGTTCCTCGCACTCGACGGATACTCCTTGACGACGTCGCGAAGACTGATGAGCGCCATGCGGCTCCCCTTGCGTGGTGGTGCGGATTCCGCCTCAGCGTCTCACGACACGATCTCGGCGATGACGTGGAGCGGGGTGGGGGCCCGGCTTCCCGAGCCCCCACCCCGCCGGTGACGACGCTACTTCGTCGCCTTGTAGTCGGACTCGACCGTCGCGAGCGTCGACTGCAGCTCGGAGGCCGGCGTCTGCAGGAAGACGGCCGTCCCACCGGACTGCTCCTGCACGGCGTCGAGCACGCCCTGGTTCGACTGGAAGATCTCGACGAGCTTCAGGTAGGTCGGGTTGTCCTTCTGCTCGGCCGTCGTCGCGAACACGTTGACGTAGGGGAGGGCCTTCGGGTCGGACGGGTCGTCCTGAGCGATCGCCTGGTCGGCCGTGAAGCCGGCCTGCTCGATGAAGTCGTTGTTGATGATCGCGGCGTCGAGGTCGGGCAGCGAGGCACCGATCTTGTCGGCGTCGATCGTGACGACCTCGACCTTCGAGGCGGCCTTGTCGACCTCGGCGGCGGTCGAGAACGCGGTGCCGCCGTCCGTCAGCTTCACGAGGCCCTGGGCCTGCAGGAGCACGAGTCCACGGGCCTGGTTGGTCGTGTCGTTCGGCACGCCGACCTTCGCCCCCGCGGGGATCGAGGCGACATCGGTGTACTTCTGCGAGTACAGCCCGAGCGGGTAGATCGCCGTCGCGCCGATCGGCTGCAGGTCGGAACCCGTGTCGACGTTGTACTGCGCGAGGAACGGCAGGTGCTGGAACTGGTTGATCTGGATGTCACCGGCGGTCGTCGCGGGGTTGACGGCCGTGTACTCGCCGAAGTCGACGACCTCGATCTTGATGCCCTCGTCGGCCGCTGCGGTCTTGAACAGCTCCCACTGCGGGTCGGAGGCCCCGACGACGCCGATCTTGATGACCTCGTCGGCCGCGGCCGAGCCGTCGGTCGCCGCGGGGTCAGTGGAGTTGGAGCATGCGGAGAGGGCGCCGACGAGCGCGATGGCGCCTGCCGCGGCGAGGGCCCGGGTGAAGCGAGACATGGGTGGGGTCCTTTCGATCGGGAGCGGCCGACCGGGCCGATCCTCGCGAAACAGCGTAGGGAGCGCCGGAACCGACTCCAATCCGAGCCCGTCTCGCGATGACTTTCCGCGTAACAGAACCGTCTGCGGGAATGCAGGGTGGCAGATCCGCCGCCGTGCCCCCTCCGACGTGCCCGTGCGGTCAAGGCAGGAGCCCGCGTCGCCGTGCCCGGACGACGGCGTCGTGGCGCGTCGTCGCACCGAGCTTCTGCATCGCGGTACCGAGATAGCTCTTCACGGTCGACTCGGCGAGGCCCAGCGCCGCCGCCGTCTCGCGGTTCGTGCGGCCCAGCGCGACGTAGCCGAGCACATCCGTCTCGCGCGGCGCGAGCAGCACCGGCTCGGCGTCGGGTGCATCGGCGCCCACACCGCCCGCCTCGCCGGCCGCACCGGCTCCCGCGAGCGCCGCGAGCCGACCCTCGAGGTGGCGCAGGCGATCGAGCAGCTCCGGATCGGTGACACTGGACGAGATCGAGCGCAGTTCGGCGAAGCTCGACCGGAGCTCCTCCAATTGCATCGAATCGAGACCATCGGGCCGGCCGGCCGGAAGGACGCCACCCGCGGAACGCCGGACCGTCGCGTCGCGCGCGGCGAACTCGCGCCCGAGCTCCTGCGCGGCGCGGACGACCGGACCCACCGCGACGCCACCGGTCGACTCGTCGGAGCGTCGCCCCGCGTACAGCACGCTTCGCACGACGCCGTCGACCAGGACGGGGACCGCGAGCAGCGTGCGGACGCCCTCCGTGAGCACCTGCCGGTCGTAGTCGTGCGTGATCGCACTCGATGTCCGGTAGTCGACGGCGATCCGTGGTCGCAGTTCGCTGAGTGCCCGACCGCCGAGACCGCGGTCGGCCACGACGTGCAGATCCCGCAGGCTCATCGTGCGGTGACCCGCGAGCGCGGTCACGTGGATGCCGCTGTGACTCACGAGCCCACCGAACACGAGCGGGAACGCCGACGAGCGCGCGAGCCGGGAAACGACGCCCTGGAGCAGTTCGTCGTCCCGTGCGGTGTTCGGCGCGTACATCCCAGTACCAACTTCCGGGGGTAGGTCGAGCCCTCATCGGCTTCGTAGCGTGAACGATAACACCTGGCAATGGCGCCGGTCGTGCACGACGCCGTGCACCCGTCGCTCCATCGTGGGAGGACGACCAGATGACCGCAACACCGGAATCCGCAGCCGCCGCACCGCCCGGCAGCACCGAGAACGTGCCCACCGACCGCCTGCGAAACGACCGATACGCCGACGTCTGGCGCCGCAGCATCGAGGACCCGGAGGCGTTCTGGCTCGAGACCGCGGACCTCGTCGAATGGACGACGAAGCCCACGAGCGCGATCGAGATCACCGACGGATCCCACTGGCGGTGGTTCCCGGGCGGTGAGCTCAACACCTCGGTCAACTGCCTCGATCGTCACGTCCGTGCCGGCCGCGGCGACGCCCCCGCCGTGATCTACGACTCCGCCATGACCGGCACGAAGAAGCAGCTGACGTACGCCGAGCTCCTCGATCGCGTCGCACGCTTCGCCGGAGCCCTGCGCGACGCGGGCGTCGAGGCCGGCGACCGCGTCGTCATCTACCTGCCCATGATCCCCGAGGCGATCGTCGCGATGCTCGCATGCGCGAGGATCGGCGCGATCCACTCGGTCGTGTTCGGCGGATTCGCCGCGAGCGAGCTCGCCGTGCGCCTCCGCGACGCGACCCCGAAGGTCGTCGTGACGGCGTCCGGTGGGCTCGAACCCGGCCGGACCGTCGAGTACCTGCCCATCGTCGCGCGTGCGCTCGAACTCGGCGGCGCGAGCGTCGAGACGGTGTTCGTGACGAACCGCCCCCTCGTCCCCGGATCGGCCGCCGACTACGCCGACCACGAGATCCGCTTCATCGACTGGACCGATGCCGAGGCGGCGGCCGAACCCGCGGACCCCATGCCCGTGGCCTCCGAGCACCCCGCATACATCCTGTACACCTCCGGCACGACGGGGAATCCGAAGGGCATCGTGCGCGACACGGGCGGCCACGCCGTCGCGCTCACACGATCGATGTCGAAGATCTACGGCATCGAGGCGGGCGACGTGTGGTGGTCGGCCTCCGACGTCGGCTGGGTCGTGGGGCACTCGTACATCGTCTACGGCCCGCTGCTCGCGGGCGCGACGACGATCATCTACGAGGGCAAGCCCGTCGGGACGCCCGATGCGGGGGCGTTCTGGCGCATCGTCGAGGAGTACGGCGTCAAGGCGCTCTTCACGGCACCGACCGCCGTTCGTGCCGTCCGGCGGGAGGACCCCGCACTCACGCACCTCGGCCGCTACGACATCTCGTCGCTCGAAGCCCTGTTCCTCGCGGGTGAGCGGCTCGATCCGGAGACCTACCACTGGGCGAACGACGGCATCCACTGCCCCGTGATCGACCACTGGTGGCAGACCGAGACGGGCTGGCCGATCTGCGTCAATCCGCGCGGCATCGAATTGCTGCCCGCCAAGCCGGGGTCGACGAGCGTCCCGTGCCCCGGCGTCGACCTGCGCGTGCTCGACGCCTCGGGCGCCGACGTCACCGACCCGGGCACCGAGGGGAACCTCGCGCTCACCCTGCCCCTCCCACCCGGCTACCTGCTCGGGGTCTGGGGCGACGAGTCGCGCTTCCGCGATGCGTACCTGAAGGCGTTCCCGGGCTACTACGCGACGGGCGACTCCGGGTACGTCGACGAGGACGGGTTCGTGTTCGTCATGGGCCGGACGGACGACGTCATCAACGTCGCCGGCCACCGGCTCTCGACCGGATCGCTCGAGGAGGTGCTCACCCTGCACGACGCCGTCGCCGAGGCCGCCGTCGTCGGGGTCGCGGACGCGATCAAGGGGCAGCGGGCCGTCGGGTTCGTCACCCTCAAGCACGGTCACGAGCGCGACCCCGCCGTGCTGCGGGACGAACTCGTCGCGCTCGTGCGCGAGCACATCGGACCGGTCGCCGCGTTCCGAGAAGTGCACGTGCTCGCCAAACTGCCGAAGACACGGTCGGGCAAGGTACTGCGCAAGACGATCCGCCAGATCTTCGACGGCGAGGACTACCTCGTGCCCGCGACCATCGAGGACCCCGCGGCGATCCACGCGCTCGTGGCGATCGCGCCGCGCTGACCGCCGCGGTGACCCTGAGACTCGACGAGCGACTGGACCGGGCCGCCCACCGACCGACCACACCGACCGACCGACCACACCGACCGACCGAAGCATCCACCGGACCTACCCGAACCTGCACCCCACGAGGGACAGGCACCACCCACGAGGGACAGACACCAACGAGGCAAAGGAGCCCCAACCGCATGTCGAAACTCGATCCGACCGATCACCCCGACCCCACCGAGGTCGACTACCTCGCGTTCCGTGAGCGACCGCTGTTCAAGCGCCTGCGGACCTCGCAGCGGAAGTTCGTCTTCCCGCTGGCCGTCTTCTTCCTGCTCTGGTACCTCGCGTACGTGCTCCTCGCGGCGTACGCACCCGACTTCATGGCGACACCCGTCTTCGGGCTCGTCAACATCGGCATCATCCTCGGACTGCTCCAGTTCGTGACGACGTTCGCGATCACGACCTGGTACGTCATGTTCGCCAACCGCACCCTCGACCCGATGGCGAGCGAACTGCGCCACGACCTCGAATCCATCGAAGCGGGCACCGAGCCCGCCGGAGACCGCTCCGGGGAGGCCCGCGCATGATCGACCTCGCACACGTCCCAACGACACTCGCGGCCGCCGTCGAGACGGTGGAGAACAACCCCGTCCTCAACATCTCGATCTTCGCGGCGTTCGTCGCGATCACGATGTTCATCGTCGTGCGGGCGAGCCGCAACAACCGCACGGCATCCGACTACTACGCCGGTGGTCGATCGTTCTCGGGCACCCAGAACGGCTTCGCGATCTCGGGCGACTACCTGTCCGCCGCATCGTTCCTCGGCATCGTCGGCGCGATCGCCGTCAACGGTTACGACGGATTCCTCTATTCGATCGGCTTCCTCGTCGCCTGGCTCGTCGCGCTGCTGCTCGTCGCGGAGCTCATGCGCAACACGGGCAAGTTCACGATGGCCGACGTGCTGTCGTTCCGGCTCAAGCAGCGTCCCGTGCGCACGGCCGCGGCGATCACGACCCTCGCGGTGTGCTTCTTCTACCTGCTCGCGCAGATGGCGGGCGCGGGTGGCCTCGTCTCGCTGCTGCTCGGCATCGAGGACCGCGTCGGGCAGAGCCTCGTGATCGCGGTCGTCGGCGTCCTCATGATCGTCTACGTGCTCGTCGGCGGCATGAAGGGCACGACGTGGGTGCAGATCATCAAGGCGTTCCTGCTCATCGGCGCCGCGCTCATCATGAGCGTCTGGGTGCTCGCGATCCACGGATTCGACTTCTCGCAGGTACTCCAGCACGCGGTCGACGCGTCGGAGAAGGGCGCCGCGGTGCTCGCACCGGGCCTGCAGTACGGCGGCAAGGAGCTCGACTTCATCTCGCTCGGCCTCGCGCTCGTGCTCGGCACGGCCGGGCTGCCGCACGTGCTCATGCGCTTCTACACCGTGCCGACCGCGAAGGAGGCGCGGAAGTCGGTCGTGTGGGCGATCTGGCTCATCGGTGGCTTCTACGTGTTCACGCTCGTGCTCGGCTACGGCGCCGCCGCGCTCGTCGGCCCGGACGCGATCAAGGCGGCACCCGGCGGCGTCAACTCGGCCGCGCCGCTGCTCGCGCTGCAGCTCGGCGGCCCCGTCCTCATGGGCATCGTCTCGGCGGTCGCGTTCGCGACGATCCTCGCGGTCGTCGCGGGACTCGCGCTCACGGCGTCGGCCTCGTTCGCGCACGACATCTACAACTCCGTCCTGAAGCACGGGAAGGCCGACCAGGCGAGCGAGGTCCGCGTCGGCAAGATCACGGTCGTCGTGATCGGTGTCGTCGCGATCATCGGCGGCATCGGCGTGCAGGGGCAGAACATCGCGTTCCTCGTCGCACTCGCCTTCGCGGTCGCGGCATCGGCGAACCTGCCGACGATCCTCTACTCCCTCTACTGGCGCGGCTTCACGACGCGCGGTGCCGTCTGGAGCATGTACGGCGGCCTCGCGACGACGCTCGTGCTCATCACGTTCAGCCCCGTCGTGTCGGGAGCCGAGACCTCGCTGCTCGGCGAGGGCATCGACTTCGCCTGGTTCCCGTTCAACAACCCGGGCATCATCTCGATCCCGGTCGGCTTCCTGCTCGGCTTCCTCGGCTCGGTGACGACCCGTGAGAAGGAGAGTCCCGAGCTGCAGGCCGAGATGGAGGTGCGCGAGTACACCGGTCACGGTGCGGAGGCCGCGGTCGAGCACTGAGCCACGATTCGGGGCCGACCCCGAGGCCGACGGGCGCGTGGGCGGACGTGAGGACGTCCGGTCACGCGCCCGTCGCGCACTCGCGACGTACCATCGCGTCCGAGGGCGGCCCCGGCACCGAGCGGCGGGCACCGCCCGATCCGTAGGCGGGCGTCAGTCCGTCGCCGGGACGCCGGTCGTCGCGGCGTCGGGGCCGGGGTCGGGGAGCGCGGTCTGCGAGTACCGGATGTGTTCCGCCGCGAGCTCCCCCGCACGCACGCCCTCGCCGGCCCGGATCGCGTCGAAGAGCTCACGGTGCTGCCGGCGCAGCTCGGCCGAGACCGTGGGCCAGTCGTCGCTCCGGCGGATCGCGCGGAGGATCGGCGTCCGCAACGCGCCGCGGATGGCCGCCGTGAGGGAGGCGGCGAGTTCGTTGCCGCCCGCCTCTGCGAGCGCGAGGTGGAAGTCGGTGTCGGCGTCGTTGAACGCCTCCTGGCTCACCCCGTCGACCTCCATGCGCTCGAGTGCATCGCGCATCGCCTCGACCGCGGCCTCGCCCGCGCGGTCCGCGGCATTCACCGCGCTCGAAGCCTCGAGGAGCAACCTTGCCTCGATGACGTCCTCGACAGCGAAGTTCGTGAGGGCGACGTGCAGGCGCAGGAGGCGCGTGAGCGCTTCTCGCGGGAGCGCGTCGACGAAGGTGCCGGCCTCGGCGCCCGCGCCCGTGCGCGAACGGAGGACGCCGTCCCCCTCCAGCACCCGGACGGCCTCACGGACGCCCGCGCGGCTCACCTGCAGTCGCGCGGCGAGTTCGCGCTCGGGCGGCAACGGATCACCGACACGCAGTGCGCCGGCCATGATCTGCTCCTCGATGGCCTCCATCACGAGCTCGTGGGCCCGCGCGCGTTTGAGCGGTCGCCACGTCGGGCCACCATCGTCCTCGTGCATGCCCCATGCCTACCACCTCGCGAGTCCGACCGGGAGACACGTTGACGAATTCGACCCCTCGTCGTACCATCCATTCAGTGGTCTGACCTCTGGACAATGACGTTTCGCTTAGGAGTCGCATGCCGACCTATACCCCTGACCTCGCCCCGGTGGGTGAGAGTCTGCTCATCTCGGCGCTGCTGGCCCTGCTGCCACTCGCCACGATCTTCGTGACGCTCGGCGTCCTGAAGTGGAAGGCCCACTGGGCCGGCCTCACGTCCCTCGGTGTCGCGATCGTCGTCGCGGTCTTCGCCTACGGTATGCCCGTGCACCTCGCCGGGCTCGCCGCGACGCAGGGGCTCGCCTTCGGCCTGTTCCCGATCATGTGGATCGTGCTCAACGCCATCTGGCTCTACGAGCTCACCGTCCACTCCGGCCGCTTCGAGGACCTGCGCCGCGTGATCGACGCGATCAGCGACGACCCCCGGATCCAGGCGATCATCATCGCGTTCGGCTTCGGTGGCCTGCTCGAGGCGCTCGCGGGCTTCGGGGCCCCCGTCGCGATCACGGGCGTCATGCTCATGGCGGTCGGCTTCCCCGCCATGCGCGCCGCGGTCATCGTCCTCATCGCGAACACCGCACCGGTGGCGTTCGGCGCGATCGGCATCCCGATCATCACGGCGGGCAACCTCACGGGCATCGACTACCACGAGATCGGTGCCGTCGTCGGTCACCAGACGCCGCTGCTCGCGGTGTTCGTGCCGCTCTTCCTCGTGCTGCTCGCCGACGGCAAGCGCGGCGTCCGCGACACGTGGCACATCGCCGCGGCCGTCGGCATCGTGTTCGCCATCGCCCAGTGGGTCAGTGCGACGTGGCTCTCGGTCGAGCTCACCGACGTCGTCGCCTCGCTCGCGGGCATCGCGGCCGCGGTCGTCATGCTCAAGATCGCGCCGCCACGCGGCTCGGTCGAGGCCCGCGAGCGCCTGCTCGCACTCGCCGCGAGCGACGAGCACCGCACGGACGCCCCCGGCGGCACGGGCACCGCCCCGGCCACGGGCGCCGTCGCGACGGCGACCCGCACCGAGCAGCTCACGCCGAAGCGCGTCTTCCTCGCCCTGTTCCCCTACCTGCTCGTCATCGCGGTGTTCTCGCTCGCGAAGCTCTGGCCGCTGCTGCGCGACGCGCTCGCCGCGACCGACGTGAAGATCCCGTGGCCGTGGCTGCACGGCAACATCCTCAACGAGGCCGGCGAAGCGGTCACCTCGACGGTCTACACGTTCACGTGGCTGTCGTCGGCCGGTTCACTGCTCGTGCTGTGCGGCATCGTCGTCGCGATCGTCGACCGCACGCCGCTGCGCGAGGCCGCCGCGATCTGGTGGCGCATGCTCGTCAAGCTGCGCTTCTCGATCCTCACGGTCGGTGCCGTGCTCGCCCTCGCCTACGTCATGAACCAGTCCGGGCAGACCATCACGATCGGTGTCTGGATCGCCGGGACGGGCGCCGCCTTCGCGTTCCTCTCCCCGATCCTCGGCTGGCTCGGCACCGCCGTGACGGGCTCCGACACGAGCGCCAACGCCCTGTTCGCGACCCTCCAGCAGACGGCCGCCATCCGTGCCGGCCTCGACCCGACGCTCCTCGTCGCAGCGAACACCTCCGGTGGCGTCGTCGGCAAGATGATCAGCCCGCAGAACCTCACGATCGCCGCGACCGCCGTGGGCCTCGTCGGTCGGGAGTCCGAGCTGTTCCGCAAGGTCATCTGGTGGAGCGTCGGACTCCTCGCGGCCATGTGTCTGCTGGTCGGCCTTCAGTCGTCCGTGCTGTCCTGGATGCTCCCCTAGTCGTCTCCTCCCATCGAATCGAAAGGACACCCCTTGTCCCACATCAAGCGGCAGCTCCCGCACCCCAAGGAACTCTTCGCGGCCGTCTCGTTCAAGTTCCCCGAGCTCGACGCCAAGAAGCGCCGGCTCGAATCGGCCCTCACGATCGACGACCTCCGCCGCATCGCGAAGCGCCGCACGCCGCGCGCCGCGTTCGACTACACCGACGGTGCCGCCGACCGCGAGATCTCGATCGCCCGCGCACGTCACGCGTTCGAGGACATCGAGTTCCACCCGTCGATCCTGCGTGACGTCTCGACGGTCGACACGTCGACGACGATCTTCGGTGGCCCGTCCGCCCAGCCGTTCGGCATCGCGCCGACAGGGTTCACGCGCCTCATGCAGACCGAGGGCGAGGGTGCAGGTGCAGGTGCAGCGGGCGCGGCGGGAATTCCCTTCACGCTCTCGACGCTCGGCACGACCTCGATCGAGAACGTGAAGGCCGCGAACCCGAACGGCCGCAACTGGTTCCAGCTCTACGTCATGCGCAAGCGCGAGATCTCGTACGGGCTCGTCGAGCGCGCCGAGAAGGCGGGCTTCGACACGCTCTTCTTCACGGTCGACACGCCAGTTGCCGGCGCGCGTCTGCGTGACAAGCGCAACGGCTTCTCGATCCCGCCGCAGCTCACGGCCGGCACGGTGCTCAACGCCATTCCGCGTCCGTGGTGGTGGTTCGACTTCCTGACGACCCCGCCGCTCGAGTTCGCGTCGCTCTCGTCGACGGGCGGCACCGTCGGGGAACTCCTCAACTCCGCGATGGACCCGTCGATCTCGTTCGACGACCTCGACATCATCCGCTCCATGTGGAACGGCAAGATCGTCGTCAAGGGCGTGCAGAACGTCGAGGACTCGAAGCGGCTCGCCGACCTCGGCGTCGACGGCATCGTCCTCTCGAACCACGGTGGACGTCAGCTCGACCAGGCGCCGGTGCCGTTCCACCTGCTCCCCGACGTCGTCCGCGAGGTCGGCAACGACGTCGAGGTCGCGATCGACACGGGCATCATGAGCGGTGCCGACATCGTCGCGTCGATCGCGATGGGCGCGAAGTTCACGCTCATCGGTCGCGCCTACCTGTACGGACTCATGGCCGGCGGGCGCGAGGGTGTCGACCGCACGATCGCCATCCTGAGCGAGCAGGTCGAACGCACGATGAAGCTGCTCCAGGTCACGACGCTCGAGGAGCTCTCCCCGAAGCACGTGACGCAGCTCCAGCGCCTCACGCCGCGCATCGCGGCCGGTGCACTCTCGGACGCCGCGCTCGCGCGGGCCTGATCCGGATGCCCCGGGAGCGGGCGCGGTCCCTCGGACGAGGGGCCGCGCCCGCTCTCGTCGATCGACGGGTGATCAGGCCCGCTCGAACCGTGGGGTGACGTCGAGGGCGTAGTGCACGACGCCGTCGCCCGCGTTCTGGGCGCTGAAGCCGCGACGCAGCAGCGCCTTCGACGAAGCCTCGTTCGTGGGGTGCACGCGGGCGACGAGTCGCCCGATGCCGAAGCGGCCGGGTGCCGCACGGACGAGTTCGGTGACGATCGCGCCGCCGACGCCACGCCCCCACACCGCGGGATCGACCCAGTAGCCGATCTCGACGCACCCGTCACGCCGGGTCGCGGTACCGAGCCCGACCGGGCGTCCCTGCTCCTCGGCGATGAACCACCGCGACGAACCGACACGGTCGACGGGGTCGTCCGCGAGCGCGTCCGAGGCCCGCGCCGCGACCGTCTCCTCGCTCCACGGGCGACCGTCCCCGACGAATGCCGTCACGCGCGGATCGCTCGCGAGGCGGGCGAAGACCGCCGTGTCGTCGGCCGTGAACGGCCGGATCTGCACGTCCGACATCCTGTCCCCCCACTCCTAGCGTATCCGGGCGCCCTCGCGGAACGCCCGCCCCCGGTGCGCGTCGGCGCTCGCACACGCGGCGCGCGGCGCGACGGTCTCGTCCGCGTCGGCCCGGCACGGTACCGTCGGGCTGAGCGCACCACCGCGCCCCGACGTCCCGACAGGAGACCGCATGTCCGACCTCGCCGCACTCAAGGCGCAGCTCCCCATCGACCGCATCGCCGCCCAGATCGGTGCCGACCCCGCCGCGACCTCCGCCGCGATCGACCAGCTCCTCCCCGCCCTGGTCGGTGGCCTCGGCGCGAACGCCGCCGATCCGGCCGGAGCGGCCTCGATCGAGCGTGCCCTCGGCGCGCACCGCAACGACCTGCTCGACGGCGGCGTCGACCCGGAACGGATCGACACGGCGGACGGCCAGAAGATCGTCCGGAACATCTTCGGTTCGAGCACCGATCAGGTCGTCGCGAAGCTCGGCTCGCAGGCGGAGGGCGGCAGCTCGCTCATCAAGCAGCTCCTGCCGATCCTCGCCCCGATCGTGCTCTCGTGGCTCGCGTCGCAGCTCCTCAAGAAGACCGGCCAGGCCGACTCCGGCTCGCAGGGATCGGGCGGTCTCGGCGACATCCTGGGCGGCATCCTCGGCGGCGCGCTCGGCGGCGCGACGGGCGGCTCCACCTCGCAGACGACGTCCACGGGCGGCTCCAACTCCTCCGGCGTGCAGGTTCCGGACGTGTTCGGCACGGGCTCCGCCTCGTCGGGCGCGGATTCCCGTCCGACGGGCACCCCGACCTCGCGCACGCGCGAGCAGACGACGGCACCCCAGAGCGAACAGGGTGGGCTGGGTGACCTCCTCGGCGGTCTCCTCGGGGGCCTGCTCGGCGGCGGCAAGCGCTGACCACCGGGGTGGACCGGGGCCCGACGGCGGGTCCCGGTCCACCGTCGTGGTCGTGAATCGAAGGGAACGAGAATGACCGAATCCACACTCGCCGGCACCACGCTGCTCATGTCGGGCGGCTCGCGCGGCATCGGCCTCGCGATCGCGCTCCGGGCCGCGCGCGACGGCGCGAACGTCGCGATCCTCGCGAAGACCGGCGAGCCCCACCCGAAGCTCGAAGGCACCGTGCACACCGCGGCGGCCGAGATCGAGGCCGCGGGGGGCCATGCGCTGCCCATCGTCGGTGACGTCCGCGACGACGACGACATCATGCGTGCGGTGAGCGAGACGATCGGCGCGTTCGGGGGCATCGACATCGTCGTCAACAACGCGAGCGCCATCAATCTCTCGGGCACACTCGACCTCGACCCGAAGCGCTACGACCTCATGCACGGCATCAACGCGCGCGGCACGTTCATGCTCTCGCGTGCGGCCCTGCCGGCGCTCCTCGAGACGGAGCGTCCGCGCATCCTCACGCTCTCGCCGCCCGTGAGCCTCGACCCGAAGTGGCTCGGCGCGTTCCCCGGCTACACGACCGCGAAGTTCGGCATGTCGCTCGCGACGCTCGGCCACGCGGCCGAGTTCGTGGATCGCGGTATCGAGGCGAACACGCTCTGGCCGCGAACGACCATCCGGACGGCCGCCGTGCAGAACCTGCTCGGCGGCGACGAGGTGTACCGCCGCAGCCGGACGCCGGAGATCTACGCGGACGCGGCGCACGCCGTGCTCACCGGCAACCCGCGCCGACGCAACGGCGAGATGCTGTTGTGCGAGGACGTGCTCGCCGATGCGGGCGTGACCGATCTCGCACCGTACTCCCCGGGTGTCGATCCGGACGACCTCAATCCGGATGTCTTCGTCTGACGACGGGGTGGCGCCGAGCGCCGACTCCGACGCCCCGACGATCGGTGACGGCGAGGACGACCGCCGGAACCTGACGTCGACGGAGCGTCGGCTCGACGCGCTCGCCCGGCGCCTCCTCGGGAGCGCGCCGCGACACTCGGCGCGCGCCCGCCTGCTCGAGTTCCTCGTCTTCGGGGCGAAGCAGGCGTGGGCGTGCGTGTTCGGCGCGCTCCTGCTCGTGGCGATCGTCGCGGCGCGCCTCTGGTGGCCGGACGACGCGCCCCTCGCGCGCAACGACCTGCTCGTGATCGTCGCGGCCCTCCTGCAGATCGCGATGCTCGTGTTCAAGCTCGAGACCGTGCGTGAGCTCTGGGTCGTGCTCGTCTTCCACGTCGTCGGGACGGCGATGGAGCTGTTCAAGACCGACGTCGGCTCGTGGAGCTACGACGAGGGCGGCCTGCTGCGGATCGGCGGCGTGCCGCTCTTCACGGGCTTCATGTACGCGGCCGTCGGGTCGTATCTCACGAGGGTCATGCGGTTGTTCGACCTGCGCTTCACGCACTATCCGCCCCTGTGGGTCACGGTGCCGATCGCCGCGCTCGTCTACCTCAACTTCTTCGCGCACCACTTCGTGTGGGACGCGCGGTGGGTGCTGCTCGCACTCGTCCTCGTCGTGTTCGGGCGCTGCATGATGCACTTCCGGGTCTATCGCAACACGTACCGCATGCCGGTGCTCGTCGCGTTCGGGCTCGTCGCCGTGTTCATCTGGTTCGCGGAGAACATCGGCACGCTCGTGGGCGCGTGGGCGTATCCGGGGCAGGAGCACGGGTGGACGCTCGTGTCGACGCACAAGATCGTGTCGTGGTTCCTGCTCATGATGATCAGCGTCGTGCTCGTCACGCTCGTGCACCGGCCGCGTCCGCCGGACGCCGAACGCCCGGCGGTCGGGGCGTCCGGCACCTGAGCGCGTCGGCCGTCAATAGGCCTGCAGCGGACCCCACTCGTGACGGTCGAGCGTGGCGACATCGCCCTCGAGCCACGCCCACAGGAGGTCCGCGACCTCGGACTCGTCGCGTGCGGTCGCGGCGCGGTACCGCGGTGGCTTCAGGCCCTCGCCCCATTCGACGTCGAAATCTCCCGCGGCGTTCCGGTAGCACTGGATGAACTCGCCCTCACCCTGCCGGGCGACCACCATGAACTCGTTGCCGTGCGAGAGCCGGATGCGATCGACCCAGTGGTCGAGCAGCTCGCGGTCGAGTGTCGTGAGTTCGGCGAGCGTGCCGACCCGCACGTCGAGGTCGCGGTGCACGACGGGTCTTCCCTCGGCTGCCCAGCCGTCGCTCCGGTCGCCGGCCTGTTCGTCAGTCGACACGCGTGTCCCCCTCGGTGGTTCGGTCGCGTTCGGTGTGTGCACGTCTCTCGACGTCGCTGCCGCGCACGAACCGCACCTCGTCCGGGGCGTCCTCGAAGCCGGAGCCGCGTCGGGTGCCGTCGGGGGTGAATCCCGCGCGACGGTAGAACGCGATGGCGCGCGCGTTACCGTCGAGCACCCAGAGGCTCGCCGCGCCCTCGCCGAGCACGGCATCGTGCAGCGCGCGGCCCGCCCCCGAGCCGTGCGCGCTCGCGAGCACGTACAGGAGGCACAGTCGCAGCCCACCCGAGGGGTCGTCGCCCTCGGGCTCGGGCGTCGCGTGAGCGATGCCGATCGGTGTGCCGTCGAGCTCCGCGACCGCGGTGTGCCACTCCGGGCGGCGATCGTCGCACAGGGCGGTCCACAGGCGCACGCGGCCGGCGTGGGCGTCGGCACCCCACACGCTGTCCGGCAGAACGCCGGCGTAGGTCTCGCGCCAGGACGCCGTGTGGAGGTTCGCGAGCACATCCGCCTCACCCGCTCGGGGCGCTCGCACGACGATCGACGACATGAGCAGATCCTACGCAGGACGGACCCGGGCGGGGCCGCTCGACGGTCATGCGACGGCACCGTGCGCCGATGCGCGCGGCATCCCGCGAGCACAGAATGGAGACGACGACCGGAAGCGACGACCCACGGAACGGAGCCAACGTGACCCGAGTGTCCCCGCGAACGCACCACTGTCGTTCGAGGAGTCGGGCATGAATCCGGATCGTGGCGACGGGAGGGCGGGCCGTGGTGACGCGCAACCGCACGTGCCCGCTCGGCCCGATCCCGTTCCCGCCGCGCTCGCGACGCTCCGCCGGGACGGCGTCGTCGTGCTCCCGGGTGCGCGGCCTGCCGTGGTCGACGACGTCCGCGTGCGGGGTCGAGGCCTGGTGACCGCGGGCATCGTGCTCGGTTCGCTCGGGGCCGTGCTCCTCCTCGGCGGGGTCACCGCCCGCGTCGTCGCGATGTTCACCGATGCTCTCGATGTGTGGGCGCTGCTCTCGCTGCTCGTCTTCCCCGGGATCCTGCTCCTCACCACGGGCGGTGCCTTGTGGCTGGGTTCGCTGCTGACGGGGCTCAACGTGCAGCGGCGGAGCGCGGCGGACCCGTTGCCCGTCGTGCTCGAGCGGGAGGGCTTCCGCGTGCGCGGCGCCGCGATCGCGTGGACCGATGTGGAGGCGCCCCGGATCGCGAACCTGACCGTGCGAGGCGATGTGAGCGGCCGGATGGCCGTCATGCCGCTCACCGAGCGGGGTCGGCGGCGCATCAACGCGTGGCCGTTCGAAGCGCGTGAACTCGTCGGCCCCCGCGAATACCTCCGATCCCAGGTGCGGTACGCACTGCTCCCCGGCATCCAGGGATACACGGAGGCGGAGGTCATGCGCGTTTTCGGCGAGGCGCGCGAACTCGCTGCGGCGACCTCGGGCGAAGGTCCGTCCTCGACCGAGGCACCGCTCGCGGGTGAGGGCTGTCACGACGGTCGACCACCGACGGGAACGGAGACGATTTGAGTCGCGCCGCACGATACGCGGAGGCCATCCACACGCAGACGTCGCTGACGATCCCCGGTTCCGTCGTCGCGCGGCTCGGATCCGTCATCATGTTCGCGACCGTGACGGTCGTCTACGCCGTGATCGCGTTGCAGAGCGGGGCGTGGTGGATGCCGCTCGTCATGCTCGTGCTCGTCCCGGCATTCTTCATCGTGACGCTGTTCCAGGTGCGGTCCCTGCGGTACGTCCGACGCGCCTACCGCATGTCACCCGAGGGCCTCTCGTACGAGAACCTCCCGTTCGTGCCGTGGTCCGAGTGTCGCGGTGCGTACGTGGTGACCTCGGGCGGCGAGGCCGGGGAACGGACGATCATCCTGTCGCTCACGCCCGAGGGCGGCAGCCTGCTCAGGAACAGTGGACTCGTCGGACGGGCGAAGCTGTCATCGGGATCGAACATCACCGTGCGGCGGTTCGGCGGCTGTTCGCTGGCCGTGACGGCCCGGCTGCTCACGGAGGCCGTCGTCGTCAATCGCCGTCGACTCGGGCTCGCCCCCGTCCGTTGACGCCGCGGATCGATGTGCACGGATCGAGCGAACACCACGCCGGCGACGATCACGACGACGGGCCGTGAACGGGGCCGCCGTGCTGCCGGGCACGGCATCGCCGGATTCCGTGCGTTCTGCTCGGGCCGGCGCCAAGGGCTCGTCCTCATCGGCCTCGGTCCGATCCGGTGGTTCGAGGTGGAACGTCCGCGCGCAGGGTACGGGCGACGAGATCGTGCGCCTGCTCGATGCAGCACACGCGCTCGCGGAGGCGGGTGCCCTGCGGGCACCCGCGGACGGGGCCGGTGACTGAGCGGACGCACGTCGGCACCTGGCGCGTCCCGGCACGTGGAACCCGTGATGAGCCCGAGCGGGATCACGCCGGTCCTCGGCCGCCTGCTCGCTCGCTCAGTCGGCCGGGAGCGCTGTGTCGATCCACGCGTCGAACACGAGCCGAGCCGCATCGGCGAGCCGCGGGCCGTGGCGTGCGGCGTCCTCGCGGACGGCGACCGGATCGATCCCGGCGGATGCGAGCTCGTGCGCGTGCCCGATGAGCCACCGCTCGATCTGCGTGTGGTCGCCCTCGAGGTGGAACTGCAGGCCGAGCAGCGCGTCGCCGAGGGCGAAGGCCTGGTTCGGGAACCCCGGGGTCTCGGCGAGCCGCCGTGCGCCGGCCGGGATCGCGAACTGGTCGCCGTGCCAGTGCAGCACGGGCACCCCGTCGAGTGGTGCGAGCACGGAGTGCCGCCCCTCCGCCGTGAGGGTCAGCGGGGCGTAGCCGATCTCGGTCCGCCCGGTCGACTCGACCGTCGCCCCGAGCGCACTCGCCATGAGTTGGGCGCCGAGGCACACCCCGAGCGTCGGGTGCCCGGCCTGCATCCTCGTGGCGAGGCCGCTGCGTTCGGCGGCGAGGAACGGGTACGCGGCTGTGTCGGACACGCCGATCGGTCCGCCGAGGACGACGACGAGTTCGGGCTCGCGAAGGCGCTCCGCGGTGATCCGGTCGATCCCGGCATCGAGCAGTTCGACCTCGAAGCCGTGCTCGGCGAGAACCGGACCGAGGATGCCGAGGTCCTCGAACGCGACGTGCCGGACGGCGAGCGCGTGGCGCGTCATGCCGCGAGCCCGAGCGTCCCCACGACGGACGCGACGTCCCGTCGTGCCGCGTCGTCGAGGCCTCGGATCGGCAGCGGGAGGCACGATCGCGTCACGAGGCCGAGGTGCTCCGCGATCGCCGCCGTCACCCGCAGGCTCCCGTACCGCGCGAACAGGTCCCACAACGGCTGCAGGCGCTCGGATCGGAGCGTCGCATCGGCGGTGTCACCGGCGCGCGCCGCTCGGAGGATCGCGAGTGCGGGTTCGGGCACGGTGCCCGCGATGACGCTGTACCAGGCGTCGCAGCCGGCGCCGAGCCCCGCCGCACCGAACGCGTCGCCCGAGACGCCGATCGTGACGTCGTCGGGCAGGATCGTGCGCAGATGGGCGATGCGGGCCCGGGCCGCCTCGGGGTCGACGGGAACACCGGGGATCTTGATCGAGGCGATACGCGGCAGCGCAGCGATCGCGGCGTAGAGCTCGTCGGTGAAGGTCACGTGCGTCGTGCCGGGGTTGTCGTAGAGCACGACGGGCAGCGATGACGCCGCCGCGACGTCCTCGAACAGCCCGAAGACGTCCTCGTCCGTGAGTGCCTGGTACGTGACGGGTGCGAGCAGCACGCCCGCCACGCCCGCCGTCTGCGCGTCCTCGAGACGCTCGAGCACGTGGCTCGTGCGCAGTGCCCCGATGCCGACGACGACAGGGACCTCACCGGCGTTCCGCACCGCGAGCTCGGCGATGCGACGGCGTTCCTCACGCGTCAGGTACGCGTACGAGCCCGTCGAGCCGAGCGCGGTGATCGAGTCGACACCCCTCGTGGCGAGTCGTCGTACGAGCGCGACGAACCCGTCCTCGTCGATGCCAGCGTCGTGGAACGGTGTGAGCGGGAACGCACTGAGTCCCGTGAAGAACATGGCATCCCTCCTGATGGTTCATCGATCGCGACGGATGCGCGCGGCCACTCGAGCGAGCTCGCATCCGTGCACGACAACGCTATTGCAGTTTCTCCGTCGTCGTCCGGTTTCACCCGATCCGCTGCCCGAAATGCCGCGAACTCACGAACAGCGCTATCGTCCTTCACCATGAGTACCAGTAGCGCGGACCGGATCGTCGCCGAACTCCGTCTCGTCCTCGACGATGCGGCGCCCGGCTCACGACTCCCCTCGACGCGCGACTTGTCGGCCCGCTACGGCGTCGGTCCCGTGACCGTCCAGAAGGCCGTCCGCACGCTCGTCGGTCTCGGCCTCGTCGAGAGCCGCCCGGGGTCGGGCAACTTCGTGCTCGGGGCGAGGCCACCGAAGCCGCTGGAGTTCGGTTGGCAGACGAGCGCGCTGCGCTCGGCGGGCGGACGCGTGCCGACGCTCTCGGCCTCGTTGCGTGAACGCTCGGTCGATGCGATCGGCCTCCACGCCGGGTTCCCGACGCGTGAGTTGCTCCCCGAGCGGCTCGTCCGCTCGGCACTCGCGCGCGCCGCGCGAGGCGATGCAGCGATCACGCACGCGCCCGCGGCCGGTTCACCGGAGCTCCGGGCGTGGTTCGCGACGGAGCTGGCCTCGTTCACACCGACGGGCATCGTGCCCGTCTCGGCACGCGACGTCGTCGTGGTGCCCGGGACGCAGAGCGGCCTCGGCTCGATCTTCCGTGCGATCGCGGGCCCGGGGAGATCCGTCGTCATGGAGTCACCGACGTACTGGGGCGCGATCCTCTCGGCCCGCCAGGCCGGTGTCGACATCGTGCCGGTCGCGAGCGATGCGGAGGGCCCCGTCCCCGACGACCTCGCCCGTGCGCTCGCGGAGAGCGGTGCGCGCGTCGTCTACGGGCAGCCGACGTTCGCGAACCCGACGGGCGCGGTGTGGTCGCCCGCCCGGCGCGAGCGCGTGCTGTCGACGGTGCGCGAGTTCGGTGCGTTCCTCGTCGAGGACGATTGGGCCCGCGACTTCGGCATTGAGGACGCGCCGGTGCCGATCGCGGCATACGACGACTCCGGGCACGTCGTGTACGTCCGTTCGCTCTCGAAGAGCGTGTCGCCCGCGATCCGCGTCGGCGCGGTCATCGCCCGCGGTCCGGTTCGTGAGCGGCTGCTCGCCGATCGCTCGGCCGAGTCGCTCTACGTGAGCGGGGTGCTGCAGAGCGCGGCGCTCGACGTCGTCCTGCAGCCCGCGTGGCGAACGCACCTGCGCGCCCTGCGCGGTCGACTCCGCGAGCGCCGCGATCTGCTCGTGTCGAGCATCGAACGCCTCGTGCCCGAGGCGGTCGTCGAGCGCGTGCCCGCAGGCGGCCTCAACCTGTGGGTCCGGCTCCCGCAGCACGTCGACTCGGAGGTGCTCGCCGCGGCGTGCGAACGCGAGGGCGTCCTCGTCGCGGCGGGCACCGAGTGGTTCCCGACCGACCCGTCGGGGCCGTACCTGCGGCTCGGCTACGCCGGCCCCGACCCCGCGCGCTATGCCGACGCGGCGGAGGTCATCGGTGCGTGCGTGCGCGAGCAACTCGTCTGACGCGCCGAGGTCGCGTCAGTCGAGCTCCTCGATCACCGCGCGGATCGCGTCGACGTCGCCGGGCACGTCGACGACGCGCTGCGGCAGCGCCAGGAGCGCGCGCACCGCATCGGACACCGGGGGCGCGTCGTCACCGAGCGCCTCGGCGACGGTCTCGGGGAACTTCACGGCCTTCGCGGTCTCGAGCACGAGCAGTCGCTCGCCGGGTTCGGTGAACGTGCGCGCGACGCTCACGCCGTCCGCGGTGTGCGGGTCGATCACGATGCCGTGCGTCCGGTACACGTCGCGGATCGCGTCGAGGCGGTGCGCGTGGTCGCTGCTGCCGCTCACGAAACCGAACTCCTCGCGGAGGCGCGGCAGTTCGTCACGCAGGTCGAGGCGGCCCTCGCGCGCGAGCTCGGGCCACCGCTCGACGAAGCGCTCGGGACCGAGGAGGTCCCATACGAAGCGTTCGAGGTTGGAGGCCTTCGAGATGTCCATCGACGGGCTGCTCGTGGCGTGCGTGTGCTCGCGCGTGCGCGGCGCGTAGACGCCCGTCCGGAAGAACTCGTCGAGCACGTCGTTCTCGTTCGTCGCGACGACGAGCCGGTGGATCGGCACGCCCATGCGGCGCGCGAGGTGGCCTGCGTAGACGTTCCCGAAGTTGCCCGACGGGACGACGAACGAGATCCGCTCGTCGGCCGCCCGTCCGTCGACCTCCTCGGTCGCACGGAGCCACGCCCAGACGTAGAAGACGGTCTGCGCGATGATGCGCGCGACGTTGATCGAGTTCACGGCGCCGATCGAGTGGGCGGTCGCGAAGGCCGTGTCGGCCGAGATCGTCTTGACGAGGTCCTGGCAGTCGTCGAACACGCCCTCCACGGCGAGGTTGCGGATCGCGGGGTCGTCGATGGAGAACATCTGGGCGCGCTGGACGGGGCTCATGCGCCCCTGGGGCGAGAGCATCACGACGCGCACGCCGTGCGCACCGAGGAACGCGTGCTCCGCCGCCGAGCCTGTGTCGCCGGAGGTCGCGCCGAGGACGGTGAGCGTGCGGTCGGTCGCCGCGAGACGGTAGGGGATCGCCTCGCCGAGGAACCGCATCGCGAGGTCCTTGAACGCCCAGGTGGGCCCCTCGGAGAGTCCGACGAGGCCGATGCCCCCGTCGAGCGCCGTCACCGGCACGATGCGCTCGTCGTCGAAGGCCTCGGGGGCGTAGGCGCGGTGCGTCATGGCCGCGAGCTCGTCGCTCGGGATGTCGGCGGCGAAGGGAGCGATGACGGCCGTCGCGAGGTCGGCGTAGTCGAGTGCACGCCACTCGCGCAGCCGCTCCTCGTCGATGACGGGCAGTGTCGTCGGGACGACGAGGCCACCGTCCGACGCCGCACCGTCGAGCAGCACCTCACCGAAGCTCGCCGGTTGCACGCCGCCGCGCGTGGAGACGTACTCGATCGCGCTCATCGGTCGACCCCCGTGACGGTCGGGCGTTCGGGGAGCGACTGCGCGGCGCGCGCTCGGGGACAGGGCATGGACGACCTCCGGAGTTCCACGGAACGACAACGCTGCTATCGTAGTCCATGAGTGAACCTAATAGCGCTATCGCCAATCTTTCGCGTTCGCTATTCGCACGTTCCGGGATCTCGTGGGGATTCGTGGGTGTGCTCGCGTTCTCCCTGACGGTGCCGTTGACGCGCGTGGCCGTCGATGACGGTGCCATGTCGCCTGTCTTCGCGGGCGCCGCGAGAACGGTCGTCGCGGCCGTACTCGCCGCGGTCACACTGCTCGCCACGCGCGCACGACTGCCGAAGGGATCCCAGTGGTGGCGGATCGCGGTCGTCGCGGCCGGTATCGTCGTGGCGTTCCCGCTCCTGACCTCGTTCGCCCTGCGGTCGGCTCCCGCGAGTCACGGCGCGGTCGTCATCGCGCTACTGCCCGCCGCTACCGCCGTCGCCGCCGTCATTCGGACGGGCGAGCGCCCGGGCTGCTCGTTCTGGGTCGCTGCGGGTGCGGGTGCGATCGCGACGCTCGCGTTCGCAACCGTGCAGGGCGGTGGGATCGGCGGCGCCCACTCGGCGGGCCTGCTCCTCACTGCCGCGGTCGTCGCCGCCGCGGTCGGCTACGCCGAAGGCGGGCTGCTCGCCAGAGAGCTCGGTGCGTGGCAGGTCATCTGCTGGGCGCTCGTCGTCGCCTCTCCGGTCATGGTGCCGACGACGATCCTCTCGCTCGTGCAGGACCCGCCGGCCGCCTCACCCACCGAATGGGCGGCGTTCGCCTACCTCGCGGTCATGAGCACGTTCCTCGGTTACATCGCCTGGTACCGAGTCCTGTCGATCGGGCCCATGGCACAGGTGAGTCAGATCCAGCTCACGCAACCCGTCATGAGCATCGCCTGGGCCGTGCTGCTCCTCGGCGAACAGCTCACGTGGCCGACCGTGGTCGGGGCGCTCGCGGTCGTCGTCTGCGCGCTCACGGCCGTCCGATCACGAGCGCGTCCGGCGACAGCGCGAACCCACTCCACGACCGCCTCACGTCCTCGACTCACTCGGTGACGACGGGCACCTCCGTCGCCGGGTCGCCGTCGAGCGCGGCGACGAGCTGCGGCATGAACCGTTCGAGGTAGTAGGGCATGCTGAGCGGCGTCACGAAGTTGGATGCCGTGACGAATGCAGCGGATTCGTCGGGCGACGCGTAGATCGCACGGCCCTCCTTCGCCGCATCGGTCTCGAACCAAATCCGACCGACGGCCTCCTCGACCTCCTGCTCGGTCGCACCCCAGATCACGACGCCAACGTCGTTCAGCTCGCCCGCCTTCTCGGGACTGATCGACCAGCCGAATTCCTCGCTGTCGCCCGTCAGCAGGTTCTCCGGGAAGCCGATGCCGAGGTCCGTCAGGAGCCGGCCTCGTGGGTCCTCCGGGCCGTAGACGAAGACGCCCTCCCACGTCGCGACGTTCACGCCGGTCTGTCCCGCGAACAGCTCCGCGTGCTCGTCGGCGTACGTGTCGAGGGTCGCGCGGACCTCGTCGACGAGCGCCTGTGCCGCCGCAGGCTTCCCGACGGCACTGCCGATGTTGAGAGTCGCGACGTCCCACGGGGCTCCCCATTCCGCGTAGTCGCCGGGCTGCACGACGGTCGGGGCGATCCTGGAGAGCTGCTCGTACTCGTCCTCCGTGATGCCCGCGTACTGCCCGATGATCAGGTCAGGTTCGAGTGCGGCGACCTTCTCGAGCTGGACGCCGTCGTCGGCGTTCAGCACCTCGGGGAGGGGAGCGTCACCGAGCGCGTCGAGTGCCCACGGGTAGATGCGCCCCGGGGTGTCGTCGCCGAACCAGTCGGTCACGCCGACGGGGACGACGCCGAGCGCGAGCAGCGCATCCTGTTCGTTGTATCCCACGCTCACGACACGGACGGGGGCACGCTCGATCGTGGTCGATCCGAAGGCGTGGTCGATCGTGACGGGGAACGCGCCGTCCTCGACCTCGTACTCCGCGCCGTTCGAGTCCGTCGCGCCGCCCGCGCAGCCGGTGAGTGCGGTGATCGCGACGAGCAGGCCACTGATCGCGGTCGAGATGCGTGGCCTCGTCGTCGAGGTGGCATGGTTCCTGCGTGGCATGTGTCGTTCCCATCCGTCCGGCACGGTCGGTTGCGCCGACCGTCGTGACCGCCCCGAAGGTGAGCGGCCTGATCGCGCTCTAGGTTAGGGTTGCCTCACTCGTCAGGGTTGTCCGTGACGGACCCGTTCTTTGCATGACTCCGAGGCGCCGTGATCCATACGACCCACCGGTCCACCGAGGCACCGTCGATCCTCGCCATGCGCGTCGGCCCCCTCGTCGAGGAGCAGCATGCGGTCCTGCTGTGGGTGCACACCGGGTCGGCATCGTTCGACGCGGGTGGGCTGCACGTGGTCCTCGGGGAAGGGTGTGCGCTGTGGGTCCCGCCGGGAGTCGAGCACCGGACCGGCACGGAAGCGGGTTCCGTCGTGTTCCCGTTCCTGCTGCGTCTCGATGCCCTCCCGGGTGTCCTCGGTGTGGTGCACATCGTGCACGTGCCACCGGGCTGGGGTGATTGGCTCGTGCACCGGTGGGACGACAACTCCTACACGAGCGATGCGCTGCCCGACGCCGACCTCCTGTTGCGTCTCGTCGCACACCCGAACGCGTCGGCGTCGCCGAAGGCCGGGTACCCGGATGCACTTCCGATGCCGCGCTCGCGGGAAGCGCTCGCTGTCGCGCGGACGCTCCTCGACGACCCGACCATCACGCACGACCTCGCCCGGTTCGCCGCGCGGGAGCGCGTCAGTGCGAAAACGCTCCAGCGGCAGTTCCACCGGGAGACCGGGACGACGTTCGCGCTGTGGCGTCGTCGCGCACGCATCGGCCTCGCCGTTCGACGCCTGTCGCAGGGGCATCCCGTGGCGCCCACGGGCCGTGAGATCGGGTATCGGACGACGGCGGGATTCTCGCGGGCCTTCCGGCGCGTCGTGGGCGTCCCGCCACGCGAGTTCCGCTCCGGCGTGGCCCACGCCGATGCCGTGCACGCCCGTGTCGGTTCGGTGAGCACGTCACCGACGCCACGCCACGATGCGCCTGCGCGGCGGGTGCCGCGGATTCCTGCCCGCACGTTCTGGGGGACGGTCGGTGACCGACACGAGCTCATGTGGGTGTTCCGTGGAACGGTCGTCTTACGGATCGGTCGCGAGCGGCGAACGCTCCGCCGCGGGCAGGCCCTCTGGGTATCGGCGGGCGTCGCGCACGACGCCGAGTTCGAAGCGGGCGCGGTGATGCTGACCGTCGGTCGGCTACCCGGTCATCTTCCCGTCGAGAATCGGATGGTGGATGTCGTCGAGTTCCCCGACGAGTACGAATCGTTCCTCCTCCACACGATGCTGGCTGAGTTCTCGCTCTTCCGCCCCGACCGGGGACGCGGTGCGTTCGTCCGTGAGCTGTTCCATCGCACGTTCCCGGTGGCGGGACGCGAGCCTCGTGAACTCGGTGGCGTGATCGGCGACATCGCGGCAACGCTGCGCCGTGATCCGTCGGACGCCCGCTCTCTCGCGGCGTGGGCCGACCGCTTCGGCACCTCGGCGACCGAACTCGGCGCGGCGTTCGTGTCGCGCACCGGCGAGTCGTTCCCTCGATGGCGGGCGCGCATCCGCATGGACGTCGCCCGCGAGCGCTTGCAGCACGGACGAGCGCCGGGCACGCTGCACACGGAGCTCGGTTACTCGTCGCAGGCCGTCTTCACACGGGCCTTCACGGCCGCGCACGGCATCTCACCGGGCGCCTACCAGCGTCGCGAATCCCGGTGGCTCGAGGTGCCGGCGAGCGAACACTGAGCTCGGCCGACGGCGAGCCGGTGCCGGGTGCCGTCACGGATGCCCTCGTCGGCACCCGGCTCGTCGGACCACCCTGCGGTGAACGCCGCATGCCTCCGCGAATGCGTTCACACGCCCGGCGGGACCGCGTTCGGGCGACGGACGGTACCCGAGTCGACACCCGACACCACCTGATCTCGGAAGCGCACGAATGATGCGAACTGCCCGCAGAGTGCCGACCGGAGTTCGTCGGGCCCATCGACCCAGGCGACCTCTCCCTCGCCGTCGTCGGGGATCTGTTCGGGCCGGTGGTTCCCGCCCGGGACGACGTAGGACGGCCTCCCCTGCGGGTTCACGACGAGCATCTTCCCCGCGACGCAGAGGTCATGGACGAAACGACACTCCTCGTCGCTCAGCGTGGCGTGCCAGATTCCGCCGGTGATTCGACCCTCGGTGTCGAGTGGCGAGAGGTGGAGGTCGGTCCAGCGCCCGTCGAACTCGAGCAACCCGTCAGGACCGGTGAGGTGGTGCGTCCCGTCGGCGCTGGGCGCGACCTCGAGGCCACGCTCACGCAGGAACGTCGCGATGCCTTCGCGGTCGGGGTCGATGAGGGTGTCGCATTCGAGGCGCATGAACATGACGGAGAAGCCCATGCGCGGAGCCTACGTGCCACCGCCGAGCACCCCCGGTGCACGATGTCGCCTCGTCGTTCAGCAGTTCTCTCCGCCACGCGGTGCCGTTCGCTGTCGTGAAGCGCCGCAACAGCGCTCTCGGGAACGAGACGATGTCTGCGACCGTGGAGACGAGGGGAATCGAACCCCCGCAACGCGCCAGCGTTGCGCCGTGTACGACGGTCCCGAGTGAGTGAAACAGTTTGTGGAGACGAGGGGAATCGAACCCCCGCAACGCGCCAGCGTTGCGCCGTGTACGACGGTCCCGAGTGAGTGAAACAGTTTGTGGAGACGAGGGGAATCGAACCCCTAACCCCCTGCTTGCAAAGCAGGTGCTCTGCCAATTGAGCTACGTCCCCTCGCGCGAGTACCGATCGTCCGAGGGAACTCGGGCCGTTCGGCACCACGCAGCGCGTGGGTGCGGGGACGACTGTAGCAGATCGTCGCCCCGCGCGATGATGCGGCGGCCGGGCGTCCGCTCAGAAGCCCTGCGCGCGCAGCCATTCGAGCAGGGCGTCCACGCGCGCCGCGGCTGTCGCCGCCTGCCACGGGCCGAGCCCGCGGGAGTCGACCATGAGGCCGTCGCGCAGGTACACGATGCGGTCGCCTCGCGCGGCGACGGACGGGTCGTGCGTGACCAGGACGATCGTCGCCACGTGCCGGTGCACCTCTCGGTATGGGTGTCCATGACCGCCCTCGTCATGTTGCTGTCGAGTGCGCCCGTGGGTTCGTCGGCGAACAGAGTCACTGGACGCGCGGCGAGCGCCCGGCAGATGCTCGTCACGGATCACGCCACGAGTCCGTCCGTCCGCGACCACGTGGGTGACGAGGAGCACCCACTCTCGAAAGGTGCCGATGAACGCACCGTCACCCAGATCGGGTTGCTCGACGGCGAATCGCTGGCGGCGCGGAGCGCGGTGTCGTCGACGAGGCGCTCGGCCAGCCGACGACGCATCTCCTGAAGGGGCTGCAGGCGGTCGCCATCGAAGGCCTCGACGTCTTTGACGAAGGCGACACTCGCGTCGCGCTGGTGTGTGACGGTCGCTCGCGCGAGCTCCGCCTTCGACGCGAAGTGGAAGGCGAGCGCACCCTTGGTGACGCCGGCTCGTTCGGCGATCTCGGCGAGGCTCGTCGCAGCGTACCCCCACTCGAGGAACACCTCGGACGCGGTGGCGATGATCGTCCGGCGCGTCTCGAGCGCGCGCACCTGCGTGATCATCTGCTGTTCTGTTCGTGCGTGCCCGGCGTCTCGTGGCGAACCCGGGAGACACGATTCTGCCAGACCCGAACGATCACCCATGCTCACCGCCCGTCCGCACGGGTAGCCTTCCGCCGTCCGCCACGCCCGTCGCGTCGCCCGGAGCGGCAACGCCGGTCGCACGAAGAAGCCGGCCCGACGAAGAAGGCGGTCCGGAACGAAAAATCGGGACCGGACCCGAAGGTCCGATCCCTAGGATCTCGCGTGGTGGGGCTACCAGGACTTGAACCTGGGACCTCTTCGTTATCAGCGAAGCGCTCTAACCGCCTGAGCTATAGCCCCCTGTGCGACACCCCACTGTAGCGGAAACGGCGGGCGACGCGAAATCGTGTCGGCTACCCGTTCGTGAAGCCGAACACGAGCCCACCCGTGAGGCGGACGGAGAGGTTGTAGAGGAACGCGCCGACTGCGGCGAGGGCGGTCGAGGCGACGCAGTTGAGGGCCGAGACGACGAGCGTGAAGCCCATGAGCGGACCGAACTGCACGAACGTCGCGACGCTGATGTTATTCCCCTCACCGGTCACATCGTTGAGCAGGCTGTTGACCGAGTCGAACACTCCGGTCTGCACGAGCACCGTCCAGAGCAGTGCGACCGCGATCACGGCGATCACGATGCCACACACGCCGATGAGGAACGTGAGCTTCACCACCGACCAGAAGTCGATGTGCACGAGGCGCAGTCGCACCTGTTTGCTCGCCGTCTTTCGGGTCGACTTCTGCGCGAGCTTGTCGGCGACGCTAGTCATGAATCACATCCTCAACCTTCGGACTCCGGATCGGAGAACGGTTCCGAGTCTGGCACACTCTCGGCCCCCGCGCCGTCCGCGGCGGCCTCGGTGCGCTCCTCGACGTCGTGCTCGTGCTCGCGCGCCGCGGTGCCGTCGGACGACTCGACGGCGTCCGCGGCCGCGACGGCCGCATCGCCGATGGCCGTGCTCTCGAGCGACGGATCGTCCTCCGGCCGTTCGGATGCCTCGGACGTCGTGTTCTCGTCGTCCGCCTCGTCCGTCTCGTCGCCGAGCTCACGGTCCGAGTTCTTCGCGATCGCGATGACGAAGTCGTTCTTACCGGGGCGGGCGAACGTGACACCCATCGAATCGCGGCCCGTGATCGAGACCTCGGAGACGTCCGAGCGGACGACCTTCCCGGAGGCGAGGATCACGAGCACCTCGTCCTCCGCCTGCACGAGGAGTGCGCCCGCGAGGCCGCCACGCTCGTCGTTCAGCTTCGCGACCTTGATGCCGAGGCCACCCCGCTTCTGCGAGCGGTACTGTGCGACGGGCGTGCGCTTGGCGTAGCCGCCCTCGGTCACGACGAACACGAAGGTGTCGTCCGCGTCGGCCTCGGTCGAGACCGCGGCGGTGAGCAGGTAGTCGCCGTCGCGGAACGACATGCCCTTCACGCCCGAGGTGGAACGCCCCATGGGTCGAAGCGTGTCGTCGTTCGCCTGGAACTTGAGCGACATGCCGAGGTGCGAGACGCAGAAGATGTCGTCCTCGGGGTTCGCGAGCATGGCGCTCACGAGCTCGTCGCCGTCGCGCAGCTTGATCGCGATGACGCCGGCCTGACGGTTCGTGTCGAACTCCGTGAGCTCCGTCTTCTTCATGAGCCCGGCACGCGTCGCGAGCACGAGGTAGCGCGCCTGCTGGTAGTCCGACACGTCGAGGATCTGTGCGACCTGCTCGTCGGGCTGCAGCGGCAGCAGGTTCGCGATGTGCTGGCCCTTCGCGTCCCGCCCGGCCTCGAGCAGCTCGTACGTCTTCGTCCGGTACACGCGCCCCAGGTTCGTGAAGAACAGGAGCCAGTGGTGCGTCGTCGTGACGAAGAAGTGGTCGACGATGTCGTCGGCCCGCAGCTGCGCACCCTTGATGCCCTTGCCACCACGGTGCTGCGAACGGTAGTTGTCGCTGCGCGTTCGCTTGATGTAGCCGCCGCGCGTGACGGTGACGACCATCTCCTCCTCGGGGATCAGGTCCTCGTCGGTCATCCCGCCGTCGAAGCCCGCGACGATCTGCGTGCGGCGGTCGTCGCCGAAGCGGTCGACGATGCCCTGCAGCTCCTCGGAGACGATGTCGCGCTGACGCTGCGGCGAGGCGAGGATCGCCTCGTACTCGGCGATGAGCGCCTCGAGCCGGGCGGCGTCGTCCATGATCTTCTGCCGCTCGAGTGCGGCAAGACGACGCAGCTGGAGGTTGAGGATCGCGCTCGCCTGCAGCTCGTCGACGTCGAGCAGCTCCATGAGGCCTTCGCGGGCCTCCTCGACCGTCGGTGAGCGACGGATGAGGGCGATCACCTCGTCGAGCATGTCGAGGGCCTTGAGGTAGCCGCGGAGGATGTGGACCTCGTCGAGCGCCTTGCGCAGCCGGAACTTCGTGCGCCGGACGATGACCTCGATCTGGTGCGCCACCCACGCCGTGATGAAGCCGTCGATCGACAGCGTGCGCGGCACGCCGTCGACGATCGCGAGCATGTTCGCGCCGAAGTTCTCCTGCAGCTGCGTGTGCTTGTAGAGGTTGTTGAGCACGACCTTCGCGATCGCGTCGCGCTTGAGCACGATCACGAGGCGCTGGCCCGTGCGGCCCGAGGTCTCGTCGCGGATGTCGGCGATGCCCGACACACGGCCGTCCTTCACGAGCTCCGCGATCTTGAGCGCCAGGTTGTCCGGGTTCACCTGGTACGGGAGCTCGGTGATGACGAGGCACGTCCGGCCGTGGATCTCCTCGATCGAGACGACGGCGCGCATCGTGATCGAGCCGCGGCCCGTGCGGTACGCGTCCTGGATGCCGCGCGTCCCGAGGATCTGGGCACCGGTCGGGAAGTCCGGCCCCTTGACGCGGCGGATGAGCTCCTCGAGGAGTTCCTCGCGGGGTGCCTCGGGGTTCGCGAGGTGCCACAGGGCACCGTCCGCGACCTCGCGCAGATTGTGCGGCGGGATGTTCGTCGCCATCCCGACGGCGATGCCGACCGAGCCGTTGACGAGCAGGTTCGGGAAGCGGCTCGGGAGCACCGAGGGCTCCTGCGTCTGCCCGTCGTAGTTGTCGACGAAGTCGACCGTGTCCTCGTCGATGTCCCGCACCATCTCGAGTGCGAGCGGCGCCATCTTCGTCTCGGTGTATCGCGGTGCGGCCGCGCCGTCGTTGCCGGGCGAACCGAAGTTGCCCTGCCCGAGCGCGAGCGGGTAGCGAAGCGCCCACGGCTGCACGAGTCGCACGAGCGCGTCGTAGATCGCGGAGTCGCCGTGGGGGTGGAACTGCCCCATGACGTCGCCGACGACGCGCGCGCACTTCGAGTACGACTTGTCGGGGCGGTAGCCGCCGTCGTACATGCCGTAGATCACGCGGCGGTGGACGGGTTTGAGGCCGTCGCGCACCTCGGGCAGGGCGCGCCCGACGATGACGCTCATCGCGTAGTCGAGGTAGGAGCGCTGCATCTCGAGCTGCAGATCGACCTGCTCCACGTGGTCGTTGCCGCGGCTGCCCTTCTCGGGGAGCGGCGTGTCGTTCTCGTCAACCATTGGGATGCCTTCGGGGTCTCAGATGTCGAGGAAGCGCACGTCGTGCGCGTTCTGCTGGATGAAGGTGCGGCGGGAGTCGACGTCCTCGCCCATGAGCGTCGAGAAGACCTCGTCGGCCGCCTCGGCGTCGCTCATCGTCACCTGCAGGAGGGTGCGGGTCTCGGGATCCATCGTGGTCTCCCAGAGCTCCTGGTAGCTCATCTCGCCGAGCCCCTTGTAGCGCTGGATCGCGTTGTCCTTCGGGATGCGGTGGCCGGCGGCGCGTCCGGCGGCGAGCTTCTCGTCGCGCTCACGGTCGGAGAACACGTAGTCGTGGGGTGCGTTCGACCACTTGATGCGGTACAGCGGCGGCTGCGCGAGGTACACGTAGCCGAGCTCGATGAGCGGCTTCATGTAGCGGAACAGGAGCGTGAGCAGGAGCGTCGTGATGTGCTGCCCGTCGACGTCGGCATCTGCCATCAGGATGATCTTGTGGTAACGCGTTCGCTCGGGGTCGAAGTCGTCACCGATGCCGGCGCCGAACGCCGTGATCATCGACTGCACCTCGGCGTTCTGGAGCGCCCGGTCGAGGCGCGCCTTCTCGACGTTGAGGATCTTGCCGCGCAGCGGCAGGATCGCCTGCGTGATGGGGTTGCGCCCCTGCACGGCCGAGCCGCCTGCCGAGTCGCCCTCGACCATGAAGATCTCCGAGATCGCGGGGTCCTTCGACTGGCAGTCCTTGAGCTTGCCGGGCATGCCGCCCGTCTCGAGAAGGCCCTTGCGGCGCGTCTGCTCACGGGCCCGACGTGCCGCGAGGCGGGCTTGCGAGGCCTGGATCGCCTTGCGGAGGATGTCCTTCGCCTGGTTCGGGTTGCGCTCGAACCAGTCGGCGAGCGCGACGCTCACGACGCGCTGCACGTACGACTTCGCCTCGGTGTTGCCGAGCTTCGTCTTCGTCTGCCCCTCGAACTGCGGCTCACCGAGCTTGACGGAGATGATCGCCGCGAGCCCCTCGCGCACGTCGTCGCCCGTGAGGTTCTCGTCCTTCTCCTTGAGCAGGTTCCGCTCGCGCGCGTACTTGTTCATGACGATCGTGAGCGCGGCGCGGAAGCCCTCGAGGTGCGTCCCGCCCTCCTTCGTCGTCACGGTGTTCGCGAAGGAGTGCACCGACTCCGAGTACGACTCGGTCCACTGCATCGCGAGCTCGAGCGAGATGTGCTTCTCGGTGTCCTCTGCGTTGATCTCGATGATCTCGTCGTGGACGACGCCGATCTTGCGGCGCTTCACGAGGTGCTGCACGTAGTCGACGAGACCGCGATCGAACTTGTAGGTCTGCGAGCGCTGCTTCGGGACGATGTCGATCGCCTCGGTGACGGGCTTCGGCTCGCCCGTCTCGTCCGTGTCGGCCGGCAGCGGCTCCGCCTCGTCGCTCGTGACGGGCTTGATGCCGTGGCTGAGGGTCGCGGGGTCGCGCTCGTCGGTGATCGAGATCTGCAGCCCGCGGTTGAGGAACGCGGTCTGCTGGAAGCGCAGGCGCAGCGTCTCGTAGTCGTACTCCGTGGTCTCGAAGATGTCGCCGTTCGCCCAGAACGTGATGGTCGTCCCGGTCACGTCGGTCGGCTCACCTCGACGGATCGGCCCCGTCGGGACGCCGTCCTCGAAGTCCATGTTCCACACGTAGCCGTCGGTGCGGACCTCGGCCGAGAAGCGGTGCGAGAGCGCGTTCACGACCGATGAGCCGACACCGTGCAGACCACCCGAGACCGCGTACCCGCCGCCGCCGAACTTGCCGCCGGCGTGGAGCTTGGTCAGGACGACCTCGAGGGTCGAGATGCCCTCGATGGGGTGCACCGCGACGGGGATACCGCGACCGTTGTCCTCGACGCGCACCCCGCCGTCGTCCTGCAGCACGACCGAGATCGTGTCGCAGTAGCCGGCGAGGGCCTCGTCGACGGAGTTGTCGACGATCTCGGCGACGAGGTGGTGGAGCCCCTCGATACCGGTCGAGCCGATGTACATACCGGGGCGCTTCCGGACGGCCTCGAGACCTTCGAGCACCTGGATCTGGTCGGCGCCGTAGTCGTTCTCGACCCTGTGCGTGCCGGGCAGCTGGTGCTCGCCGTTCGCCGAATCGATTTCGGTCCCGTCCTGGGGAGCCGTGTCCGGCTCGCTCCCGTTCTCGGGCGCCTCGTCGGATTCGGGCGAAGTGGGTGCGTCGGTCATCCCTGGGGATCTCCTTCTGGTCAGCAGGCGTGTCGGCGCCCGTGCGAGCGGGCGAAATTCGCCCGCTCATCAGCGCGACACGCGACATCCCAGTGTACCAAGCGGTGCGCGCTTCGCGCCCGTGAACGGCCGTTCTGCGCCCTTTCGAGTGCGCGGGTAGCGGATTTGTCTCCCTAGCCGTAGGTATCGCGTGGACCGCGCCCTGGGACCGATCTGAGGCCGCGTTTCCAGGACGGGGCCCCGGGGTTGAGAAATCGGATGTCGACGACGCGCGCATCGGCGAACTGCTCGGCGATCGCGCGCAGGATGTGTGAGCGCATGCCGCGCAATTGGGTGGCCCACGCGGTCGAATCGCACTGCACCACGAGCGTGCCGTCGTCGATGTGCATGGGCGTCGAATGGGCCGCCGTGTCGCGTCCCGCGATGCGCTCCCACGCGGCGATGAGTTCGGCCTGCGCGATGGGCGTCTCCCACCCCAACCTTCGCGAGACGACGACGAACGCGCTCCCGAGGCTCACGGGGTCGCGGTGCGAACCGAACGGCTGGGCGGATTCGTCCGTGTCCTCGGGCCGCTGCTTCGCCTCCGCCGCCTTGACGCGGCGGAGGAACGAGGAGGTGCGCCCGCCGAACACGGCCTTGAAGCGCTCGTACACGTCGCTCGCCTCGCTCATGCACCGTCACCCACGATCGTTCCGCCGCGGATCGTCGTGACCTGGGCGTGCATCGAGTCGGGGATGTCACCGAGAACGGCCGCGGTCACGAGAACTTGTTCGAAATCCCCGATCGCATCGGCGAGCCGTTCGCGGCGATCGGCATCGAGCTCGGAGAAGACGTCGTCGAGGATGAGGACGGGGTCGCCCGTCTGCGATTCCGCCCGCACGAGTTCCGCCGCTGCGAGCTTGAGGGCGAGGGCGAGCGACCACGATTCACCTTGGCTCGCCGTGATGCGCGCCGGCAGCCCGTTGAGCATGATGACCGCATCGTCACGGTGCGGACCCACGAGGCTCACGCCCCGCTCGATCTCCGCGTCGCGCCGTTCCGCGAGGCGGTGCACGAAGCGTGCGCGCAACTCCTCGAACGAGATCTCGCCGCCCGTGAGCTCGCTGTCGTCGTCCTCGGGCTCCTCGTCGCCCACGCCGACGCTCGTCGATTGGCCCAGCGCACTCAGCCGCAGCTGGATGCCGGGTGCGTGATCGGCGCCGACGAGCCTCGCGTATCCGCGCTCGAGGTGCGGCACGAGGCGTGAAACGAGTCGGAGGCGCTCGGCGACGATCTCGGTCCCGAGATCCACGAGCCGGTCGTCCCACACCTCGAGGGTGTGTAGTCGCGGATCGTCCCGTCCCTGCGATCGCGCCGAGCGCAGCAGGCTGTTGCGCTGTCGCAGGACGCGGTCGTAGTCCGAGAGCACCCCACCGAGGCGGGGCGAGTGCGTCACGAGCAGGCGATCGAGGAACGATCGGCGCACGGCGGGTTCACCGCGCACGAGCGCGAGGTCCTCCGGTGCGAACAGCACGGTCGTGATGTAGCGCGAGAGTTCACGGGCCCGGACCGCTCGGCCGCCCACCTGTGCGCGGTTCGAGCCCGCCTTCGCGATCTGCACCTCGATGCGCAGACGGCGGTTGCCGTGGCTGAGTTCCCCGCGGGCGATCGCCGATTCCGCACCGAGCCGCACGAGGGCCGCGTCGCTCGACACGCGGTGCGAGCCGAGCGACGCGAGGTAGCCGATCGCTTCGACGAGGTTCGTCTTGCCCTGCCCGTTGGCCCCGACGAACAGGTGTGCGCCGGGGCCGAGCTCGAGATCGACCTCCCGATAGTTGCGGAAGTCGCGCAGCTGCAGGTGCGAGACGTGCACCGTCAGCGCATGAGGAGGTTCGGCTGCAGCAGGTAGCGGAAGCTGTCGTCCGAGGTCCCCTCGTCCTTCGAGGTCTGGCTCGTGAGCAGGACGGGCCCGGGCTTGCCGGGGTTGTCGGTCTTCGTGAACGCGATGCGCACGAACGGCGAGTGGATCGCGCCGACCCCGTCGAGCAGGAACTGCGGCTTGAGGGAGACGACCACGTCGTCCCCCGTGAGCACGACGTCGATCTGCTCGGACGCCTGCGCCTGCTCGCTGCCGGCCGCCTCGAGCATGAGCCCGTCGACGCCGAACGTGAAGCGCAGGGCTGCCTCGCGCTCGAGCACGAGCTGCACGCGGCGGACGGCCTCGACGACGTCGGAGGCGGCGAGCACGGCGTAGTGGGGCGTCTCGGCGGGGAAGAGTCGTTCGACGGCGGGGAAGTTGCCCTTGATGAGCAGCGAGGTGACGGTCTTGTCGTTCGCGCTGAACGCGATGAGCTCGCGTTCGCCCTGCTCGACGAGCGTGATGCGGATCGTGCCCGAGTGGCCGAGCGACTTCGCCGCCTCCGCGAGCGTGCGCGACGGGACGAGCGCGGTGCGGGTCTCTGTGAACTCGGACTGCCATTCGAGCCGGCGGACGGCGACGCGGTAGCGGTCGGTCGCGACGAGGCCGAGGCTGTCGGCGTCGAGTGTGAGGTTGACGCCCGTGATGACGGGCGCCACGTCTTCCTTCGAGGCCGCGACGGCGACCTGCGAGACGGCCTCGGCGAATGCGTCGGCCTCCACCGTGCCGGAGACGCCCGACACCTCGGGCAGCGTGGGGAACTCCTCGAGGGGCATGGTCGGGAGGTTGAACGATGCCTGCCCGCAACGGATCGTGACGGCGTTGTCCTCGCGCGTCACCTCGACGGGTGCCTGGGGCAGGCGGTTGGCGATGTCGGCGAGCAGGCGTCCCTGGACGAGCACGGCGCCCGCGGTCTCGACCTCCGCCTCGACGGTGGTGCGGGAGGAGACCTCGTAGTCGAACGACGAGAGGGTGAGTGCGCCGTCGGAGGCTTCCAGCACCACCCCGGAGAGGATCGGCAGGGTCGGTCGCTGCGGAAGGAGCTTGACGACGAACGACACCGCGTCGCTGAAGACGTCACGGTTGACCACGAACTTCACTGGGGGTCCTCTCGATTGCGTGCAGCTCATGCTAGCGGCCGTGCGGGAATCGCTCACGAGGGAGTTCGACGCTTCAGGCTCGGGGCGTGAATGTCATCGAGCCCTTCATGATGAAAGAGATCCTTCATCTTCATCTTAACGGCTGTGGAAACTGTGGACGGTGTCCGCCTGCCTCGTCGGGCCTAGGGAACCACATCCGTGTAAGTTGTGTCGCACTCGTGAGCGAGCTGTGGTCGCCGCGGTGGCGGTCCGTGGACAGATCCTGGTGGTCCACATCCCGGGACGGTTTCTCCACATTCGGTTCCCGCGCGTCACGGACGTTGTCCACAGGTTCTCCACATGTGTCATTGGGACGACGAAACGCCGCTCCCGTTGTGGGGAACGGCGGTGTGCCCCGCAAAATGGGGGCGATTCGGGTGTCAGCGGGCTCCGGCGCCGTTCTGGCGGATGCGGGACGTGAGCTCGGCGACCTGGTTGTACACATCGCGACGTTCGGTGATGAGCTTCGTGATCTTGCGGTGCGCGTACATCACGGTCGTGTGGTCGCGGCCACCGAACAGCTGCCCGATCTTGGGGAGTGACATGCTCGTCATCTCCCGACAGAGGTACATCGCGATCTGGCGGCTCGTGGCGATGGCCTGCGAGCGGGACGAGCCGTAGAGGTCGTCGACCGAGAGATGGAAGTAGTCCGCGGTGTGCCGGATGATGTCCGTCGGTGCGATGTAGCTCGGTTCGTCGTCGGAGACGAGGTCCTTCAGCACGGTCATGACGAGCGGCATGTCGACGTGCTGCCCGTTGAGGCTCGCGTACGCGGTGACACGGATGAGCGTGCCCTCGAGCTCGCGGATGGACGACGTGATCCGGCTCGCGATGAACTCGAGCGCGTCGTCGGGGATCTGCATCTTCTCGATCTGCGCCTTTTTGCGCAGGATCGCGATGCGGGTCTCGAGGTCGGGCGACTGGACGTCGGTGATGAGTCCCCACTCGAAGCGGGACCGCATGCGGTCCTCGAAGCCCGTCAGACGTTTGGGGGGCAGATCGGACGTGATCACGACCTGCTTGTTGTGCTCGTGGAGGGTGTTGAACGTGTGGAAGAACGCTTCCTGCGTCGTGTCCTTGCCCTGGAGGAACTGGATGTCGTCGATCAGGAGGATGTCGTTGTGCCGGTAGCGGGCGTGGAACGACTGCGTCCGGTTGTTCGCGATCGAGTTGATGAAGTCGTTCGTGAACTCCTCGCTCGACACATAGCGCACCCGGATGCCCGGGTACATGCTCTCGGCGTAGTGGCCGATGGCGTGGAGCAGGTGCGTCTTGCCGAGGCCCGATTCACCGTAGATGAAGAGGGGGTTGTAGGAACGCGCCGGTGCCTCGGCGACGGCGACCGCGGCCGCGTGCGCGAAGCGGTTGGAGCCGCCGATGACGAAGTTGTCGAAGGTGTACTTCGCGTTGCGGGCCTGTTCGGCGTCGCTCGTCGACGAGGACCGCGTCGCGGCCGTGTCGAACTCCTCGGCAACGGGCTCGCGCGAATTCGCGTAGTCCCGCTGCTGTGACGGACGCTGCGGAGGGAGCTCGACGTAGTCGTCGGGGGCCGTCTCGTCGGCCGGCTCGGCGGTGCCGAACGTCGGGTCGACGTCCGGGTTCACGATGACGGCGAAGGTGGAGACCTTCGCGTCGTCGTCGAGCTGAGCGATCGCGCCGAGCAGCGGGAGGCGGCCGCGCTGCTCGATCATCGTGCGTGTGAGGTCGTTCGGGACCTCGAGGAAGATGGTGCCGGCCATGACACCCTTGGGTGACGCGAGCCCCAGGAAGCCGTGCAGCGACGGCTGGACGCGGTCGTCGCTCGCCAGGGACTCGAGGATCCGTCGCCAGATGTCGGCGATGTCCGCGGTCATCTACCGCGCTCCTCTCGTCCGTCTGCGGTTGCGTGGTGCACTCCGCGAACGTCCTGCAGAGCGGGGCCCTCACGGTATCGGCAGCACGAAGTTATCCACAGAATACTGTGGATAACAGAGGTGTGGTGTGCACAACTACGGGGGGTGCCGCCTAGCCTACGACGCACCCTCCCCAATTGCGCAAGCTCGCGCACGGATTCCGGTGGGTCATGCAGGCAGGAGCCCGCTTCGTGTCGTGCCGCTGTGGTGTGTCGCCGAGCCATGTTGACGGCCCGTGAGCCGTCGCATACTGTTAAGCAGTTGTGCCTGCAGCCAGGCATCCCACTTCTCTGTCGCACGGACTCGCCGTGCGGTCCCGATCCTGGAGTTCTCTGATGTCCAAGCGTACGTTCCAGCCGAACAACCGTCGTCGCGCGAAGGTGCACGGATTCCGTCTCCGTATGCGCACGCGTGCCGGCCGCGCGATCCTCTCGGCACGCCGCCGCAAGGGACGCGCGCAGCTTTCCGCGTAGTTCCTCCGTGCTCGCCCGCGCGCATCGTGTCACGAGCGGTGACGACTACCGGGCCGCAGTGCGGCGCGGAGCGCGCGCCGGTGTGCCCGGTGTCGTGGTGAGCGCGCTCGCGCGAAACGACCCATCGTCGCCCACTCGCTTCGGATTCATCGTCTCGAAGCGCGTGGGCGTCGCTGTTGTCCGGAACCGCATGCGTCGACGACTCAAGTCGATCTCACTCGAATTGCTCGACGAGGTGCCCACGGGGTACGACATCGTGTTCAGGATGCTGCCGGAGTCGGCGGCGTTCGACTTCGCGACGCTGCGGGACCGCGCTCGCGCGGCCTCCGCATCGGCACTGCGCCGCTCGCGGTCGGCGGTGAACGCATGACCGGGGGCACCCTGACGACCTCGCGCCTGGATTACGCCTGGCGCACGGCGCTGCTCGTACCGCGGAATCTCGTGATCGCGTTCCTCATCGCCTACCGCGCGGTGATCTCCCCCACCTACGGGGACGTGTGCAAGTACCACCCCACCTGTTCCGCGTATGGTTTAAGGGCCGCGCAGGACTTCGGTGTCGTGCGCGGTGCCTGGTTGACCGTGCGTCGAATCGGCCGCTGCCACCCGTGGGCGCGCGGGGGGATCGACGATGTGCCCGATCCGGGCCCACGACGAACACACCTCACTCGTTTCGGCTTCGTCGCCGCCGACCACTGATCGAAAGGCTCTCCGCACAACCATGGACTTCCTGGGCACCATTCTCTGGCCCATCCGGTGGGTCATCGAGCTCATCCTCGTCGGATTCCACTCCCTCTGGACCACGCTCGGACTCGACCCGAACGACGGCTGGACGTGGATCGCCTCCATCGCGGGCCTCGTGATCGTCGTGCGCTCGGCGATGATCCCGCTCATGGTCAAGCAGATCAAGTCGCAGCGCTCGATGATGGACGCGGCCCCCGAGATCAAGAAGATCCAGGACAAGTACAAGGGCAAGCGAGACCAGTTCTCGATGGAGGCGATGCGTCGCGAGACCATGGAGGTCTACTCGCGCACGGGCTCCAACCCCATGGCGAGCTGTTGGCCGATGCTCGTGCAGATGCCGGTGTTCTTCGGTCTGTTCTCGGTGCTCAACGGCGCGCAGCGCGACCAGTCCGGTGTCGGTCTGCTCACCCCGGAACTGGCGCACTCGTTCGCCGGCGCGTCGATCTGGGGGGCGCCGCTGAAAGCGACGTTCCTCGAGAACGGTGGGAACCCGCTCGTCATGTGGCTCGCGGGCACCATGGTCGTCGTGATGACGGTGTCGCAGTTCATCACGCAGAAGCAGATCATGTCGAAGAACATCTCGCAGGCGACGCGGGAGTCGCCGATGTTCAAGCAGCAGCAGATGATGCTGTACGTGCTGCCGCTCGTCTTCGCGGTGTCCGGCGTGGCGTTCCCCCTCGGCGTGATGTCGTACTGGCTCATCTCGAACTTCTGGACGATGGGTCAGCAGTGGGTCGTCATCCGCAACATGCCCACGCCCGGTTCCGAGGCGGCCAAGGCTCGTGAGGAACGACTCAAGCGCCGGGGCAAGTGGGTCGAGCCGGAGCCGAAGTCGAAGGACGGCAAGGTGATCGACGTCGAGGCTGCGCCGAAGCCGACGCAGCGTCAGCAGCCCGTGTCGAAGTCGCGGGCCAAGAAGCAGGGCACGGCCAAGTCCGCTCCGGCACAGAATGGGCCGGGCAAGAGCGCTCCCGAGAAGAGCCGTCCGGCGAAGACGGCGCCCTCGAGCGATGCGGCCGCGACGGATGCGGACGCGGACGATTCGGCCGCTGGGAGCGACGACGCGGATGTCCGTTCGTCGAACGACGATTCGGCGCCGAAGCGTCCGAGTGGTGCGCGCCCGAAGAAGAAGAAGTGACCGCAGGAGAAGAGGGACGCGCGATGACGACAGAATCCGGAACGCAGGACACGGCTCCCCTCGAGCCGACGGAATCGGGCGATGCGCCCCGCGACGAGGGCGACATCGCGGCGGACTTCCTCGAGGAGCTGCTCGACATCGCGGACATCGATGGTGACCTCGAGATCGAGGAACGGGACGGGCGCATGTACGTGTCGGTCTCGGCGGATGGTGCGACGAGTCTCGATCGACTCGCGAACCCCGAGGTCGTCGAAGCATTGCAACAGCTCACGCGACTCGCGGTGCAGGCCGACTCCGGTGAGTTCTCGCGACTCATCCTGGATGTGGGCGGATCTCGCGACGCACGTCGGCGCCAGCTCGGTGAGCTGTTGGATCGCGCCGTGGCGCGCATCGAGGAGGGGGCCGCCTCGGCCGCGCTCCCGCCGATGTCGTCGTACGAGCGGAAGATCGTCCACGACCTCGCGGCCGAGCGTGGCTACCACTCGGAGTCCGAGGGTGAGGGCCGCGAACGGCACACGGTGGTACGCGCCCTCAGCTGATCGTCCGATGCCGGCGATGGGCCCGCGACGACGATGTCCGGGCCCGTCGTGCGGGACGTCGGTGCATGACGGCGGTCCGGTCGGCCGGCGTGGCGCCGCCGCTCCTGCGGTTCACCGGGAGCGTTGTGTGTCGTCCTCGGGACGGCTCACTTGTCGGGGATTCGGTGTCGGCCGCGCATCGACGTAGTGCACGAGGCGGATGACAGGGGTCGTCCGCGTGCCGTCGTGATGGTCGGCGTCGCCCACACGAGTTGTGACCCCGGTCATGCACCGGGATGGCGGTCGGCACGCGCGCGTTCCATGTGCTGGCAGCCCTTCCCTCTCCCGTTCGCTCTGCGCCCAGTTCGGCCTGCGCCCAGTTCGCCCTGCGCCGGTTCCCCGCGCTGCTGTTTCCCGATCGCCTGGCCCTCATGTGGAACGATTCGGCGGCGCTGTCCCGGGCTCGGAGCTCATCGGATTCGGTGTCCGGGGGTGTCGAGCCGGCGGTTTCGGTGCCAAGGAGTCGTCGGCGTGTTGCGGGGTCGCACATTGTCGTGTGGGGCTGTGACGGGTTGGTGCACCGTGGTGGCGGGGTTGTCGCAGGGGTGTGCCTTGTCCTGTCTGGCACTCACGCGTTGTGCGTTGCGCTGTCGGTTGTCGTGGGTTCGTGCGTGGTGGTGTCGGGCTGTCGGGGTTCGTGCGGTGCGGTGTCGGCCTGTCGCGGGTTTGTGCGTCGTGGTGTCGGCCTGTCACGGGATTGTGCGTCACGGTGTCGGGCTGTGACGGGTTTGTGCGTCACCGTGTCGGGTGCTTGCGGTGTCGCGGGCCATGTCGTCCGGCGCGCGATCGGGCAGGCCGAGCACGGAGCCGTGCACGTGTTGGCGTCACGCACGTCGGACACGTTAGTGGCCAGCGAGCTCCACGACGGGTGGCCGCCAGTGGCGGCGCCGCACGCTCTGCACGAGTTGGTGTCGGTTCATGTCGTGGCATAACTGCGCACATCGCTTCGCTCTGAGGATCCCTCGTTTCATGCTCGGGTGTGGTCCGTGCGTTCTCTGCTGGACAACCCTCTGTCGGCGCAGTGCCCCTGGATCGAACCAGATCGATGCACGGTCCGTCGCAGCTCCGCCACCGATCGCCGGAGGCCGTCGGTCTGTGCTGGAAGCCAATCCTCGTCGTTGCATCGATGTCTATCGATAGAGCCTCGGCCGACCGACGTTGGGTCCCGCTGGATCGATGAGGGTCGCGATCCAACGTCCGATCGGGTGACGTCCCGCTGACATCGATGAGTTGACGTCACCGATGTCGTCGGAGTGCGTCGCAGCACCGAGATGGTCTGACGATGGTGCGGGATATCCGGTGGTCGATGTGGCTGACGGAGCTTGGTGGATTGGTGTGTTCGCTGCGGCGACCACTCCCCCTCGTGTACGCGTGTCTTTCGGTGGTCGATCTCTGGAAGTCATCGGGCTCGGCATGTCATCGATGGTCGTGACGCGGGTCGCGAGTCGCGGTTCGGCCGTGAAGATCGTATGCCGCGCGTGCGGGACGCCACAGGACACCGTTCGGGACCGCGATCGTCGGGACGGTGCAGCGGAAGGGCCATCGGGGGTGAGTCCCATGGACCGTCTCCTGAAGTGCAGCCCGCGTGAACTCGTACTCGGTGTGATGGCAGGTCGGTACTCCTACACTTGCGTGGGTTCGATGGACGGCCACGTGAAGGTGGCATGTCGTGTCGGATGGAGTGGCGGCGTGTCGATGTGGATCATCGGATCGGCCCGATCGATGCATTCGGCCCATTTGCGTCGCCACGCCGAGCGATGCAGCTTGGGGCTTCAAGGGCGTGCCTTCATCGTTCTGAGTCCGGTGACGTGGGCAGATGTATGTCGCACGCGTTCGTCGTGGCGCGAGTCCGACGTGAACGGGGCACCGGGTGTGACTGCTGACTCGCTCCGGGAGATGAGTTCCACACTCGACGACGTTGTGTCGTCTTCGTTTCGAGTGGGGGGAGCACGCGGTCGGTGATCGGTGGTTCACGATTATCAGTGGATCATCGCGTGTCGACGCGAGGCACCGGTGCGTGTCACGTGCTGGTGGGGGTTTCACGTGAAACATCGCGACGAGCGGCTGAGAACGTACTGCTCGGAGCTGGCTGTTCTGCGACGGACCAGGCCTCCATCCCCCACCTACACTCGCGGTTGCTGGACCTGACGGGTCACCAAGTGTCGGACGCACGTTCAGCAACCGCGCCCTCACTTCTCGACGGAGGGCCTCCCTGTGGATGTCCATCGGGGCGCGCCGGAAGGGATGGGATGGGCGTGCCTCGTTGTCGAGGCGTGAATGGTTGCCAGCGTGCGGTTCTCAGGGGCGCAGCACTGCTCCCCGTGGGACAGGATTCCGGGAGGGACGGTCGATCGGCGCGCCGGCAAGCGGCGGGGAGCCGATCGGTGCTTCGGCTGCCCCTCTCAGCCCCGTTCAGGGGTGAACGACAGAGGCGTCGAGCGCGAGTACCCGCCGGCGGATGCCACACTGCCCCTCCTCCGGGCGGTGACCCATGTGACGTCGGCGATACTCGAGGCCGATGGGAGACGGCACCGGCGGAGGGTGTTTGACGTGAGATGCCGACTGACTGCTCGTCCGCGAATGTCATGCAGGTGGAGGTCGGTGTTCGGCACTCACGCCCCATGCGATCTGCAGACCGCGATCCGCTGAGTATTGTTCCTCGACTACTCGGCGGCGTCGGGGACTCATCTGATCTGGTACAGGCGCATGACCGCTTTCGTTTCACGTGAAACGCACACCCCGGTGCTTCCACATCATGGACGTGTTCGTCACCCGTGGCGCGGAACTCCCACGCGATGCGGAAGAAGGTGACGACGGTTGCTCGTCGGGACGAGACCCCTCGAGCCTCACCCCTTGGCGCGTGAACCCGTCTCGGCCCCGAGGGGCCACGTAAGCGGTTGCACGACGTGCAGGTCGCGTCTCGCCTCGTACCGCAAACCCCGACGCACGACCCATTCCTCCACACACGGTGCGATCGAGTTCGACAGGGCCATTGCCCGGTTCAGGCGCCTTTGACGAGCTAGGGACGAAGCCGAATGTCGACTGACATCTGGCCGCGTATGGCCGCCATCCTGGAAGGCTGCACGTGGAGGAACGCACCGTCCCATTTCGGTGTGCGGGAATGGTGCCCACCTATCACCCGATGTCGGCACAAGAGGCTCGACCGTGACCGCGTGGTGGAATGCCGGATCGCATATCGCTGCTCGCAGAGTCGCTGCGGCAACGACGAGCACCCGGCGGGGGCTGCTGCGGGCTTCCTTCGTGATCATGGAGGCGAGCCCGTCATTGCCCGATGACCTGTCGTCCGGTGCTCCATCATGACCGGTCCCGTTTGCGTTTCACGTGAAACACGGGCCGCAACAACACGGTGAGACATTGAACGAGGATCTTGGAGCCCGGCGGTGCCGATTCAGTGACAGTTCGCTCCGGTTGCGAGTGGGCGGCGGGACTGCCCTGTGCCCGCGCCCGAGCTCCGAACGCCTCGGTCGTGAAGTCCGGGCGACCAACCCCGGTAGCTCCGCGCTGCAGCTGAGTTGCGGGAGCCGACCACCAGACTCTGTCGGGGACTCCCGCTCAACCGTGCGTCCATAGCGTTCCCCGGAGGGTGTCATCCTCGACCTGTCCGACCCTCGTGCCAGATTGTTCTCCTCACGGTCATCGCGACTGAGACAGCAGTAGTCCACGTGACCGTCGTCGAGGGTCTTGCCACGCTGCCGCTCGTCGGCGCAAACGCTCGTCGAGGAGGCGTGCCCGGGCGCCGAGCTGCGACACTACGGCGGCGTGGTCTCGAGGGTGGAGGCCGGCTTCGTTCCAGTCTGGCCCGTGGGCCACTGTCGTGATTGGGCTTCGCGGGAACCTCCTGAGATTCAAGTACCGAGCCCGTGTTCAGCGGATCCCCCGTGGTGTGCGGAGCAAGGTCATCGTGGCCGGGTGATGGTGGGACCGGAACCATTTCGCGCTCGGGCGAGCGGATCTACATGCTGAGTACGGGTGCACTGCGCTCCGTTTCACGTGAAACACGACATCCTTGAAGCACGTGGCGCGTTGGAGACGACTGTCCCGGAATGCGTTCGTGGTTTGCGGGCAGGTCACCCCGTAGTTCCGACGGAATCCAGCAGGTCTCGTCATCGTTTGGGGCTGCCCGAAACGCACGCGTCGCATTCGAATGAGGGCGTACTGCCGGGCTCGCGTGCTGGGTCGTGACGAAGTCACTGCATTGCCTCAAGGGCGACTCTGCTCCCTGTGCGCGCCGGAGCCCCGCGTCGGTACCGCCGGGTCGGGGGTTGGGAGGCCCGTGGGATCAGAGGCCGCGTGGGGAGATGGCAGGATATGCGGCGGTCGTTCGAGCGGGTGAGCCTGAGTGACCTCTCGTGATTGCCGCAATGCGTCGCATGAGCTGGCATGACGAGACAGAGCCACGGCAGAGAGGCTGCGCTGTGGACTGACGTTTCACGTGAAACGCTCCATTGCGTGTCCACCACATCATGAGTGTCGTCTCTTGCGAGTTGTCCCGCCTGGCCCCTGGAACGCAAGGGATCAGTGTCTTTCGAACGAGACAATCCCCTGCCCGGATGCGTAAACAATGCCTCGTGACCGGCAGCGAGGTGGGAACGCGACTCGAGAGTCGAGCGGCCTGGTTTGCTGTATGCATGTCGGTATCGAACTGTGATCGATGATGGCAATGGCACGGATCGCAGCGGGGGCTCTGACATCGGTGAGGACAAGATGATGAACCTCACGCATTGCTTCAAACGAACGACGGCCGCTCCGCGAGTTTCGCTGAGCCATTGGCCGACTGAACGGTTCTCAGGCGGGCGGCGGGCGCCGTTTCACGTGAAACCTGACGCAGAGGGTGCTTGCTGGGACACCTTCGCCGACCAGGTTGTGGAAGTCGGCTCGGGTTGGTCAGGAGGCCTGCCCGTAGGAATTCGCCGGGATGCACACCTTGCAATCGGTAATGGCGGCCCGCCACAGAAGCTTGTGCGAACGACCTTCAGGATCAGTTGCGTTTACATCGAGGCGCGGCCGCTCACACGGCATCCGGAACGACGGTGGCGCACAGATAGGTCATAGCGGAGGAGCTCCGGTGCTGCTTCCATTCCACTGCGGTCCTGTGGCCCTGAGTGGAAGTGGGATCCCTTGACACTCTACGAGTGCGATATGTCGTTGGTGGGAGCTGGTTCCTAACCCAAGTTCGGGCCTGCTGCCGTTTCACGTGAAACGGCGAGTCCTTGTCACGGCAATCAGCTCAACTCATACTCGGTGCGGCGTCGATGAACTCTGGGCGAGATCCAGGGAACACCCACGGTTGGGATCAGTGCCAGTGCCAGTGCCAGTGCCCTCGTGGAAGTGGAAGTGGGAGTGGGAGCCGGAGCCGGAGCCGGAGCCAGAGCCAGGGCCGGAGTGAGTGTGAGTGACAGGGTCAGGCGTCGGTGATGTACGGATAGATTGCGCCTGCGGGGTCGAGGAATGCCTTGCGCTCCCGTTCGAGTGGACCCGCTTGGAGACAGCAGGGTCCCGAAGCGAGATGGCGATTCGCACAGTAGGGTGCGATCTGTTCAAGCGCGTAGATGCTCGGTCGGACAGCGCCCGGCGGCGGACGCTCGGTGGGTCGAGGTGCACCCCTCGGTGGAATCCTGCGCCTTGCAGCGACTGTTCACGGGGTTCCCTCCTCGCGTGAACTGCTCGGAGTCCAGAACAGCGGGCGGTTTCTCTGAATGGAAGGAAGTGGCATCACTATCCGCCGCTTCCTCTGCGAGGCGGCACCTATGTGGCGCCGAGGGCGAAAGCGCATTCGCTTGAGGAGCAACCGCGTGCGAGTTGGCTCTGATTTGGTGGGCATCGGATTGCCACGCGGGGTATCGCAGTTCCCTCCCGTCCCCTGCAGTGGACGACGAAGAGGCCGGCGTACGACAAGGCTTCGATGTTTCACGTGAAACGTGTCGCTGTCGCTCCCGGCAAGCAGGGGTGCGCCAAGGTAACTAGCACGCGTTGGGAGCTCAACGCGGCCTCCACCTGGCCTTTGGCGATTCATGCAGCTTGTTTGGGCATTGCCGTAGGGGCGTCAGCGCTCACGTCCTACCCACCCGGCGTCTGTGCGGCACTCATGCGCAGCTCATGAGAGTTCTGCGGTCGTGCGGGTGGACGCCGACGGAACGAGAAGGTTCAGCTGTCGCCTCATTGCTGTCAGCGCGCGTGTCCCGATCCCACACGCTCCGAGCAGGCGTGAAGCTTCCAACTACTCTTCGTGAGAGGGAGCACGGAGCACGACTGAGCATGCGCGTGAACACCGTATTCCACGAGGTCCGATCGTCCACATCTGGTCCATGCCCGCCCTTGTCGGCGTCGACAATCGGACGTCGAGTACGGAAGGCACGCCGGCGTCGTACCTATTCGTCGGGCGCGGCGGGTTGTGTTGTCGCTCGTTGGCCCCCGCGTCTTGCTGTCCGATTCTTGCCCTCGCGCCGAGCGGTATCGCGTTGCTTGGTGGCGTTCGCGTACCGTGCCCTCAGATGCCCCGGGTTCGTTTCACGTGAAGCAGTGCCGATTGGCGTCCCATCGGCAATGCCGAAACAGGACTGCCGTGGCCAGCGTCCCGCATTGGGGAGCGCCGAGTCTCGTGGCTGGACCTCTGCCAGTCGCACATCTCGCAGGAATGCGGATCGCGTTTCACGTGAAACATGTCGAGGTTGGAAGCGTGGGACTGCAGAGTGACCGGGTGCACGGGATCGGTGCGTGGCAACGGGTGATTCGACTGCAGGCAAGGCGGTGCAGCCGAAGTGGGTAGAGAACACGGAGTGCGCGCCACACGTGACGCTCGCATCGCCGCACGTCTGGGCGGGATAGCGCGAACCGAGGTGTGCGGTGCGGCGCCGCACCGACAATTCCAGTCGTACCGGCGTCTGCCGCTGTGGAACGGACCCACTGCTCGTGTCGAGCGTTCCTTCGTCGGTCGTGATGACGGCCCCTCGTTGGCCGGGAGTGAGTATTCCGAACTTGGACGTGGTGTTTCGGCAGTCCACACGTGCATCCCGGACGGGCGGAGTTTCGAGGGTACGGACGTGATGGGGAATGCTTGCTCGGTGCTCGGTGCTCGGTGCTCGGTGCTCGGTGCTCGGTGCTCGGTGCTCGGTGCCCGGTGCTCGGTGCTCGGTGCTCGGTGCTCGGTGCTCGGTGCTCGGTGCTCGGTGTTAGAGGTGTGCGTGTTCGAGGTTCGAGGTCAGAGCGCGGGTAGGACGACTTCGCGCGCCCGAGTACTAGGAGGACGCCAAGGGAGGCGGGGCGGGCCTGTTTTGGATGACGATACTTCTTCCCTTGTCGTGAGGACGGGTGCGTCTTCCATGCAGCGGTGCTGTGGCGGCGATGGCCTTCAGCGTTGCACGGTGCCGTCCGCTTCCGCGTCGTCACGACGAGTTCGGTCGGCTCGGGCGCATCTCGTTGTCGTCGCGCGGCACGGTGTCGGTCTGGACATACTGATGTGGCCAAATGGTTGGGTCGACGCCGTGGCGCGGCGAGGGAGCAGGTTCATCCGTGCGGCGCGACGGTTGCTCGATGAGGTAGTTGGGTCTCGACCGTTCCGCGATCAGGAGTGTGCCTGGGTCTTGGGGCTGGTTCGCGATTGCCCACGGTGCACGTCCGATCCGTTCGGCGCTGCTCGTAATGTGACGGGGGCGTGCGAGGTGGTGACGGCTGTAGTCACCTCCGCGGGCGTGCGGGGAATCGCGACACGAATCAGTGCACGGGTTCGGGGTTGTGGTATCTCGGTGCCACATGCTCTGGGCGCTTGGAACTGGTGGGTGAGAGGACGAGCCCCCTCGCCCACGCGTTACATGGCCCAGAGCGCCCGAGTTGGGTGGGCCCGACATCGGGCCCCTGTCCGTTGGTGCTCCGTTGGCGCGTTCGATCGGTGACTGTTTCACGTGAAACGCCTTCACGAGTCGGCACGATGACGCGGCCCTGACCACAGCACGAGCGACACATCCGCGGAACTCCGCTCAGCAGGAGGCGAGCGGAGTCGGAACGAAGCGGCACGCGGTCGAGGACATGAATCGCCGAGCGCATGGGCGGGCCGCACCGGGGTCGAGCGTGGTTCGGGTCCCGAACGCGCACCGATCTCGCGTTTCACGTGAAACACCAGTTGAAAGGTTGGACGGAATGCGCTCCGGTAGCCGTTCTGGACAGGCTCACTTCACACGCATGGGGCGCGCGATCCGCGAGGGCGCCCGAGCCGGTGACTCGCGGAAGCACGTGCGGGACCCTGCAGCCTGAGACGGCCTCCGTGCGACCACGTGCCGTGTGGGCGCGTCGGTAGGCCGACGTGAAAGACTGGGGTCTCGGAAAGGACCCGCATTGACCAACCCGTCGCTTCCAGCGGACCTCGAGTCCGAGCCCGACATCGCCGCTCAGCTGTTCGGAGACACGATCGAACAGGCACGCGAGTACACGTTCGCCCTTGCCTCCCATGGTGAGGAACTCGGTCTCGTCGGCCCCGCAGAGTACCCGCGGCTCTGGACCCGTCACATTGTGAACTCGGTTCTTCTGGCACCCCTCCTTCACGGTACGGTCGGTGACATCGGCTCCGGGGCGGGTCTCCCCGGCCTTCCTCTTGCGATCGCCCGTCCCGATGTGCACCTCACGCTCATCGAGCCGATGGAGCGCCGCACCGATTGGTTGCAGTCACAAGTCGAGGCACTGGGACTCACGAACGTCACCGTCGTCCGCGCTCGAGCGGAGGAGGTGCATGACGAGTACACCTTCGACCAGGTGACCGCTCGGGCGGTGTCGGCATTGAGCAAGCTCATCCCGATCACGGTTCCGCTCCTGCGCGAGGGAGGTGAGCTCATCCTCCTCAAGGGACGGTCGGCTGAGGCGGAGATCGAGAAGGCGGCCAAGATGATCAGGAAGTTCCGTCTGCACGATGTCCGTGTCGAGGAACTGGGCTCGGATCTCGAAACGGAGCCCACGCGTGTGCTGCGAGCGATGCACGGGGACTCGGCCGAGTGAGACTCGCTGTTTCACGTGAAACGGTGATCCCGACCGGGGCATGTCGGTGGCATGGGCGACAATGGAGACGCATCAGTGGGTGGAAGGACGAGTGTGACGAAACAGAGCAACTCGGGCGACGGTGACCCTTCCGTCGACGAGTCCCCGATCGCGACGGAACTCAACGCCCTGACCGAACGCCGCATCAGACTCGTCAAGACGTCTGTGCCGCTCCCCGAGCAGACTCGGATCTTCACGGTGTCCAACCAGAAGGGTGGCGTGGGCAAGACCACGACGACGGTCAATCTCGCGGCTGCCCTCGCGACGACCGGTGCTCGAGTCCTCGTGATCGACCTGGATCCGCAGGGCAACGCCTCGACCGCACTCGGTGTGGAACACCGCGGTGACGTCCCCGGCATCTACGAAGCACTCCTCGACGGCCGCCCGCTCGACGAGCTGATGAGCGAGAGCCCGGATGTGGACAATCTCTGGTGCGTACCGGCGACGCTCGACCTCGCGGGTTCCGAGGTCGAACTCGTTTCGCTCGAGCACCGCGAATTCCGTCTCCGACAGGCGATAGCCGGGTTCCTGGCCGCGCACGACGACCCGAAGACCTTCTTCCACTACATCTTCATCGACTGCCCTCCATCGCTCGGTCTCCTGACAGTGAACGCGTTCGTCGCCGCCCGTGAGGTGCTCATTCCGATCCAGTGCGAGTACTACGCACTCGAAGGACTGAGCCAGCTCATCACGAACGTCAACCGCCTGGCCGAGCACCTGAATCCCGACCTTCGCCTCACCACGATCCTCTTGACCATGTACGACGGTCGCACGCGCTTGGCACAAGAGGTCGCGGCAGAGGTTCGCACACACTTCCCGTCCGAGACGCTCGAGACGGTGATTCCTCGATCGGTTCGTATCTCGGAGGCCCCGAGCTACGGACAGACCGTCATCTCCTACGACCCGAATTCCACGGGCGCCGTCTCCTACCGCGAGGCCGCGGTCGAGATCGCCCAGCGAGGAGCGAACTGAACATGGCAACGAAACGACGGGCCGGGCTCGGGCGCGGAATCAGCTCACTCATCCCGACCTCCACCGAACGACGCGAACGTCCCGTGGACGTCTTCTTCGGACAACACGAGTCCGAAGATGCCACGACTACATCGGCTCCGATCGATGCATCGGATTCCGCGACCGCGAGTGAGAGGACGGCGGCCGACGCGAGCGCGCCCACGGTGAAGGCACCGAAGTCCGCATCACCGAAGACGAACGCATCGTCCGCTCGTTCCACGAAGCGATCGACGTCCGGCCGCACCAACACCGGTAGCGGGACGTCGACAAATGCGAAGGGGGCGGGCACCGCTTCCGGTAAGACGACGCGGTCGAAAGCCACGACATCGACCACGAGCGCACCATCAGACCGGTCCCGGCAACGAGGCGAGGATTCCTCGACCGACTCGGTCGTCGAGCAGAACGCGAACGATGAGGCTGCGGAGGCGAGCACGCGGGAGACACCCGTCGGCGACGCGACGAACGGTGTCGAGGCGACGGACCGCGGTGAATCGACCGCGGCGCAGCAGGCCCCGGTACCCGACCGCACGCACGATGAGTCCGACGCTGCAGACCTCCTGCCGATCCCCGGTGCGAGTCTCCGCCAGGTCGAGCCCACCCAGGTCGTTCCCAATGCCTGGCAGCCGCGACGCGAGTTCGACGAGGAGGCACTGGCCGAGCTCGTCCACTCCGTACGCGAGTTCGGACTCCTGCAGCCGATCGTGGTGCGCCCCATTCCGGAGGAGCATCCGCTCGCGGGCGAGGCCGAGTACGAGCTCATCATGGGTGAGCGACGTCTCCGTGCCTCGAAGGCGGCCGGACTCGAGACGATCCCTGCCATCGTCAAGGAGACGCCTGACGATGTCATGCTCCGCGATGCACTCCTCGAGAACCTCCATCGCAGTCAGCTGAATCCTCTTGAAGAGGCGAGCGCCTACCAACAGCTCCTGGACGACTTCGGGATCACGCAGGAGGAGCTGGCACAACGGATCGGGCGATCGCGCCCGCAGGTGAGCAACACGCTTCGTCTGCTGAAGCTGCCGCTCGAGGTGCAGCGGCGCGTCGCGGCAGGCGTGCTCTCTGCCGGACATGCTCGCGCGGTGCTCTCCGTGGGCGAGCCGACGGGGATGGCCCAGCTCGCCGACAAGATCATCAACGAGGACCTGTCGGTGCGCGCGGCCGAAGCGGCGGCAGCGAAGGTGGGTGCTCGCTCGACGCAATCGACCGGAGAGTCGGGGGGAACGTCGGGCGGGAGCCTCACGGGATACCTCGACGAGGTCGGGGAGCGCTTGGGCGACCGGTTGAACACACGCGTGAAGGTGACCCTGCGGAGGACGAAGGGCCAGATCGTGGTCGATTTCGCGTCGGTCGCCGACCTCAACCGCATTCTCGGCGAGCTCGGCGAGGACGTGGGCGACGCGAACTGACGGTTCGAGGGCCGGGCGGGTGGCCTGTCAGCCGGATCGGTTGCGTCGCGGGTCGCCCGGGAGTTCGTTCGCCCTCGGGTGTCGTATGCCTGCTCGCTCGGGGAGCGGCGGCGGGCGATCGCCAGCACATCGTCGGAGGCGCTCACCCGCGCCGGTCATGCGGCGGTCCTGCGCCGGACTGCTGCCAGTGGCACGGGGACGGACGGACGTGGTCGTACCGGCGAACCTTCGACCGAGCCGTGGACGGCACGCCCGAACGGCAGCGGCGCTCGAGCCGGGCATCGGCCCCGCCCGGCGGCCCTGTGCGGACTCCACCGCACGACAGCGTTCGGCGAGCAGACGATGGCCCGGGGCACAGGGCGCGCGGGTGACGGCACGTTCGGATGGTTGTGGGGTGCAGGGCGTCCGGGCCGCGTGTCCGTCACCCCCGCGAAGTGCCCGGGACGCGAACGGGGTGGTCGGGTCCGCACGAGACCGCGCGTCCGTTGGAACGCGCGATCAGCTGAGCATCGAGCCGATGGCCTGCGACAGGCCGCACACACACGGCCAGACGGCATGAAGCCGCGCTCGGTGTCACGGACGGCGTCCCTGCTTTCGCGCACGACGCATCGGTGCACGAGGCGGTGCCGGCGTCGCATCCCGTCCCGGCTCGGAGCGTGACGGACGCGTGCCTCCTCGGACGGGCACGGCCAGGCCGAAGAGCGTCGCCCACTGTGCGGCCGTGAGGTCCCGGGGGAGCGCCCCACGTCCGAGGCCCTCGCCGGCGAGCCACGCGACGACGATCGCGCGCTGTTCCGGAGCGACGAGCCGCTCGGCGATCGCTGCGAGTCCGCGGCCGCGGCCTCCGAAGACCGCGCGCACGAACCGACGATAGGCCGTTCGTCGTGCGGGCGGCACGAGCGGCGCGGAACGTCGACTGATGGTGAGGAGACCACCGTCGACGCTCGGCCGTGGACGGAACGCCCGCGCGGGAACACGTTGCTCGAGGGCGAACTCGAACCACGGCCACCACTCCGCGGTCATGAGGGTCGCACCGCCGACCGCGGCCCGACGACGAGCGACCTCCCACTGCACGATGAGTACCGCCTCCGACCAGCGCGCGGACTCCAGCAGCGACCTCAGCATGGCCGTCGTGACATGGAAGGGAAGGTTCCCGACGACGACGCGTGTCCCGGCGGGTACCGGGACACGCAGCGCATCACCGTGCCGCACGGTCGTTCGAGAGCCGACGCGGGCGGACAGTCGGTCCGCGAGTCGCGGGTCGAGTTCCACCGCCGTGATCCGACGGTTCAGGCGTTCGAGTGGCAGCGTGAGCGAGCCCTCCCCGGGCCCGATCTCGAAGATCGGACCGGGTGAGCGGCGCACGAGCGCCACGACGCGATCCACGACCGCGCGGTCGACGAGGAAGTTCTGACCGAGTTCGTGCGAACCGGGGTGACGGGATGACATGACGAAGATCTCCGGGCTCTGAGAGCGGTGCCCGGGCAGCACTGACGGCGCCGCCCAGCATGGTCTGCTGAAGGGCGACGGAGACGCGAGAGAAGTTGCGCGACCGCCGCTATGCGCGACGCTCGCGAACGATTGCCATCATCGTGATCACGTGGTGAGCGTAGCAGGGCCTGACGCGTGATCGAAGCGGTGCCCACGACGGAAGCGGGTCGTCGCGGAGGTTCCCGTGACGGGCACGCCGCCGGGCGCGTGGAAGGGAACAGGGCGTGCCGACCGCGGCACGCAACACGGGGACGCGACGCCAACGATGTGACGCAGTCGGCGATCCGGACACGGACACGCCTCGAGGATCCGCGACAACGCTCGAGATCACGCCTCTACACATCCACGGGGGCACGGCGCTGACGGAGCGGACGACACGGACGGCGTCGACCTCCGCCGTCGGACCGACGCCGCACGCGGTGTCGTGGTCCGGCCCGTCGCGAGGTCTGCGTCGAGAATCGGTCGTCGGTCGGCGACTCAGTCGGCGTCGACCACCGATTCGTCCGCGTTCCGCTCCGCCGCATCGGCCGGCGCCGCAACGGCGGGAGCCTCACCGGACGACGCGTGGCCGTACGCCTCGGAGCCGCGCTCCGCGGCGACCCGCGCGATCGCCGAATAGACCTCACCGAGCGAGAGCCCGGCCGCCTCGATGCCGAGGGGCAACAGCGAGGTCTCGGTGAGACCGGGAATCGAGTCCGCCTCGATGAACCACGGCACGTCGTCCTCGTCGATGATCATGTCGACGCGGGCGAGGTCGCGCAGCCCGATCGTGCGTGCGGCGACGAGCGCCGTCTCGGCCGTCCGCGCTGCGGTGGCCTCGTCGAGACGAGCCGGTGCGAAGTAGGTCGTCTCACCCGCGTTGTAGCGGGCGGCGTAGTCGAAGACGCCCGAACGCGGGACCACCTCGACGGCGGGGAGCGCCCGCAGCCCGTCACCCGTGTCCACGACACCCACCATGACCTCACGGCCGACGATCCGTCGCTCGATGAGCACGGTGTCGCCGTAGGTGAGCGCCGTCACGAGCGCCTGGGGGAAGTCCTCGAGCGCCTCGACGAACGAGACGCCCTGCGCGGAGCCACCCTCGAGCGGCTTCACGACGGCAGGGAACTGCAGGCCGTCGGAGATGCCGGCGATCACGGTCTCGGGACCGAGCTCCTTGAAGATGCTGTTGGGCAGCACGATCGAATCGGGGGTCTGCAGTCCCGCCCGCTTCGCGAGCACCTTCGAGGTGCCCTTGTTCCAGGCGAAACGGGCCGCGCCCGGCTTCGAGCCGACGTACGGCAGGTGCGCCGCGCGCAGGAGCGCGTAGAGCGCGCCGTCCTCACCCGATGCGCCGTGGAGCACGGGCCATACGACATCGGGCGACGAGGCACGCAGACGCGAGATGACGTCGGCACCCGGGTCGATGACCTCGACCTCGACGCCGACACGCGTGAGCGCGTCGGCGACTCGTCGACCCGAACGGAGCGAGACGTCCCGCTCGTGTGAGATGCCGCCGGCGAGGATGGCGACGTGCAGGCTGCTGGTGCTCATGTGCGTGTCCTTCTCGAACGTCGGCGGCTAGTTGATGTTGGGCGGCGGCGTCACGACACCGGTGTCGGCGATGGTCCGCCTCGTCGTGCCGCGGAACGTGTCGAGCAGTTCGAGCTCGCCGTTGATGACGTTCGCGAGACGCCGCACGCCCGTGCGGATCCGATCGGGCGTCGGGAAGCAGAACGACAGCCGCATCTCGTGATGCCCGCGTCCGTCGGCGAAGAACGCCGTCCCCGGGGTGTAGGCGACGAGCTCGGTCACCGCGCGCGGGAGCATCTGCTTCGAGTCGAGGTCCTCACTCAATTGCAGCCACGTGAAGAAGCCGCCACCGGGCTTCGTCCACGTGAACTGCGGCAGGTGCTCGCGAAGGGCCTCGTCCATCGCATCACGGCGCTCGCGATACACCCCCCGGTACTCCTCGATCTGCTCCTGCCAGTCGCTCTGCCGCAGGTACTCCGTGACGACCCACTGGTTGAACGTCGACGGCGAGAGGATCGACGACTCGACGGCCAGGATCAGCTTCTCGCGGATCGCGTGCGGCGCCAGGACGTAGCCGACGCGCAGGCCGGGCGAGAGGATCTTCGAGAACGAGCCGAGATAGATCACCCCGTCGGCGTCGAGGGAGCGGATCGCCGGCGGTGCGGGTTCGTCGAAGTAGAGCAGCCCGTACGGATTGTCCTCGAGGATGAGGATGTGCTCGCGGCGGCAGATCTCGAGGATCTGCCTGCGCCGCTCGAGCGACATCGTGATCGCGGAGGGATTGTTGAAGTTCGCGACCGTGTAGAGGAACTTGATGTGCCGTCCTTCGGCACGCAAGCGCGTGATCGTGGCGGAGAGCGCGTCCGGGTCGAGCCCGTCGGCGTCGATGTCGACGTGCACGACGTCCGCCTGGTACGAGCGGAACGTGCCGATCGCACCGACGTAACTCGGCGACTCCGCGAGCACGACGTCGCCGGGGTCGAGGAACAGCTTCGCGACGAGGTCGAGCGCGTGCTGCGATCCCGTCGTCGTGACGATGTCGTCGGCCGACGCGTCCGTGATGCCCTCGAGCGCCATGACCTCGAGGATCATCTCGCGGATCTGCGGAATGCCCTGCCCGCCGCCGTACTGCAACGCCTCGGCGCCGTGCTCGGACATCATCGTGCGGAACGCCGACTCGATGAGCTCCTCGGGAAGCGCCTCCACGAACGGCATGCCGCCTGCCAGGGAGACCACCTCGGGCCTCGAGGCGACGGCGAAGAGGGCTCGCACCTCGCTCGCGCTCAACCCCGCCGTGCGTGCGGCGTAGCTGTCGAACCAGGGGTCGAGGTTGCGTCCGGCCTGCTGCGGGCCGACGCCGATCGGTGTCACGATGCGTGTCCTCCGTCTCGTCGAAGTGCCAGGATACGCCCGCGCGCGGCCGTGACGGACCACCGACTCGTCCGCGCCCACGTCACGCTCGGTCCGTCGGCGGTCGGGCGGGAACGCCGGAGGCGGGCACACCTCTCGGTGTGCCCGCCTCCGGCGAGCGGTCCTCGATGCGTCAGAGGAAGGCCGCGAGCTCGCGCTCGAGGACGGCCTTCGGCCGCGACCCGATGAACTCCGAGACCTGCTTGCCGTCCTTGAAGACCTTCATGGCCGGGATCGAGGTGATGCCGTACTGCGCAGCGAGCTGCGGTTCGGCGTCGACGTCGACCTTCACGAGCTTGAGGTTCTCGTGTTCCTCGGCCAGCTGGTCGAGGATGGGCGAGACCTGACGACACGGACCGCACCAGGCGGCCCAGAAGTCGACGAGGACCGTCTTGTCGGTGCCCTCGATCTCGTCCTGGAACGTGGCTGTGGTCGCGTTGATGGCGTTGGACATCTGCATTCCTTCCGGTGGTGGTTCAGTCGCGCTGGTCGCCGAGCGCGACGGGGGTGAACGTGAATGTGGCGTCCGTGGCGGTGCCGTCGGACTCGACCGCGGACGTGACGAGGTCCGCGTCCTCGTCGGTCCAGGCGTCCTGCGCGAGCAACTCGGTCGGGAGCCCCGTGAGGTGGTGCTCGGCGTCGAGGGCTGCGACGCAGCCGGAGCCGGCAGCCGTGATCGCCTGGCGGTAGTGGGGATCGACGACGTCACCGCACGCGAAGACGCCCGGCACGCTCGTGCGCGAACTGCGCCCCTCGACCGCGATCGTGCCCTCGGCCGTCAGATCGACCTTGCCCTGGACGAGGTCGGTGCGCGGATCGTTGCCGATCGCGACGAACAGCCCCGTCACGTCGAGCGTCGACTCCTCACCCGTGACGGTGTCGCGCAGCCGGATCCCCGTCACGTTCGGGTCACCGAGCACCTCCTCGACCGTCGCGTTGAGCCGCCAATCGATCTTCGGGTTCGCGCGGGCGCGCTCGATCATGATGTTCGAGGCGCGCAGGTTCTCGGAGCGGTGGATGATCGTGACCCGATCGGCGAAGCGCGTGAGGAAGGTCGCCTCCTCCATCGCGGAGTCACCGCCGCCGACGACCGCGATGTGCTGCTCCTTGAAGAACGCACCGTCGCACGTCGCACACCACGAGACGCCGCGACCGGCGAGCCGGTCCTCCGACTCGAGGCCGAGGCGACGGTACGCCGACCCGGTCGCGAGGATGACCGTGAGGGCCTCGAACTCGCCCGAGTAGCTCGTGACGACGCGCTTGACCGGGCCGTCGAGGTGCAACTCGGTGACGTCGTCGTTCACGAGCTCCGCGCCGAAGCGCTCGGCCTGCGCCTGGAGCTTCTCCATGAGGTCGGGGCCCATGACGCCGTCGGGGAAACCGGGGAAGTTCTCGACGTCCGTCGTGTTCATGAGCTCGCCACCGATCTCCACGCTCGACGTGATGACGACGGGTTTGAGACCGGCGCGGGCCGCGTAGATGGCTGCCGTGTAACCGGCTGGGCCGGAACCGACGATGACGACGTTGCGCATGGAACCTCCGGGATGAGCGCGTACGAGGAGGGAAACGCGCCCAGCGTAACGGCTATTCCCGTCTGCGCCCGGGGTCAGTCGTCGTCGCCGAACCAGCTCGCGAGCAGGTCCTGTCCGCTCTCGCCGTCGTCAGGGTCGACCGTGGGCGGCGGCGTCCGACGCGGCGGCGTGCGGTCCTGCGGGCGCGGGGTGGCGGGTGGCTCGGTCCTGCGCTCGGAGCCGTTCGTGGGGTGGGCCGCACGTCCCTCCGCGGCCGCCGGAGGCGCGGCCGCGAAGCGCTGTGTCGGCGGGTGGGCCGAGGAGTCGGGCGTCTCACGAGCCCGGCGCTCGGGTTGCGGGGCAGTGCCGCTCGGTGGAGTCCGCCGGGCGGGACGTTCGGTGGGCGTGCGCTGCAACCGCTGCGCCGACGTCGGATCGGCGGGCGGAGCGTTCCGCCAGCGCTCCGGCAGCTGTCGTGCACCGTCCGACGCGCTCGGCGTGCGGTGCTCCGCGTGCGCGTCCGGGACCGCCTGCGCATCGCCTGCGGCACCCGGCCAGGGTGCGCCCACGGGCCCGCCGGGGCCATCCGTCTCGTGCGGCGGCCGCCCCGCCCGCTCGGCGGCGGCCCGGGCGCGCTCGGCGGCGATCCGGCGCGCCTGCAGGGCCGCGGCGGCCCTCGCCTCGAGTTCACGACGCTCGCGTCGCGTGCGCGGGCCGGTCGTCGACGTCGCGTGCATGGGCAGGATGATGCCGGCCGTCGTGAGGTCGCCCGTCGCGCCCTGCATGCTCCACGCCCCGGCGTACGCGTGCTCCTCGCGCTCGCTCACCCGGGCCGCACGCTGCGCGGCGACCTCGAGCTCCTCGGGCGTCGGACGCGACGGGACGCCCACGGGGTCCGTCGGTGGTTCGGGCGCCTGCGGCAGGTCCTCGACCTGGATGAGCTCCGTCGCCGGGCCCGCGGACCAGTCGATCTCCGCCGGCTCCGGCTCGATCTCCTCGACGGACGCCGCCCGGCCCTTCCCGAACCGTCGGAGCACCGGGGCGAGCGCGTCGCGCAGATCGCTCGAACGCATGACCGCGAGGACGACGACGTAGACGATCGCCATGACGGTGCCGCCGACGGCACACGCGACGAGCGCGTTCACGAGGCCCGAGCGGGCGAAGCCCTCGTGATCGTACGCACCGAGGAGCCACATGAGCCCGACACCGACGAGGGCGGCGGCGACCGCCGCGACGCCGTAGACCGTGTACGAGCGAACGATCCGCGCCGCGTCGACGCCGCCCACGCGTCGCCGGAGCAGCGTGAACAGGATCGAGAGACGCACGGCCGACATGACCGTCTGTGCGAGCGCGAGCCCCGCGGCGATGAACTCCACGGGCAGCGTCGACGCCATCGCCATGAGGAACACGTGCACCGGCAGCGTGCTGAGGAAGACCCAGAACTGGCTGCGCGTGTCCTCGAGGGCGTAGAAGGCCCGCTGGACGAGGAACAGGCCGCAGAACGGCACGAGCCCGAGCAGGAAACAGCACAGCACGATCGCGAGCGAGTCGACGCCCGTCTGTGTCGACTCGAAGATGCGCGCGAACGCGGGCGATATGACGGCGATCCCGAGCGCCGCGAACACGATGAACAGGCCGATGAGGCGTGCGCCGCCGCTGAAGTCGCGCACGTAGTCGGCCATGCGACTCTCGCTCGCCGCCTCGCTCATGCGCGTGAAGTACGCCGTCGCGATCGAGACCGCGACGACGGCGTGCGGGAGCGCGAAGATGAGGAACGCGTTCGAGAAGGCCGCGACGCTCGCCGCCTGCCCGAACGCGATGTTGAGCACGATCGTCTCGACGATGCCCGCCGACTGCGTGATGAGCAGCATCCCGAACGTCCAGCTCGCGAGCTTGCCCGCTCGACCGAGCCCCGTGCCGCGGAAGTGGAAGTCCGGCCGGTACCGCAGGCCGACGCGGCGCCAGAAGAGGAACAGCACCATCGCCTGGATCGCGACACCGAGCGTCGTCGTCCCGCCGAGGAACGCGACCATGTCGGGTGTCCACGCCTCGACCGGGCGCGTGCCGGAGGGGTCGGCACCGAAGATCGCACTGAACGCGAACAGTCCGACGATCGACACGACGTTGTTGATGACGGGCGCCCACGTGAAGGGACCGAACATGCCGCGCGCGTTCAGGATCTCGCCGAGCACCGCGTACAGGCCGTAGAAGAAGACCTGGGGCATGCACCAGAAGCCGAAGGCGACGACGAGGGCGAGGTTCGCCGGGTCGAGCGATGCCCCGTAGATCATCGAGATGAGCGGCACCGCGAGTGTGGCGACGACCGTGAGGCCACCGAGGACGACGATCGCGAGCGTCACGAGCCGGTTGATGTAGCTCTGTCCACCGTCCTCGTGCCGCGCGGCGCGCACGACCTGCGGGATGAGGACGGCGCTGAGCATGCCGCCGGCGATGATCGAGTAGATGTTGCTCGGCAATTGCATCGCGTTCTGGAACGCGTCCGCCGAGGCCGAGCCGACGATACCGATCGTGTTGGCGAGGATGATCGCCTTCACGAAACCGAGGACGCGGGACACCATCGTGCCCGACGCGAGCAGTGCACTCGCGCGGCCGATCCCACCTCCGGCCATACCTACTCCTCGGTCGTGCCGACCTCGTCGGGGCCGGTCGAAGCCCCTACTCTCTCACGGCGCCGCTTTCGCACCGTTCTGACCACTCCGGCAACGAAAAGCAACACGAGTCCCACACTGAACACGATCATGCCGACGGCCTCCCACTCGGCCTGCACGTTGATGTTCAATGTGGCGGCGGGACCCGTGAGCTCGGTTCCCTCGGGGGTGAGCAGGACCACATCGGCCGAGGTGGCGCCGTTCGTGATCGCGGTGACGGGCACCTGCGCGCGGGCCATCGAGTTCGGCTCGATCACGAGCGTGACCGGTTCGCCGGCCTCGATCCGACCCGTGACGGGACGCAGATCGACCTGGACGGTCACCCGTTCCTCGGTGTCGTTCGTGACGAAGATCGGCAGATCGGTCTGTCGTCCGACGAGCTGGATGTCGCTCGTGTCGGCGACGTGGACGCTCGCCTCCGTGGCGTCCACGAGGTCCGTGAACAGCGTGCACGCCGATGCCCACGGCTCGGCGCGTGTCACGTACCCCGTCGAGAGCGTCGACAGGAGGGTTCCCCGTAGTTCGCCCGTGAAGCGCTCGGGATCGTCGAAGATGCTGCTGTACCCGATCGCCCGCTGCTCGGACGCGAACAGCGCGGCGGTGCGATCCACCGCGGCCTGATCGTGGCCCCCACCGACGAGCGTCGCGGTGAGCGTGCCGTCGGCCTCCTCGGTCGACGGGAACGAGGCGGTCTCCAGATCCGACCACGCGTTGCCGTCGAGGGTCCGAAGGAGTGCGCCGAGCCGGCCGGGATCGTCGAGTGCCGAGCGGCCGACGGTGGCCAGCAGGTGGCGGGGCTCGTAGGGCAGCTCGCGCGCGACGACCGCGAGGATCGAGGACGCGAGGGACGTCGCCGCATTCCATTCGGCGTCGGTGTCGGACGCGGCGGCGTCCGCGACGGCCGAGGAGAGGCGCGTGTCGGCGACGAGTGCGGACCAGCCGTCGACGAGCGTGGCGGCGGGCGGCGTCGCGTTGGCATCGGCGTACAGCTCGATGTTCGACGCATCGAGAACGAGGTGCTTCGCACCCCAGTCGGCGAGGACGCTCGCCTGCCCGGGGGCGAGCGTCGCCGCCGCCGGCCACGCGACGTTCTCGATCGTGTACGGGAATGCCGCGAGCTCCTCGTAGTCGGGCGTCTCGTCGTCGTCGCCCGCGGTCGCGGACGGGTCGGGCGAGCCGGACTCCCCGTCACCTCCGCCGCTCGGGGTGGTCGAGGGCGTCTCGTCGGTCGCGGTCGTGCTCGCCGTCGAGGTGGGCGACGCGGTCGGCGTCGTGCGCGACGGATCGAGCGCGAACCCGATGTCCGAGAGGGCGGGCGGGGTGGTCGCCCCCGCCTGCATCATGAGTCCCTCGTCGGCATCGGCGTAGGGCAGTGCGAACGAGTCGTTCGGGAGTTCGGTCAGACGTTCGAGCCAGCGCTCGGCGGAGGGCGGTGCGGCATCGCCGAGCGCACGGATGGAGAACACGATGCGCGGGTCGATCGCGAGCACGGCCGCGGTTCCGTCCACCGCGTCGAGCAGTCGGGTGAGGCGACCGGTCGGCGCGGTGAGCGCCTCCAGGGTCTCCTCCGACAGGACGGCCGCGGTCGACTCGGGTGGGACGATCGGCACGATGATCGAGAGGGGGGTGGGAAGGGCGTCGGGGGTCGCCGCGTACACGATCGACGCGCGGGCCTGCCCCTGCTCCGAACCCGAGTGCAGGTACCGCGCCGCGACGCCGCGAGGTCCGAACTCCGCGTCCGCACCGAGCGGCAACGATCCGGCTGGGACGGTGACGTACACGGTGGTGGATGTTCCCGCGGCGACCTCCGGCACGTCCGCGCTCGCGAGCTGCGTCCCCAGATCGTCGTCGGCCCCGGTCGCGGGCTGCGACATCCACGCATCGAGTGCGGCCCTCGAGTCGATCGTGCCGGTCGCGAGCGAGAAGACGGCGGTCCCCGCCGGGCTCGCGTCGCCCGTCCGATTCACCACGACGAGTTCGAGGTCCAGGTCCTGGCCCGGTGCGAGGGTCCCGCCGGAGCCCGGCGCCAGGAAGACGGTGACCGCACCGTCGCTCGCCTGCTCGGTGAAGCCCGTCGTGGCCGGGCTCGCCGGGCTCGCGAGTGCCGCGTCCGAGGGGGCCGGGGTCGACTGCGCCGCCGGGTCGGCGGCAGCCGGCGCTGCGAGCCCCCCGAACGCGACCGACGCCAGCACCGCGGCCGGGACCAGGTGCCGTGCGATCACACGGAGGAACCGCGACGCACTGCGTCGAGCGGCCTGGTCCATGCCGCCCATCGTACGGGCACCGGTCGCGCGCGTCGGCACGCCGAAGCGCGGGCACGGGCTGCGGGCGGCAGTGGGGCCTCTCGTGACGACGAGCGACATCGCCGTCGCGGCGCGCTCCTACACTGGACGGATGCAGCAGGTGCAGTCGGCTCTCGACCGTCTTCGCGCGCTCGCGGCGTCGCACCCCGTGTCGGCGCTCGCGGCGGCGTTCCACGACGCCGGACACGAGCTCGCACTCGTCGGCGGACCGGTGCGGGACGCGTTCCTCGACCGCGCCGTCACGGATCTCGACTTCACGACCGACGCGCGGCCCGAGCGGATCCTCGAGATCATCGCCCCCATCGCCGATGCGCACTGGGACATCGGGCGCGAGTTCGGCACGATCGGTGCCCGGATCGGCGGGGAGCAGGTCGAGATCACGACCTACCGGGCCGACCAGTACGACGGCGTCTCGCGGAAGCCCGTCGTCGCGTTCGGCGACACGATCGAGGGCGATCTGCTGCGGCGCGATTTCACGGTGAACGCGATCGCCCTCGCGCTACCCGAACTCCGACTCGTCGACCCGACCGGGGGCCTGGAGGATCTGCTCGCGGGACAACTGCGCACGCCCATCGAACCCGAGGTCTCGTTCGGTGACGACCCGCTGCGCATGTTGCGGGCCGTCCGGTTCACATCGCAGCTCGGATTCCACCTCGACGGTGCGGCGTTCGACGCGGTCACCGCCATGGCGCCCCGCATCGACGACATCTCCGCCGAGCGCATCCGCGACGAACTCGTGAAGCTCATCAGCACGGACACGCCGCGGGCGGGCATCGAGCTGTTCGTCGAAACGGGGCTCGCGGAACGGACGCTGCCCGAGCTGCCCGCCCTGCAGCTCGAACGCGACGACGCCCACCGACACAAGGACGTGTACGAGCACTCGATCACCGTCCTCGAGCAGGCGATCGACCTCGAGCGCGTGCGGCGCCCCGACGACTCACCCGATGTCGTTCTCCGGCTCGCCGCACTACTGCACGACATCGGCAAGCCGAAGACGCGCCGATTCGGGCCGCGCGGACAGGTGACGTTCCACGGCCACGACGTCGTGGGCGCGAAGCTCGCGCGCAAACGACTCCGGGCGCTGCGCTTCGACAACGACACGATCGCGGAGACCGCGCGGCTCGTCGAACTCCACATGCGCCTCTTCAATTACGAGGGCGCGGGATGGACGGACGCCGCCGTGCGCCGGTTCGCCCGTGACGCGGGGGACCAGCTCGATCGACTCGTCATCCTCATCCGCGCCGACATCACGACGCGGAACCAGCGCAAGAGCGACCGGCTCGCATTCGCGATCGACGACCTCGAGGCGCGCATCGCCACGCTGCGCGAGCAGGAGGAGCTCGACGCCGTGCGACCCGAGCTCGACGGCGACCGGATCATGGCGATCCTCGGCATCGGGCCGGGCCGAACGGTCGGCGAGGCCTACCGGTTCCTCCTCGATCTCCGACTCGACGAGGGACGGGTCGGCGAGGACGCGGCCGAGCAGCGATTGCTCGAATGGTGGCGCGAGCGCGGGGAGACACCCGTGGAGTCGCAGCGGACGCGCCGTGCGGACGACTGAGCGCCGGGCGGCGCGCCGGGAGGCGGCCGCCGGCTACCTCCTGCTTTCACCGGCACTCATCGGCGTCGTCCTGTTCCTTCTCGTGCCGATCGGCGTGCTCGTCTGGCTGACGTTCCGGTCGTGGGACCTCCTGGGCCCCGTCCGACCCGCCGGTCTCGACAACTGGACCGCCGTCGTGTCGGACCCGGCGTACGTGCGCTCGTTCCTCGTGACGGCGATCTACGTGGTCCTCGTCATCCCCGTGCAGACGACGCTCGGGGTCCTCCTCGCCACGCTCCTCAGCCGCAACCTCCCGGGCTCGACGTTCGTGCGCACCGTCCTCGTCCTCCCCTGGGTGTGTGCGCCGCTCGTGCTCGGTGTCGTGTGGCGCTGGATCTTCCGCCCGGACGGTGCCCTCAACGCGCTCATCGGCGTGCGCATCGAGTGGCTCACCGATCCGTGGCTCGCGCTCCCAGTCGTCGCGTTCGTGAGCGCGTGGAGCCAGGTCGGCTACGTGACCCTCTTCTTCATGGCGGGGCTCGCCTCGATCCCGACGCAGGTGATCGAGGCTGCACGCATCGACGGTGCGAGCGAGTGGCGGATCTTCTGGAGCATCAAGCTGCCGCTCCTGCGCCCCACGACGTTCTTCGTCCTCGTCACGTCCGTCATCGCCAGCTTCCAGGCCTTCGACCTGGTCTATGCCCTCGTCCCGGACGGCGGCCCGAAGGGCACGACCGATCTGATCGCGCAACGCATCTACTCGCAGACGGTCGAGGCGAACGAGATCGGGCGTGCCGCGGTGTTGGCGCTCGTCCTGTTCGTCGTCCTGCTCGTCGTGACCCTTGCACAGAACGCCTACTTCTCGAAGCGGATGACCTATGACCGAACGTGATCGGGCTCGCCGGGCGGTCGGTACCGCCCGCACGCGTCACGTCCTGGGCGTCATCGCGACGGCGGTCGTGCTCGTGTCCGCCTGCGCGCTCACACTCGCGCCGTTCCTCCTGAGCTTCCTCACCTCGTTGACCTCGACGACGCAGTTCGGACAGCAGGGGCCGTTCGGTCTGCCGAACCCGCCCGTCCTCGACAACTACGTCGACCTCTTCTCGCGTCGCGTCGACTTCGCCGAGGCGTTCTGGACCACGGTCGGCCTCGTCGCCGTCGTGACCGTGTGCCAGCTCTTCTTCTCGGTGCTCGCCGCGTTCGCGTTCGCGCGCCTCCGCTTCCCCGGGCGCGACGTCCTCTTCTGGGTCTTCCTCGGAACGCTCATGGTGCCCCAGGTCGTCACGATCGTCCCGCTCTTCCTCATGCTCGCGCAGACGGGCCAGCGGGGCACGTTCCTCGGGCTCGCCCTCCCGTACCTGCTCGGCTCGCCCTATGCCGTCTTCCTCCTGCGCGAATCCTTCCGGCAGATCCCGCAGGAGCTCGTCGACGCCATGCGCATCGACGGGGGCGGTACCCTGCGCGTGCTGTTCAGCCTCATCGTGCCGCTCAGCCGCCCGATCCTCGTGACGCTCGGGCTCATCACGGTCGTCACGCACTGGAACAACTTCATGTGGCCGCTCATGATCGGCGGGAACCGGGTGTTCGTCCTGACGACGGCGACCGCCACGCTGCAGGAGCAGTACACGAACAACACGACGCTCGTGATGGCGGCGACGACGCTCGCGATGCTCCCCCTCATCGTCGTCTTCGTGATCTTCCAACGCCAGATCGTGCGATCGATCTCGATCTCCGGGTTCCGCTGAGACGTCGCCGATCGAGCGACCGAGTCGTCGCGTGTCGCGCCGCGTGGCGACGACGGTGGCCGTGCGGAACAATGGCGCGCATTCACGCGCGGAACGGGCGAGCCGTCGGAGGCGGACCCGATCGCCGCGCGCACCGATGCGGAGGAGAACATGAAACCCAGGAAGTCGGCATCGCTCGCCGTCGGCACCGTGGCCCTGTTGGCGCTCGCGGGCTGCGCGAGCGGCGGTGGGGCAGGCGGAGACGGATCGGGTGACATCACCCTGCGGCTGTGGGACGAGCAGGTCGCGACCGCCTACGAGGCATCCATCGACGCGTTCGAGGCCGCGAACCCCGGCGTCACCGTGACGATCGACGTGGTGCCGTGGGCGGACTACTTCACCACCCTGCGCCAGGACGTCGCGGCCGGCGGCGGCGACGACGTCTTCTGGTTGAACGGCTCGTACTACCAGGACTACGCCGACAACGGACTGCTGCGCCCCGTCAGCGAGACGCTCGGGGCCGACGCGGCGTCGGCCTGGTCGGCCTCGGCGGTCGAACAGTACACGCGCGACGGCGAACTGTGGGGCGTTCCCCAGCTCGTCGACGGTGGGTCGGCGCTCTACTACAACGCCGATCTCCTCGCGGCGGCGGGTGTCACGCCCGAGCAACTGCAGGACCTCGTGTGGAGCCCGAGCGACGCGGCCGCCGACACGTTCAAGCCCGTCGTCCAGCAGCTGACGGTCGACGCGCAGGGGCGGAACGCCACCGACCCCGCCTTCGACGCGAACCAGGTCGCGAGCTGGGGGTTCAACGCGGCCCAGGACACACAGAACGTCCTGCTCAACTTCATCGGTTCGAACGGAGGCACCTACCAGACCGAGGACGGGGCGATGACGTTCACCGACCCCAAGACCGAAGAGGCCCTCGCCTACGTCGTCGACCTCATCAACCAGGCGAAGGTGGCGCCGCCCGCATCTTCGACCAACGGTGACGGTGACTACACGCGTGACCAGTTCCTGCAGGGCAAGATCGCGCTGTTCGAGTCGGGTACGTACAACCTCGCGAACGTTCAGCAGGGCGCCGCGTTCGACTGGGGCGTCGTCGAGATCCCCTCGGGCCCCGAGGGCAAGGTCACGACCTCGCCCGCCGTCATCGCCGCCGCGAACGCGAACTCGTCCAACCCCGACGCGGTCACGAAGCTCCTGCAGTGGCTGGGCTCCGCGGAGGGGAACGCCTACATCGGCGCCGAGGGCGCTGCCGTCCCCGCAGTGACGGACGCTCGCGCCCAGTACGACGCCTACTGGCAGGGACTCGGTGTCGACGTCTCGCCGTTCTTCACCGTCCTCGACGGCGCCGACCCGCTCCCCGCCGTGACGGGTCAGAACTACGGTGCGGTCCTCGACGCCTTCAAGCCGCACCTCGACGAGGTGTTCCTCGGAACGGTCGACGTACCGACCGGACTCGAACAGGCACAACAGGCGGCCGACGCGGTGAACTGAACACGGCGCGGAACGACGTCGGGCGCCCGGGGATCCCCGGGCGCCCGACGTCGTTCCGCGCCGTGTCCGTCAGTTCAGATAGGAGTTCAGTCCGTAGACCGAACACGATGCGTATCCCTTGGAGCTGTCCTGCACGACGACGATGCCGTCGACGGTGACCTCGCACGACACGTTGTCGTCGTAGGAGTCCGTGCTCGCCCGGAGGCTGACCGACGAGCCGTCGTACTCGGTCTGGATACCCATATCCATCGTCGTCGTCCATGGCGACGACTGGGCGAAGAGTGCCTCGGACTTGTCGACGGCATCCGTGCCGCTGTACATGCCGTTCGAGATGTTGTAGTCGATGTCGACGGGCCCGTCGGAGGTGACCGTGAGGACGACCTGGACCTGCCGGTCGGCGGTGTCGTAGTCCGAGGTGTAGGTGGAATAGGTGGACGAGTAGTCGGTCGACGATGTCGGCGCGCTCGACGTGATGATGTTCGTCCACACGATCGGGTTGGCGATCCCGACGATGATGGCGATGACGCTCACGATCGTCCCCGCGATGGCAAGGCCCTTCCTCGCGTTGAAGTTCTTCAGGACGAGCCCGAGGATGCCGAGGACGAGGCCCGCGAAACCGAGGAATGCCGCGATCACGCCGATGAAGGGGATGAGCCCGAGGAGGATGCCGAGCCCGCCCGCGATGAGCGAGATCAGCCCGAAGACGTTGAACTTGTTCTGCGCGGCGGGATAGCCGGCTCCGTTGTAGGGGTTGACCCCACCACCACCGCCGTACGGCGGCGTCCCACCGTACGCGGGCGCGGTTCCGTACTGCGGGCCGCTCACGGGCTGCTGGGCCTCCGGCTGCTGTCCGTAGGCGGGGGCACTCTGCGGGGCCTGGCCGTACGGCGACGGCGCCTCGTTCGACCCGTAGGGATCGGTGGACGAACCGTAGCCGGACGGCGCACCCGGTTCCGCGTCGGGCGTCTGCGGGTCCTTGCCGAACGAAACGGACGGCGCGGGCGCGGGGTCGGACAGGTTGGTGACCTGGTCGTTGGACTCGTAGAGGGCGTCCTCGGAGGTGGCCGTGGACGCATCGGTCGACGCGTCACCGCTTCCGGACGGGATGCCGTACGAATCCGACCCGGTGTACGGCGTCGGGCTGTTGTAGTCGGACGAGGAGCCGTCGTAGGACGAGGTTGAGCCGCTGTAGTCGGTCGAGCCACTGTCGTACGGCGAGGTCGAGCCGCTGTAGTCGGTCGAGCCGCTGTCGTACGGCGAGGTCGAGCCGCTGTAGTCGTTCGTGGGCGCGTAGGGCGAGGACGCCTCGTACGGCGTGGACGACTGACCGTATGCGGGCGGCGTATCGCCCGGCGAGGGCGGCGTGTCACCACCGATCGGGGTGGTGCCCTCGGTGTTCCCTCCGAGCGGTGGAACGGGTCCACCGTCGTAGCCCTGCTCGGGGGTCGGCCCCGAGGTGCCCTCCGTGTTGTTCGGCTCGTCGGCCATTGGTGCTCCCCAATCGTCGTGCACGCCGACGAAAGACTCGGCGCGAGTACGGTCAAGACTATTCACTGACGGCGCCCGTGACATCCGGTTCGCGGATGAAGGCGCGTCATCCGGGCGTCGCGTTCGCGGACGCGTGACGTGTGGTGCTCGTCAGAGGGATGCCGGGAACGGGACGCCGTCGAGCGCGATCGAGGCGATGGGGACGACGGTGCCGACGAGGAGTGCGGCGGCGCCGACGCCCGCGCCGATGCGGGCGACCCGAGCGCCCGTGTGACGGACGATGACGTGTCCGAGGAGACCGGTGAGCGCGGAGCCGAGGCCGGCCGCGCCGGCGTAGAGGACGGTTCCGGGCAGGACGGTGAGGAGGAGGCACAGCGCGGCGAGGGCGAAGGCCACGATCGAGAGGGCCGTCCCGGCTCGCGCGCGTCGGCGTCTGCCGTGGTCGCGGGACGCGATGCCCGCGACGATCGTCGTGACGGGTGCGGGGTCGACCGTGCGGACGTGAACGTCGAGCATGCGGCCTCCCGGTTGGTCTGCGATCGCGCTGGCGGCCACTCTACGTGCAGCGCGTCATCGACGCGCGTGGAGTCGGGTGGGGAGTCGGGCGGACGTGCCGGTCACGCGCCGAGTAGGGCAGCGAGGGCGAGGGACACGACCACGACGGCGAGCGAACCGCACGAGACGACGATCGTCGTCCTTCGGGCACTCCAGCCGAAGCGGGTCGAGAGGCCGAGCAACGCCCCGAAGCCGGTCGCGACGAGCGCGAGCGCGACGGCGGGGATCGCGGGCAGCGGGCCGAGCAGGGCCACGCCGACCGCGACGACGGGGAGGAGGACGACGAATCGGAACCACCGCGGGCGGGCCGTATCGCCCTCGCCGCCGGACCGGCTCGTGCCGGTCGAATCAGCGCCCGGCGACCGTGTCGGCCCTGCGGGGGTGGGGGAGTCGTCGGTCATTCGGTCTCCAGGGTGTTCGGAGGGCCAGGCTAACCCACGTCGTCCCCGGCGCGTCGACGGCGACTTGCCCGGCCCGCGCCTGTCGTCTAAGCTGAAGCGGTTGTCTGCGCTCCCGCGCCGACACGATGCGAAACCCTCCTGCTGCAGAACGTCTGCGGCCGATCTAGACCAAAGGAGGTGGGTTTATCGTGCATCAGTATGAGTTGATGGTGATCCTCGATCCCGAGATCGATGAGCGCACCGTGGCTCCCAGCCTCGACAAGTTCCTCAACGTCATCCGCAATGACGGTGGGACCATCGACAACACCAACATCTGGGGTCGTCGCCGTCTCGCGTACGAGATCAACAAGAAGGCCGAAGGCATCTACGCCGTCGTCAACTTCACGTCGACCGCCGACTCCGCCAACGAGCTCAACCGTCAGCTGAAGCTCTCCGAGGCCGTCATGCGCACCAAGGTGCTCCGTGCCGAAGAGGCCATCGCTCGCGTCGAGGCCGAGGCCGCCCGCAAGGCCGCCCGTCCCCAGCAGGCGGAGAAGCCCGAGACCACCGAGTCGGCTGCGCCCGCGCGCAAGCCCGCCGCGGGTGCCGCGCGCGTCGCGTCCGCCAAGTCGCAGGCGTCGGCCGAGTAAGCCATGGCCGGCGACACGATCATCACCGTGGTGGGCAACCTCACGGCTGACCCGGAGCTTCGCTACACCCACAACGGACTCGCGGTGGCGAACTTCACCATCGCATCCACCCCACGCGTCTTCGACCGGCAGGCGAACGAGTGGAAGGACGGCGAAGCGCTGTTCCTCCGCGCCTCGGTCTGGCGTGAGTTCGCCGAGCACGTCTCGTCGAGCCTGCAGAAGGGGTCCCGCGTCATCGTGCAGGGTCGCCTCAAGCAGCGCTCCTTCGAGACGAAGGAGGGCGAGAAGCGCACCACCATCGAGCTCGACGTCGACGAGATCGGCCCGAGCCTCCGCTACGCGACCGCGCAGGTGACGCGCACGAGCGGCGGATCCGGTGGCGGTGGCGGCGGCCAGCGCTCCTTCGGGGGCGGCGGCGGGAACGCCGGTGGTGGGCGTCCGCAGGCGAGCGAACCCTGGGGTCAGGGTGGATCGTCCTCCGGCTCGTCCCTGGGCGACCAGGGCGGCGGCTGGGCAACGCCCGGCGCCAACAACGATTTCGACGAGCCGCCGTTCTAACGGACGCGCGTCAGACAAGCACGAAAGAAGAAACCCATGGCTGGAAAGTCGAGCGGCGACCGCCGCAAGGGTGGCGCCCGCGGTAAGGGGAAGCCCGCCGCGCCCGCGAAGAGCATTCGCGTCGGCGTCATCGATTACAAGGACGTCAACACGCTCCGCAAGTTCATCTCGGAGCGCGGCAAGATCCGCGCCCGTCGTATCACCGGTGTCTCCGTCCAGGAGCAGCGCCTCATCGCCCGTGCCGTGAAGAACGCGCGCGAGATGGCGCTCCTCCCGTACGCCGGCTCGGGCCGCTAGGAGGACTGACGATGGCAAAGATCATCCTGACCCATGAGGTCTCCGGGCTCGGCTCGGCGGGCGACGTGGTCGAGGTCAAGGACGGGTTCGCCCGCAACTACCTCGTTCCGCAGGGCTTCGCGACGCCGTGGACCCGTGGCAGCGAGAAGCAGGTCGAGCAGATCCGTGCCGCGCGCACCGCGCGCGAGCACGCTTCGCTCGAGGCGGCGCAGGCCGCCAAGCAGCAGCTCGAGTCGGCCGTCGTGCGCCTGCACGTCAAGTCCGGCGCACAGGGCCGCCTGTTCGGCTCGGTCCGCGGCACGCAGGTCGCCGAGGCTGTCGCCGAGCAGGGCCTCGGCACGATCGACGGCCGCAAGGTCGAGTTCCCGACGCCCATCAAGGCGACCGGGCACCACGAGGCGACGGTTCGCCTCCGCGACGACATCGTCGCGACGGTGAAGCTGCAGATCATCGCCGAGCGCTGATCGGCGGCGACCCGTTCGAGCGTCCCCGCCCCGATCCACGAGGGTCGGGGTGGGGACGTTCGCGCTGTGGACAATCTGTGGAGAACACGTCTCGTGACGAACGTTCGGGCGTCACGGTTATACACAATCGAGATGCCGCGTAAACCTTCAAGCCCTGCTTGAATACTTCCGGCCCGGTGGGCTGGGAGTATTTCTTTTCCCAGATCAGAAGGCTTTTCATGGTTCTGTGCGAGTGGACTCGCCCACATGTGGTCGCGAGTTGTCCACACAGAGTCGACACCCCACCCGGCGGTTCTCCACAAAGTTATCCACAGGGTCGTCCGAACGGGCGCTACGGTGGACGCCTGCCGATCGACATGCTTCCGGCGCCCCAGCAGCCGGACCGGATGTCGGTCGTTCGCGGTATCCATCGGAGTGACCACCGGTGCGTCCTCACCGCGCACCCTCGATGAACCGGATGGAGCTGCAGGAGATGTCGATCACGCACCTCGGGAGCGCGCAGGGCACGGACGTCCGCGATTCGCACGACGGCATGCGCACGCCACCGCACGACCTGCTCGCCGAGCAGTCGACGCTCGGGGGCATGCTCCTGTCCAAGGACGCCGTCGCCGACGTCGTCGAGCAGGTGCGCTCAGTCGACTTCTACGTGCCGAAGCACGAGATCATCTACGAGGCGATCTCGACCCAGTACGCGGCGGGCGAGCCGACCGACGTCATCGCCGTGACGGACGCCCTCACGAAGTCGGGTGAACTGCAGCGCGCGGGTGGCGCGGAGTACCTCCACACGCTCGCCGGCATCGTCCCGACCGCGGCGAACGCCGGCTACTACGCGGGCATCGTCTCGGAGCGCGCGGTGTTGCGCAGGCTCGTCGAGGCCGGCACCCGCATCGTGCAGATGGGCTACGGGGCCGAGGGCGAGGTCGTCGACCTCGTCAACATGGCACAGGCCGAGATCTACGGTGTCACCGGTGCGGTCGAGGCCGAGGACTTCGTGCCGCTGAGCGAGGCCATCATGGCCGCACAGGCCGACATGGACGCCGCACAGAACCGCAGCGGCGAACTGACCGGGGTGCCGACCGGCTTCGCCGAGTTCGACGGGCTCACGAACGGGCTGCACGGTGGCCAGCTCATCATCGTCGCCGCGCGACCCGGTATGGGAAAGTCGACCTTCGCGCTCGACATCGCGCGCTCCGCGTCGATCCACCACGACATGCCGTCGATCTTCTTCTCGCTCGAGATGGGGCGCGCCGAGATCGCCATGCGCCTCATGTCGGCCGAGGCGAGCGTGCTCCTGAAGAAGATGCGCACGGGTGGGCTCGACCAGGACGACCTCATGCGCATCGCCCGGACGCAGGGCAAGATCTCCGAGAAGCCGCTGTTCATCGACGACAGCCCGAACATGACGCTCGTCGAGATCCGCGCGAAGTGCCGTCGACTGAAACAGAAGCACGGCCTGCGGCTCGTGATCATCGACTACCTGCAGCTCATGACCTCGGGCAAGCGCGTCGAGAGTCGTCAGCAGGAGGTGTCCGAGTTCTCGCGGGCCCTCAAGCTCCTGGCGAAGGAACTCGAGGTTCCCGTCATCGCACTCTCGCAGCTCAACCGAAACTCCGAGCAGCGCGCCGACAAGCGCCCGGCGGTGTCCGACCTCCGTGAGTCGGGCTCGCTCGAGCAGGACGCCGACATGGTCATCCTCCTGCACCGCGACACGTCGCAGGAGGGCGACAGCGACCGTCGCGGCGAGGCCGACATCATCATCGGCAAGCACCGCAACGGTCCGACCGACACGCTCACGGTGGCGTTCCAGGGCCACCTCTCACGCTTCACCGACATCGCGGCGGGCCAGCAGTTCGGCTGACGAGCGGCCGTCGCCTGCGGGAGCACGACGCGGCGCCCGTCACACGGCGGGCGCCGCGCGGAGACGAGGGTGTCAGGCGCCTTCGCGCACGACGTCCGCGAAACCCGCGACCCGCAGGCGCAGGACGTCGATGCGCTCGGCGCGAGCGGCCGCCGCATCGAAGCCCTCGTAGGGCAGCGGCGGGTCCTTCCGGACGTTCAGGGAGCACTCGAAGCCCTCGCACACGAGCGTCGCGACGCTGTCGCCGCGGCGGCCCGCGGCGCCCGCACGCTTGGCCCCGAACGTCACGACGCCGTTGGGCAGTCTGACGTCGCGGCACCACGAGCACAGCGCGCGCGAGCGCGGCGCGCGATCCGTCGACGTCAGCAGCACGCCGACGACCTCGCCGTCGAGTCCCGGTACGACGACGTATGCACGACGGGCGATCTTCGGGTCGTGCCACCCGAGGTAGTCGAGGTCGGCCCACGGCGTGGCGTCGAAGCCCTCGGGCAGTGGCAGATCGTTCGACTCCCGTCGGCTCGCGTTCACGAACGAGGCTCTGAGGGTCTTCTCGGTGATGGGCAGCATGAAATCGTCCTTCGTCGTGCCGGACCGATGCCGGCGGATGGTGTGGTGATGGCGTGCGTCGGGACGCGCACGTCGACGGGCGTCGACGGCGAGCGTCGACGCGGGCACGCTCACCTCGTGCCGACGGAATGACCGTCGGCGACCTCCTGACGCCCCGGCGGGCAGATACGTGACGAAGACATGACCGCAGGATACGCCCGTCACACGTACGCTCGATCCACGACGGTGGCGGTGACGCCCGGAGTCCTCCGCACGCCACGGGCTGAGGAGGAACCAGGAGCGGGCGGCTACCATCGCGACATGAGGGGAGTCATCGTCGTTCCAGCGGTCGTCGCGGCCCGCGTGCGTCAAGCGATGGGTCGAACACCCCGCTCGCACTTCCTGCCCGCCGACGTCCGCCACCTCGCCGACACCGACCTCCCCGTCCCCATCGGGTGGGAGGCGACGAACTCACAGCCCTCGACCGTCGCGCGCATGCTCGAACTGCTCGACGTGCGGCCGGGTCACCGCGTCCTTGACGTCGGCAGCGGATCGGGCTGGACGACGGCGATCCTCACGCGCCTCGCGGGGCCCGACGGCGTCGTGCTCGGCGTCGAACGGGTGCCCGAACTCGTCGACTGGGCCCGCCGTCGTCTCGCCGAGGCGGGCATCGAAACGACGGTCGAGGAGGCCGTGCCCGGCGTGCTCGGCCTTCCCGCACAGGGGCCGTTCGATCGGATCCTCGTGTCGGCGGACTTCGCCAGGCGCCCCGACGATCTCGTCGCGCAGCTCGCGGAGGGCGGACGACTCGTCGCGCCCGTCGCCGAGGTGATGACGATCGTCGACGTGCACGACGGGCACGAGCGAACGCGCGCCGATGCCGGTCGCTACGTCTTCGTGCCGCTGCGGGCCGACTGACCCACGTCGCGGCGGTCGTGCCCGCCCGTGAGGTCGCTCAGGAGCCGACGGGCGACTCCTCGCTCGGCTCCTGCGCGCCGTGCAACTGACGATGCAGGCGCTCCATCCGCGCATCGAGCTCCGCGGCCGTATCGGCCGCGTCGCGGAGTTCGGAGAGCAGTTCGTCGGGCACGATGCGGTCGTACTTGTAGTAGATCTTGTGCTCGAGGCTCGCCCAGAAATCCATCGCGACCGTGCGGAACTGCACCTCGACACACACGTCCACCCGGCCCGTCGAGAGGTAGACGGGCACCTCGATGATCGCGTGCAGGCTCTTGTACCCGTTGTGCTTCGGATTCGCGATGTAATCCTTGACCTGCACGACCGTGACGTCGTCCTGCTGGGTCAGCAGGTCGAACAGTCGATACGCGTCACCGTTGAAACTGCACGTGATGCGCACGCCCGCGATGTCCGTGATGTGCTCCCGCACCGCATCGAGCGTCGGCGTGAGACCCCGCCGGGCGACCTTCGCCATGATGCTGTCGGCCGACTTCATGCGCGTCGAGACGTGCTCGATGGGGTTGTAATCGTGGAGGTGCTGGAACTCGTCCCGCAGGATCGTGATCTTGGTCTCGATCTCGCGCAGTCCGAACTCGTACTGCAGCAGGAACCGCTGCAATTCGCTCTGCATGAGGCGCAGCTCCTCCTGCGACACGGTGACCGTTCCACCGTCCGAGGTCACCGAGATACGGCGACCGAGGCGGGCCGCCTCCGCCGGCAGCAGCGCCCCCCGCTCATCGGCCCCGGCCGCGGTCGGAGGGACGTCGGCGTCGGGGGGCTCGAGTTCGGTGGGACGGAACGGCGCAGGATCGGACACGCGGCGATGCTAGCCGCGGCGTCCGTGGGCACGCTGACCAGCGTGGCCCGCGCAGCCGGTCATGTGCCGACCGTCGTGGCACCGAGCGGGCGGATGTTCCGGAGCACGGGGAGCGACGAACGGGCCTCACCGACCGCCGTCGGAACGACGTCGACGACGGCGTACTCGGGCCCACGGCCGAGCACGAGAAGCTGCTCGCCGAGAGGCGAGACCACCTGACTGCCCCCGACACCGGACGGCGCACCGCCCACCGGTTCGCGGCCGACACTCGTGGGATCGGCCTGATCGACGGCGACCACGAACGTCGTGGAATCGAGCGCGCGCGCCCGACCGAGGAGCGCCCACTGCTCGGCCTTGCCCACACCGTCGCCCCAGGAGGCCGCGACGACCGAGACCTCGGCGCCGGCGAGCGCGTTCGCGACGAACAGGGCCGGGAAGCGGAGGTCGTAGCACGTGGCGAGACCGACTCGCGTTCCCGCCACGGTGATCACGACGGGCGTCGCGCCCGGCGTCACGGCATCCGACTCCAGATACCCGAACGCGTCGAACAGGTGGATCTTGTCGTAGTGCGTCGCCGTGTCCGGCCCGACCACGAGCAGGGTGTTGCGGACGCGGCCGCCCTCGCCGGGGGTGAACATGCCGACGACCACGGTGATGCCCGACTCGACGGCGAGTGCGCGGACGTCGCTCGCCCAGGGGCCGTCGACGGGTTCCGCGACGGCGGGAAGGTCACCGCCGAACGCGCACATCGTCGCCTCGGGGAAGACGAGCAGATCCGCCCCGTCGGCCGCGGCACGACGGATGTGTTCTCCCACGAGCCGGAGGTTCTCACCGAGATCACCGGTCGAGGAGATCTGTGCGAGTGCGATGCGCATTCGGCGCTCCCTCCGTCGAGGATCGTGGGCTCCGACCATTGTGCCGCCCGAACCCGTCACCCACCCGACCGGGCCGGATGCGACTCGGGGTGGACGTGTCGGTCGTCGGCGCGGGCTCAGCGTGAGCGCGGGTACGCACCGTCCGGCGCAGTCTCCGGCCGGGCCGCGGAACACGCACGACGCGTCCGCGGGCACCCTCCGGTCGTCGAGCGCGAGGTGGAGCCATGAGCTACTCGGGGGATCAGTGGGGCGCGTCCGGTGTCCAGCCGGGATACGGGCCGTCGCCGGGGTACGGCCCGCAGCCGGGGTACGGGCAGCAGCCCGGCTACGGGCAACAGCCCGGGTACGGACAGCAGCCGGGCTACGGGCAACAACCGGGGCAGACGCCGCCTTCCGGTGGACTCCCGGGGTGGGGATGGGCGCTCATCGTGATCGTGGCCGTCCTCATCGTCGGTCTCATCACCTGGGCCGTCTGGCAGGGCGTTCGGGGCTCGAACACCGGCGCCACGACGCCCCCGATGACCTCCCCGCCGGCGGATCCGAGCGGCTCCGCATCGCCGACCGGCGATCCGCTGGGCGACGACGTCCTGTCGCTCGACGAGACCGTCACGCTCGCCGCTGCGCCGACCATCGAGTTCGCGGACAGCGACTGGACGTTCGAGGGCGTCACGCAGCTCAGTCTCGGTGAGGTGCAGACATGGCGGCATCCCGGTGGTACGTGCTACTTCCAGGGGTACGTCTACACCCGGAATCCATCGCCCGCGAAGAACGACCGTGAGCAGTCGAAGGAACGGTACGAGGCCCTCGTGCTCGATTCGGCCGACACGATCAGGGAGGTGCACGAGGTGGCGCAGGCGACCGAGCGCGCCGGTGACATCGCGATGTTCGACGTCGTCGTCCGGCGTGACGACGACAGCGACCGGTGGCTCCGGACGCGGTCGTTCGCCGGATCGGGTCACGAGGTCAGCCTCGCCGTCGAGTGCCGGTCGGGGACGCTCGGACAGGACGTGATCGACGAGGCGCTCTCGCACATCGTGGTGGACATCCGTCGCTGACGACCGTCCTCCCCGCTTCCCCTCCTGCCCTCCTGTGGACGGAGCGTGCACGCGTGCCCCGCTCGGTCACGGGCCGCCGGCCGGACGGATCCGTGTCGTCTGCCGATGCCGCGCAACTGACACTTGTAGCTACAAGTAAATGGGCGTACGGTCACCTCGAACACATGAACGAGACCACGTCGCAACGACGACGGGGCATGAACATGGAGGAATCGACATGACGAGCATCACCATCATCGGAACGGGCACGATGGCGTCGGCCATCGCCGACGTCGCGAGCGCCGCGGGCGCCGACATCCAGGTCCTCGGCACGAGCGAGGAGAAGGCGCGGGTCCTGGCCGGTCGTGTCGCCGGCACCGCCGGAACCGTGGGCGACGACGTCACGGGCGAGATCGTCGTGCTCGCCGTGCCCTATCCCGCGCTCGCGACGATCGCCGACACCTACGGCACCCGACTCGACGGTCGGGTCGTCGTCGACATCACCAACCCGCTCGACTTCGCGACGTTCGACTCGCTCGTCGTGGCGGCCGACGGTTCCGCCGCGGCCGAGCTGCAGGTGGCGCTCCCCGGCGCCCGCATCGTCAAGGCGTTCAACACGAACTTCGCGGGGACGCTCTCGTCGCGCGAACTCGGCGGCGACCCGACGACCGTGCTGGCCGCGGGCGACGACGAATCGGCCCGGCAGGCCGTGCTCGATCTCGCCACCGCAGCGGGCCTCGCGGCCGCCGATGCCGGGACGCTCCGTCGCGCCCGCGAGCTCGAGGCGCTCGGATTCCTCCAGCTCACGCTCGCCGCGTCCGAGCGCATCACGTGGAACGGCGGTTTCGCGCTGCGCCGCTGATTCGAGTCCGTGCCGCCGCCGCTCCCGCCGCCCGGTGGGCGTGGCGGCGGACGTAGCATCGAGCCATGACGCGCCGACTCGCATCGATCCGCCGGTACCCCGTGAAAGCGCTCGGCGGCGAGCCGCTCTCGCGAGCGCGCGTCACGGAACACGGGATCGAGGGGGACCGGGTCCACGTCATCGCGGAACCGGACGGCAGGTGGCTCTCCGGCAAGAACACGAAGCGCATGCGACGCAACGACGCCCTCTTCGAGCTGCGCGCTCGGACGGGTGCCGACGGTCGGGTGCGCATCGTCGACGGGGACGAGGAGTGGGATACGGCTGACCCGGGAATCGACGAGCACCTGCGCCGCCGACTCGGCACCGACGCCGTCCTCCTCCACGACCCCGGTGCGCGATTCCATGACGCCGCGCCCGTTTCGCTCGTCGGCACGGCGACGCTCGCCCATTGCGCCGACCGGTACGACATCGATGCGGACCCCCGCCGCCTCAGGACCAACCTCGTCGTCACGACGAGTGAACCGTTCGAGGAAGAGGGCTGGATCGACCGCCCGGTGTGCATCGGCGATGTCGAACTCGTCGTCACGGCACGCGTGACACGATGTCGCATGATCGACCTCGCGCAGGACGGCGCCACCGGGCGCGGCCCGTGGCTCGCTCCGCTCGGGCGTGACCGCGACGCGAAGGCCGCCGTCTACGCCCGGGTCGTGCGCGACGGCAGCGTCCGCGAGGGCGACGTCGTCGTCGTCTGACCGTCGGGTCGCGTGTCCGGTCGGTGCGACCTGCGGCGTGAACGACGCCGGTCAGGGGCGACGCGGTGCGGCCGGTCGTTCGAGACGACGCACGAAGCGCGCCTGCCAGGGTGTCTCGACCGCGTGCCGGTCGTAGTTCGTCCGCACGTATGCGACGGCCGCACGGGCGCCGACGCCGTCGAGCACCGCGAGGCAGGCGAGTGCCGTTCCGGTCCGTCCTCGTCCGCCACGGCAGCTCACGGCGACGCGTTCGGACGTCGAACGCACGAGCACGGCGCGGAGTGCGCGCAGCGCCTCGTCGCGATCCGCGGGAACGCCGAAATCCGGCCACCGGAGGACCTCGGAGGGCCACGCAGGGCGCTCGCCCTCGCGGCGGCCCGCGAGCACCAACTCGAACTCGGGCTCCGGCGCATCGCCGGGCCACGTCGAGCGACGCCCCCGTCCGACGACGGTCCGGCCCGATGGAAGACGCAGTCGACCGGGAACGCCCTCGGGCCACGCGCCGTTCGCCTGCACGGCGCCAGTCTCGCGCGATCGGCTGGGAGCGTCGGGCGTAGCATGCGGCCCATGGGAACCGACACCTCGCCCTCGGCCGACGATCTCGATCGTGTGGACGCGCCGGCCGCCGCCGCACTCGAAGCCGCGGGCCTCGACTTCCGCATCACGCGCCACGGCCGAGTCGCGTCCCTCGACGAGGCGGCGGCCGCCCGTGGCGTGCAACCCGGCGACATCATCAAGACCCTCGTGGTGCGCCGGGCCGACGACGATTTCCTGTTCGTCCTCGTGCCCGGTGATCGGGAGATCAGCTGGCCGAAGCTGCGGCACGCGCTCGGCGTCACGCGATTGTCGATGCCTGATGCGGCGACGGCCCGTGCAGTCACCGGCTACGAGCGCGGCACGATCACCCCCTTCGGCTCGAGCAACGCGTGGCCCGTCATCGCTGACCCGACCGTGCTCGGGCGCACCGTGTCGATCGGCGCCGGCGCGCACGGCGTGGCCGCGACGCTCGACGGGACGGCGGCGATCGAAGCACTCGGCGCGACGGTCGCGGACGTGACCGAGCGCCGCGCCGATTGATCGACGCACGACGCCGGCGTCCGCGGATACCACCCCGGGCGGACGCAACGGTTCGGCGCCGACGCTAGTTTGGGCACGAGACGTGTGCGGGCCGTCGACGGCTGACGATCGATCGACGGATGCGTCGTGCGTGGACCGCCGCCCGCAGGCGCCCCTCGCGCGTCGAGAGCAAGGTGAAACATGACCTACCCCGGTGATCAGTGGGGCGCGTCCGGCGGACAGCCGGGGTACGGCCAGCAGCCGGGCTACCCGCAGCAGCCGGGCTACCCGCAGCAGCCGGCGTACGGGCAGCAACCGGGCTATCCGCAGCAGCCGGCGTACGGGCAGCAGCCCGGCTATCCGCAGCAGGCGGGGTACGGGCAGCAGCCCGGCTCCGGGACGCCACCGTCGGGTGGCCTGCCCGGCTGGGGCTGGGCCCTCATCGTCATCGCCGGTGTGCTCGTCGTCGCCCTCATCGTCTGGGCCGTCTGGCAGGGCTTCCGCGACGGGGACACGGACGACGAGACCGCGCCGGCCACCACCACGACGAGCTCCACCGAGCCGACGTCCTCGTCGACGACGAGCACGGTCGGCACCGACACGGCGGACGCGCTCTCGCTCGATCGGACCGTGGCGCTGACCGGGGACCCGACGATCTCCTTCACCGCGAGCGGATGGGTCGACGAGGGCGTCGAGCTGCAGCAGGGTGGGCAGAAGCAGACCTGGCGCGCTCCGGGCGGCGAGTGCTCGTTCGCGGCGTACGTCTTCGAGATGTCGGCGTTTCCGTCCTCGACCGACCGCGAGAAGTCGATGGAACGCTACGACCTCGTCGCGGCGGATTCGATCGGCATCCTGACGGACGTCCGGGACGCCGCACAACCCGTCACGAGCGGTGAGTCCATCGACGTGCTCGAGTTCGCGATGCAGCGGACGACGACACTCGACGAGTGGCTCCTGACCCGGACGTTCGCCGGGTCGGGGCACGAGATCATCCTGTCGCTGGTCTGTCGGTCGGGACAGATCGACCAGGAGCGGATCGACGACGTCCGTTCGAACATCGTGCTCGACGTGCGGCACTGATCCCGATCGGTTCGTCACGGCGGGCGGCGTCACTCAGTCGCCCGGCGGTGTCGGGATCAATCCGTCGTCGGTTCCGTCGCGGTCGGCGGCGCCACAGACTTGGGACATACCGTCGGTCGGCGGGGTGGACGCGGACGGCGTCGGGCGGACGAAGCGGGAGATGTCGTGTCGGATCAGTTCTGGGGGACGGGCGTGCAGGGCGAACAGGTGCCGAACCACTCGTCCGCACAGGGGGCGGAGTACGACGGGGCGTCGGTGTTCGGCACCCCCCGGTCGTCGACCTGGGGCATTCCGGCGGTCGACCGCGCACCGTCGTCGGACACGCCGCCGCCCACCGGGTACCCGGCCGCGGAGTACGACCGATTCGCCACGACGACGACACCTGCCGCGGGGGCACCACCAGCGGGCACGTGGGCGACACGCACCGGGACCATCGGCGCGCCGGTGACGCGTACGGGGGACGCGCGAACCTTCGGTTCCGTCCCCGCGCAGCCGTCGACCGGCTACGGCGCAGGTGACGGGCAGCCGTCGACGGTCCACGGCGCCGGCTACGGACCGCCGCCGATCGGCTACGCCCCTGGACAGGTGCCGCCCGACGGCGGTTCCCGGATGCTCCCGGGCGCCCCCGAGCCGCGTCGCTCGGGGATGCCGCTCTGGGCGTGGGTGCCGATCGGTGCCGGCGCGCTGATCGTCGTGGCACTCGTCGCCGCGTTCGCGCTGCCACGTTTCCTCGCGTCGGCAGGGTCGCCACCGCCGACGACCGCGCCGGTCGCCGCGATCGATCTGGGCTTCGACGGCTCGTCGTCGCTCGCCGCAACACCCATCGTGATGATGGACGAGGGCAGCGAATGGAGTCCCCTGGGTGCCGACGAGACCGAGGACTACCGAGTCGACCGCTGGGAGCAGGGCGGGGGCGAGTGTCTCGTGTCGTCCCAGACCGGTGCCGACGTGCCCGGGGTCACCGGATCGGACGATCGCGACATGAGCGAGAGCCTGCTCGAGAAGGTGCTCGGCGAACGGCCCGGAGGACTCGACGTCGTCGAGATCGGCACGACCACCGGGGGGTCGGTCTCGCTGCTCGCGTTCGAGGTGTCGACCTCCTACGGCACCCAGTGGCTCGCCACGCGGGCGTTCGCGGATTCCGGCGACTTCGTGCTCCTGAACGTCGGGTGCGCCGACGGTCGGCTCGACGACGCGCTCGTCGACTCCGTCCTCACCGACATGCGCTTCACGATCGAACCGTCGTCCTGACGCGCGGCCACGCCCCGTCGGTGCCGGCACGCCGCGCTGACGCGGCGGCGGGCGCCGCGCGGACGGCACCACCGTCACCGATTGCTAGACTCGGCTACACGCCCCGAGGGGCGCACTCCCGCCATATGAACTCCGATCCGGGGTCGAAGGGTCTTCATTGCTGCGCACGATCTCCACGTCCCTGCACCGTCGCGCCGTCGCCCGACGGCGCGCGACCACCGGCGTCGTGCGCGACCGGACGGTGACCGCATGACCGCCGACGTCGTGGGACCACCCGAGACGACGACGGACCGCGTCTCACCGAGCATCTGGGGGTCGATGCTCGCGCGCGCGGCGATCGCGGCGGTCATCGCACTCGTCATCGCGTTCACGCCGGGGCACACGCTCACGTTCGATCTCGTCGCCTTCGGGGTGCTCACGCTCGGCTCGGGCGTCGTCGTGGTGCTCGGCACCCGCCGTGCCCGGGCCCTGCCCGGGAGGGCGAGCGTCATCACCCGTGGCCTCCTCTCGCTCGTCGTCGGGCTCGTCGCGATCATGCTGGCTGCACTCCCGGACGCGCGCTCGACCGCGACGCTCATCTGGCTCGTGGCGGGTTGGGCGATCCTGGCCGGTGGCCTGTGGGTCCTCACCGCGTGGCAGGCTCGCCCGGCCCGCGTCCTCGCCCGCGAGTCGGTGCTGATCGGTCCGATCACGCTCGTGCTCGGGGTGCTCGTCGCGCTCGTCCCGCCGGACCTGTACCAGGAGTACGGGGGCCTCGAGCAGGTCGAGGGCGCCATGACCGCGACGATCCAGATCGGCGGACTCGTCGGCGGGTACGCCGCGATCCTCGCCGTGCTCCTGGCCGTGGAGGCGTTCACCCTCCGCGGCGCGCAGCGACGTGCCAACCGGAACGATGTCCGGATCCAGAACGCGGCCGATGAACCGGCCACCGAGGTGAACTGAGTGGTCGACCCGAAGCGCAAGGCGCTCATGAAACCCTTCGAACTGATCGGCATCTCGGCCGTGTTCGGTGGGTTCGTGGGATTCATCGTGGTCTACACGATGGGGCTCGCGAACCTGCTCATGGGCATCATCGCGGGCGTCGGCACGTTCATCGTCGCGATCGTCGTCCTAGCCATGCTCGTGCTCTCGTACCGCCCCAACGCGAGCGCGACCCACTACCTCGATCGGTTCGAGACGGAATCGAGCGAGGCGGAGACGGCGGTCGACGCTGCCGCCGACGCCGCCACCGACGACGACGTCGAACCCACCACCGACGCGCACGACGAATCCGCCACCGACACGCACGACGAATCCGCTCCGACCGTCGCCGCACGTGCGGGCACGGACCCTGCCGACGGTGCGGACGGTGCTGCAGTCGCCGACGAACCGGCGTCGGACACCGTGGCCGATCCGGCCGCCGCACCCGACGAGGACGGACACGCAGCCGCACTCGACGACGTCGAGATCATCGACGTGATCGAGGTCGACGACACGGCGAGCGATGCGAACGACCCAGCGCGCGACGAGCACGCGGACCCGTCCGGGGCGGACGCCGACCGTCGCTGATCCCGGCGTGCCGGCGGCGACGCCTCACGCCCCGGCGGCACCACGACACGAGCGGGTCGACGGTCGTCGCCGATCGCCGACCCGCCCGAACTCCGTCACGGACGCTCGAGACGCTCCACGAGCTCCGACGAACGTCCCGTGTACCGTGCCGGCGTGAGCGCGAGCAATCGCTGCTTCGCGTCGTCGCCGATGTCGAGCCCCTCGACGAACGCGACGAGGTCGTCGCGACCGATGCGATGGCCACGCGTCAGTTCCTTCAGGACCGCGTAGGGGTCGTGGATCGTCGAGCGACCCGCGACGATCTCGGCGCGGATCACCGTCTGGATCGCTTCGCCGAGCACCTCCCAGTTCTCGTCGAGCTCGCGAGCGAGCACATCGCGGTCCACGGCGATCTCCTCGAGACCCCGCCGTGCGTTCCCGATCGCGAGCAGCGAGTGCCCGAATCCGACGCCGATGTTGCGCTGCGACGACGAGTCCGTCAGGTCGCGCTGCAGGCGCGAGGTGACGAGCGTCGACGCGAGCGAGTCGAGGATCGCGTTCGACAGCTCCAGGTTCGACTCCGCGTTCTCGAAGCGGATCGGGTTGATCTTGTGCGGCATCGTCGACGATCCGGTCGTGCCCGCCTGCGGGATCTGCCGGAACACCCCCCGCGAGATGTACATCCACACGTCGGTGCAGAGGTTGTGGAGGATGCGGTTGAAGTGCGCGACGTCGCTGTAGAGCTCCGCCTGCCAGTCGTGCGATTCGATCTGCGTCGTGAGCGGATTCCATTCGAGATCGAACGCCGACAGGAACTCCGGGGCCAGTGCCTCCCAGTCGAGTTCCGGAGCGGCGACGACGTGGGCGGCGAAGTTGCCGGTCGCGCCGGCGAACTTGCCGAGGTACTCGGCGTTCTCGATGCGCCGCAGCACGCGCCCGAGGCGGTGCGCGAACACCGCGAGCTCCTTCCCGAGCGTCGACGGCGTCGCCGGCTGCCCGTGGGTGAGCGACAGGATCGCGTCGTCACGGTGGTCCACGGCGAGTTCGGCGAGCTTCGCGACGAGATCCTGGGCGGCAGGAAGCCACACGTGCTGGACCGCACCACGAACCGTGATCGCGTACGAGAGGTTGTTGATGTCCTCGCTCGTGCACGCGAAGTGCGTGAGCTCGGCGATCGGATCGAGCCCGAGTTCCGCGAGGCGGCGACGTACGAAGTACTCGACGGCCTTCACATCGTGCCGGGTGACGGCCTCGTCGGCGGCGAGCTCGTCGAGCGCGGGCTGCCCGAAGTCCGTCACGACGCGTCGGAGGGCCGACTTCTGCTCGTCGTCGAGGCGCGTCGAGCCGAACAGCTCGCGGTCGGTGAGGAAGACGATCCACTCGATCTCGACGTGCACGCGGGCCCGATTGAGCGCGGCCTCCGAGAGGTGCTCGGCGAGCGGCGCCGTCACCGACGCATAGCGGGAGTCGAGCGGGCTGAGGATCTGCGGGGGAAGTGGGCTCATGACGGCTCCTGTGACGGTGGGTCGTGTCGGACGGCGGACGCGCGGCGGCCCTGTTGGGCCGCTCGCACGACGGGCTCGATCTGGGCGAGCAGACCCCGGCAGGCGACTTCGATCATGTCGCGCACGCGGTCGAACAGCTCGTCGGAGCCATAGTACGGGTCGGGCACCTCACCCGAGGGGGAGCCCGGGTCCGCCGGCGAGAAGGAGAGGAGCGGTCGGATGAGCGCGCGTTCGTCGTCGTCGCGGGCCCACGCGCGCAGGATGCGTCGCTGCCCCCGATCGAACGTCACGATGAGATCGAAGGTCTCGAACCACGACACCTCGAACTGCTTCGCCCGATGGTTCTCGGCCGAGTAGCCGACGCGATCGAGCGCCGCGCGCGTGCGCGGGTCGGCCTTCTCGCCGACGTGCCACTCGCCGGTCCCGGCGGAGGTGATGTAGACGGCATCGGCGAGACCGGCCTCGTCGACCATGTCGCGGAAGATGACCTCGGCCATGGGGGAGCGGCAGATGTTGCCGGTGCAGACGAAGCAGATGCGGAGGATCGCGTCGTCATGACGGGCTGGCATGTCCCCCATTGTCACGCATCACGCGGCCGCCCGTGCGACGAATGCCGGGAAGTCACGGGGCTTGGGGCGAAGGATGACGCCTGTTATGGTTCATATCGTCTCCAGCACCGGCGTCGTGACGCCGTGGTGCATACTTCCGCGGGGGGCGGATGACGGAACGTCTGCCACCGCGCGGTGCCCCTTTGCATCCAGTGAACATATTGAGTGTCATGCGTTTCCATCCCCCACACGCTGCCGCGGCGCAGCGCGCCCGGCTCGGGCGGCTGACCGCCCTCGCCTTGGGTGCCCTGTTGCTCGCGGCCGGGCTCTTCGCCCCCGCCCTCTCGTCGGCCGCCCCGGCGAACGCCGCACCCGACGACACGGAGGGCTGCAGCTACGGCACCGGCGGCCCCAGCGCCGACACGATCTGCTGGCTCGACCTCTCGGCGTTCAGCGGGGACGCCGCGCTCACGGGGCAGGACATGTCGACGCAGCTCGGCAACGGCATCCGCATCGACTTCCACGCGAAGTTCGTCAAGCAGACGCAGACCTCGGGGAGCACCAGCGTCTCCGATCGCGGCATCCAGGCCGTGCCGTTCCCGGCGTGGGAGCAGTCGCTCCTCGGGACGCAGGACTACGTGGGGACCACGGGCAAGCCCGCGCTCTACATCGACCGCGAGGGCGTTCCCGCCGGGTGGGTGGACGCGCCCCGCGAGTCGGGCATCATCGAGATCACCGACATCAAGGTCTACCAGAACGACACCGCGGTGACCTCGGGCTACTCGCTCGTCATGGCGGACGCCGATCGCAGCAACCGCAACGAGGGCTACACCTGGCGGTCCGACGCGCCCATCAAGCTCATCGAGAACATTCCCGCGATCGGCGCCGACGGCACCGAGTACCCGGCCTGCAAGGCCGAGCTGAGCGGTCTCGGCACGAACGAGGTCCGCTGTCTCGGCGTGAGCGGCGAGGCCGGCGCGGTCGTCGTCGCGGCCGACTCGCCGACCGAGGTGTCGAGCGCGTTCCTGACGGGCAACCCGTACTCGAGCCAGGCGGTCGCCTTCGGCGTCATGTTCTCCAAGGTGCAGGCCAACAAGCAGGTGGATTCGCGCTACGACTCCGCCGACCAGTTCACCGTCACCACCTCCGACGAGGGCGGCGTGCTCGGCACGGGTTCGACGAGCGGTGACGCCTCGACGGCCACGACCGGCGGCACGAGCATCGTCACGACGACCGACGGCAAGCGCATCACCTTCACCGAGAGCGCGGCGAGCGATTCGGTGGACTTCCAGCACTACGACACCGCGTGGCAGTGCCAGGCGAACGGCGAGGCGATCGAACCCTCGCGCGTGACCCCGTCGACCGACGGCCTGTCCGTGTCCGTCGACGTGGGTGTCGGTGAGTTCGTCGACTGCACCGTCACGAACACGGCCAAGCTCGGCTCGGTGTCCTGGAAGAAGGTCGATCCGGACGGGACGGCCCTCGCCGGTTCCGAGTGGACCCTCACGCCCACCGGTGGTTCGCCGATCACGGTCGTCGACAACGGCGAGAACGACACGAACGACGCCGTGGGTGACGTGCAGGTCGACGGCCTGAAGTGGGGCGAGTACTCGCTCGTCGAGACGAAGGCGCCCGACGGTCACTTCCTGAGCGATGCGACCTCGACGTTCACGATCTCGGGCGACCACTTCGTCGAACTCCTCGGCACTATCGAGAACACCCCGGGCACGCCCGGCATCGCGGTTCGCAAGGACTCGAACCCCGCGTCGGGATCGACCGTCGAACCCGGCCAGCAGATCACCTACACGGTGACCGTGCAGAACACGGGTGACGTCGATCTGACGCCCGCCACGCTCGATGACGACCTGTCCGACGTGCTCGACAACGCGAGCTACGTCGACGGCTCGGCCGTCGCGGGGATCAACGGCGTCGCGGCCGCCGCGCCCGTGGTCGACACGACCGCACGCACGCTGCACTGGCAGGACGCGCTGCCGGTCGGCGCGACGGCGACCCTGACCTACACGGTCCAGGTCGCCGCCGACGTGACGACGGACGACGTGCTCGTGAACGTCATCACGGCGAAGGCCGACGTGCCCCCGGGCTTCACGCCGCCGACGCCGAACTGTGTCGAAGGGTCCACCGACCCCGCGTGCAGCACGACGCACACGCCCGTGATCCCGCCGACGCCGACCGAGCCCGTGCCGCCCACCACGACGAGCGTCCCGCCGACCACGGCGGTGCCGATCCCGCCGGCGTCGACGCCGAGTTCGCCCGAACTCGCGAACACGGGCGCCGACCTGTCCCCGACCCTGTTCGTCCTCGGCGCGCTCGTGCTCGCCGGAGCGGGTGCCCTCGCGCTCGGACGACGCCGGGGCCGCCAGGGCTGATCCACGCGAGCGATCGGACGATCGCAGAACGGCGCGGGGCCGTGAACCGAGATCTCGGTTCACGGCCCCGCGCCGTTCGCGATGACGGCAGACGGGGACGGACCTCCCAGTCGACGGTCGAGTTCATATAGGCTGCCTGTGGTAAAAGGCCACGGTCCACCGTGCGACGTCCTGCCATCTGCTCTTCGAGCCCCCACTGAATTCCCCCGCTTCAGAGAAGAGAACCGTCATGCCTGACGTCCTCGAGCGACGATCGACCGCTCACGACTCCCCTTCACGATTCCGTCGCGCCGCGGCCGGCCTCGCCTCGCTCGCCGCGATCGCGGAGACGCCCACGACCATCTCCTCGACGTTCATCAACGACTTCTCCTCGAGCCGCCAGGGCATCGCGCTCGGGGTCATGTTGTCGAAGGTCGAGGTGAGCAAGACCGTCGAGAGCCGCTACCAGGACAGCGACCAGTTCACCGTCTCGACGAGCGACGCGAACGGCGAGATCTCGAGTGCCTCGACCGAGGGCGACGCGACGTCGGCCTCCACCGACCCCGTCGAGCAGCTCACGGGCCCCGGCGGCTCCGACGTCACCTTCACCGAGCGGGGCGCGTCCGATGACGTCGACCTCGACCACTACACGGTCGAGTGGGCGTGCACGCGCAACGGCGAGGAGATCCCCGCGGACGACCTCACGGAGAGCAGCACCGACGACAGCCGCGACGTCGTCGCGCACGTCGGAGTGGGCGACCTCGTCTCCTGCGAGGTGACGAACACCGCTCGCCTGGGCGCTGCGTCCTGGACGAAGACGGACGCCGACGGCGCGCCGCTCGCGGGTTCCGAGTGGACGTTCGAGACCGAGGGCCAGGACCCGATCGTCGTCGTCGACAACGGCACGAACGACACGGACCCCGCCGTGGGCGCGATCGGCGTCGACGGGCTGCGCTGGGGCGACTACACGCTCACGGAGACCAAGGCGCCCGCCGGCTACCTGCTGCCGACCGAGGCCGCGGGCACGTTCACGATCGACGGCGACAACCTGACGGCGACCGTCGGACCCGTCGAGAACGTCCTCGGCACGCCCGCGCTCGAGGTCAAGAAGTCGTCCGATCCCGCATCGGGCTCGCAGATCGACCCCGGTCAGGACATCACCTACACGGTGACGGTCGCCAACACGGGCGACGTGCCGCTCACCCCGGCCAAGCTCGACGACGACCTCGCGGGCGTCTTCGCCCACGCGAGCTACGTCACGGATTCGGCCACGGCGACCGTGAACGGTACACCGGTCGACGCGCCGGTCGTCGACGAGGACAACGCGACGCTGCACTGGGAGGGGACGCTCGCGGTCGGTGAGACCGCGACGCTCAGCTACACGGTGACGGTGGACGCCGACGTGACGGCCGACGACGTGCTCGTCAACGTCATCACCGCCGAGGCCGACGTGTCCCCGGGCTTCACGCCGCCAGTCTCGAACTGCGTCGAGGGTTCGACCGACCCGGACTGCAGCACGACGCACACGCCGCTCGTGCCGACGCCGACGACGCCCGCGCCCACGACGCCGGCACCGACCACCCCGGCACCCACGACGCCCTCGACGCCCACGGGCCCGCAGCTCGCCAACACGGGTGGGGAGCTCGCCCCCGGGCTGTTCCTCGTGGCGGCGTTCCTGATCGCCGGTGCGGGTGCGCTCGTCGCCTCGCGTGCTCGGGGCCGCCGCAGCTAGGCGCCTCACGACGACGACCCGTCGGCGTTCCCTCGACCTCGCGTCGAGTGGGACCCGGCGGGTCGTCTCGTTGCGTGACACGGACGCACAGCGCCGGTACCGCTCCGTTCGCTAGATTCGCACCAGTGGCCCGGCCCGTGCGGGTCGCATCGTCCGAGGGGTGGCTCAGCATGCGCAGTACCGAGGTCCTTTCCGACGGGTACGCCCGCATCCCCGCGCTCGTCCGGGCCGCTGTCGAGGGTGCGAACAGGTACGAGCTCATCTCCCGACTCGACCCGGACGCCAACTCCCTGCTCTGGCTCACGTGGCACATCGGACGGGAACAGGACGCGCAACTCGCCCAGCTCGCGGGCCGCGAGCAGGTGTGGGTGACGGGCGATTGGCGCACGCGGACAGGGCTCGACGTCGACGACGACGACGTCGGGTACGGCAACACCTCTGAGCAGGTCGCCCGCATCGACGCACCCGCCGACGAGCTGCTCGCCTATGTGGACGCCGTCGGGGTGTTCTCGCAGGAGGTCCTCCGCGGCTTCGACGACGACGCGCTCGACGAGGTCATCGATCCGGCCTGGGACCCGCCCGTCACGCGCGGCGTCCGGCTCGTGAGCATCCTCGGCGACGCGTTCGAACACGCGGGCCAGGCCGCCTTCGTGCGCGGCGTCCTCGATCGCGCGCGCTGAACGGCGGTCCGCCGTGTTCGCGTCGCACGCCTTCTCGGCCGTCGTCTTCCGCGAGGCGGGCTGGTGGGTGATCGAGATCCCCGAGTGCGGACAGACCCGCCAGTGTGCGACCCTCGACGACGTCGATCGCACGGCGAGGGAGTGCGTCGCGGCGCTGCTCGACTGTGCCTGGACCGATCTCGAGGCGGACATCGTCATCGCCGACTGAACTCCCCGCTCGTGTCACTCGGGCTCGCCGGGTGGCGGTCGACCGTCTGCCCATCGGTGCGTCGCCTGTGGAACGGTGACCGTCCACAGACGCACGGGCGATCCACGACGGGGTGCTCGTCGAGGGGCGAGCATGCTTCGAGCGCGGCAGGGGGCCGTGCCCGTGGCGGATCGGGGCGACGATGCAGCGAGTGGGGGACGTGGACGGTTCCACACGGGCGGCGATCGAGGAGGTGCGGGAGGCGGTCGCCCGCCTCCGCGAGACCCTCGTCGCCTCGACGATGACCCCGTCGGGCGGTGCCCTCTGGCTCGGCCACGACGTCGAACTCGCCGGCCTCGTCGCCGAGGCGGTCGCGCTCGAGGCACTCGCCGCGGGTGCCGCGGGCGAGGCGGCGATCCTCGGGGTACTGCCGTCGTCGGGAGGGTGAGGTGGTCCTCGTCCACGATGCGACCGGCCTCCGGGGGAGGGCGCTGGCGCTCGAGGCGGCGGTGCGTGGCCTCGAGGGCGCGAACGCCACGCTGCGTGTCCTGATCGACGGACGGGGTGCGGCGGGCACGGTGGGCCCGATGACCGGCACCCTGCCGGCCGGCGTGCAGGTCGTACTGGAGCGCGTCGACGACTTCGCCGCACGGACGCGCGCGGCCGAGGACCGCCTTCGCACGGCGGAGGATGCCGTGTGGTCGATCGTGCGGGCGACGGCCGAGGCCGGTGCCGGGACGGTCGCGCGGCTCACGGTCGCACTCGGACTCGCGACACCGTTCGGCGGGGCCGCGGGGCTCCTGCCCGCCGTCGCGGTCCTGGCCGCGGGAGGGGCGGCGCTCCGGGCGATGCGGAACACCCCGCAGTTCGCGGCGGTCGTCCGCGTGGGCGTGGAGTTCGCCGACGATCTCGTGTTCGGTGCGGTCGGTCTTCCCGTCCCGGCGCCCCTCCGCGGTGACGAACGGGCGCTCCTCGACGCGGTGCACGACGGCGCGGTCGCGATCGGTGCGCTGACGGTCGGCGGGCTGGTCGTCACGGCCCACGACCGTCGCCCGCTGGGCGGCGGCCCGCCCGACATGGCGGACATCGTCGGGAGCATCCCGGACGCCGAGGACGGTGGTCCGCAGGTCTCCGTCACGACCTACACGCGTCCGGACGGCGGCATCATCAGACTCGTCTCGGTCACGGGCACCTCGAACCAGGGGTTCGGGAGCTCGCGCCAACCGTTCGACCACGTCGGGAACCTCGCGGCGTACGGTCGGAACGAGGGCGAGTCGATCTCGGCGGTCCTCCTCGCGCTCGACGCCGCGGGCATACGGCCGGGGGACGAGATCGTCCTCGCCGGCTACTCGCAGGGTGCGCTCGTCGCGCAGGCGATCACCGAGTCCGGACGATACGACGTTCAGGGATTCGTGTCGGTCGGGGGACCGATCACGACGACGGCGCTCCCGCCCGACGTCCCCGTCGTCGAACTCCAGCATCCGGCCGATCCGCTCGTCGCGCTGCAGGGGCTTCGCGATCCGGACGACGACGGGTCCGCGATCGTCACGGTCGATCCCTACGGCCCCGGTCGGGCTGCGCGCACCGACGGGTGGTTCGATTCACACGAACTCGGGCTCTATCGCGAATCCGCTCGCCTGGCGCCCGAGTTCGTCGACCCGAGTGGACCGTCCGTCGCGCGCATCGAGGCGGCGTTCGCCGGTGCGAGCGCGACGGGCCGTCAGTTCGTCACCGTCGGGCGCGAGCAACCGCGATTCGGTGGCGAGGCGTGACACGCGTCGGATGCTCGCGGACGGTGTGGCGCCACGGCGCGTGCCGATCGGGGCGTGGTTCAGTCCTCGTCGGAGGAGGTGCGGCGACCGATGCCGCGCGTGAGCGCGCCGAGGATCGCCGTCAGGATCGACATCACGAGGGCCGCGAGCACCGCCCACCAGAACCCGTCGACCGTGAGGCCGAAGCCGATGAGGCTCGAGATCCACCCCACGAGCCAGAACAGGAACCCGTTCACGACGAGCGCGATGAGCCCGAGCGTCAGCACGTAGATGCAGAAGCCCGCTGTGCGCAGGATGCCGCCGATGATCCCGTTGACGACACCCCAGATGACCCCGAGGAGCAGGTAGGTGAGTACCCACGCGAGCGGGGTGTCCTCGTACGGCGTGACGTGCGTGCCGCCCGAGACGATGAGGGTCGTGACCCAGAGGGCGACCGCGTTGACGACGAGGTTGACGAGGAGGCGCATGACTCCATCATGCCGCGCGCGCCCGGAACGAACCATGGGGCTGGCCGGTGGAACGCGCGACGACCCGCACGGCGGACGCACCCGGGTCGGCGCGGCGGACACGCGTGTTCAACGCGTCGGGAGGAACCGTTCGGCGACGACGTCCCAGTCCGTCGTCCCCGGATGGTCGCGTTCGGCGTCACGCGACGCATCGAGGACGAGGCCCGCGATGCCGGGATCGATGTCTGCATCGCGGCTCGAACCGACGATGTGCTCGAGGAACGCGCGGCACATCGCGAGGCTCGCCTGACCGCCGTCGTAGCGGCGCCGCGCCACGGCGTCGGTGAGGCCGGCGAGTGAGTCACCGAGCGTCGACACGATGCCACGCGCGTACGGGAGGAACCGCGCGGGCTCGATGCCGTTGGCAGCGGCGAGTGCCGTCGCGTGCAGGTGCGCGTCCATGCCCGCGAAGTACACGTCCAGCATCGCGAGATCGAGTGCGGGTGGGACGGCGTGATCCGTGCCCGTGAGGTCCGCCGTGCCGCCGAGCGCGTCGAGGAGCGGCCCGAGGGCATCGAGTTCGTCGTCTGCGCCCGCGTACAGGACGAGGCTCTCGTCGGTGCCGACGAGCGGCGTCGGCACCATGATCGCGGCGGTCACGTAGGCGATGCCGAGGCGTTCCGCCGCCGTCGCCGAGGCGCGCGCCTCGGCGGGGGTGCCCGTTGCGGCGTTCACGACGATCCGCTGCCCGACGGCCGGCGCGATGCGCTCGATCACCTCGCACGCGGCCGTGTGGTCGCGGACGCAGAGGACGACGATCCCCGCGGCTTCGACGGCCTCGACCGGATCGTCGGCGAGTCGGATGGCGTCCGTCGTGAGCCCGAGCGCTGTGCGCGTGCGGGGCGTGCGGTTCCACGCGGCGACGGGGCGACCCGACGCGGCGATCGCGTGGGCGATCGCCGTGCCCATCGGGCCGAGGCCGAGAACGGTGATGGTGTTGGTGCGTTCGGTCATGTCGTCCATGCTGGGAGTGCACGACGATTCCGACCAGTACGCACTTCGATGTGCGTCCGCGGACGACGGAGGAACTCATGGACGACGATCGGTGGACGTGCGGGGTGAACGTCGTCTTCGATCTCGTGGGGTCGAAGTGGAAGCCCACGATCCTCTGGCGGCTCGCCGAGGGCGATCGACGGTTCGCGGAGCTGCGCCGGGCGATCGTCCCCATCACCGAGAAGGTGCTCACCGAGCAGTTGCGCCAGCTCGAACGCGACGGTCTCGTCGAGCGCAGCGACGACGGTGGCTTCCCGCGGCGCGTGGTGTACGGCCTGAGCGACGACGGCGCGGAGCTCGAACGGGTGCTCGACGCGGTCGGCCACTGGGGCGACGCGCACGCCGACGACATCCGTGAGCGGCGGGCCGCGGCGCCGCGACGGTCGGGCACACCGGCGGCATGATCCGGCGCAATAGACTGCGGGGATGACGCGTCCCACCGTGAAGCTGCGCCCGGAGATCGTCGCCCAGACCGCGTACCGGCAGGGTCGGCCCGCCGCGGCCACGGACTTCAAGCTCTCGTCGAACGAATTGCCGTTCCCGCCGCTGCCCGCCGTCGTCGAGGCGGTCGCCGCCGCCGACGCGTACCACCGGTACCCCGACGCCACCGCCCGGCGACTGCGGGAGGCGATCGCCGAGCGTTTCGACGTGTCGCCCGACCAGGTGCTCATCGGCTCGGGGTCGGTCGCGCTGCTGTACCAGGCGGCCCTCGCCGCGGCCGGGCCCGGGGACGAGATCGTCTACCCCTGGCGCAGCTTCGAGGCGTACCCCGGCATGGTTGCGCTCACGGGTGCGACGGGTGTGCAGGTGCCGCTGCGCGACGACGGATCGCTCGACCTCGACGCCATGGCGGACGCGATCACCGACCGCACGCGGCTCGTCATCGTGTGCACGCCGAACAACCCGACGGGCCCCGTCGTGGGACACGGGGAGCTCGAGGACTTCCTCGATCGGGTTCCCGACGACGTGCTCGTCGTGATCGACGAGGCGTACACGGAGTTCGTGACCGACCGGCGCGCCGCCGACGGCTCGCGGTTGCTCGCCGAGCACGCGAACGTCGTCGTCGCCCGCACCTTCTCGAAGGCGTACGGGCTCGCCGCACTCCGCGTCGGCTACCTCGTCGGGCGTGCCGAGAACATCGCCGCGCTGCACCCGGCCGGCATCCCGCTGAGCGTCACGGCGCAGGCCGAGGCCGCGGCGCTCGCGGCACTCGGTGAGGTCGACGAGATCGGTCGACGCATCGCCGAGATCACGGTGCGACGCGACGAGATCGCGCGTGCACTCGCCGACCAGGGGTGGCGGTTGCCCGTCTCGCAGGCCAACTTCGTGTGGCTCCCCACGGGCGCGCACACGGGCGAGGCCGAGCAGATCTTCCGCGACCACGGCCTCGTCGTGCGTGCCTTCGCGGGTGACGGCATCCGGGTGTCGATCGGGGAGGACGGTGCCGTCGGGCCCATCCTCAAGTCGGCCGCGGCGATCCTCGCCCGATTTCCTGAGCTGAAACACACAAAGGAATCCGTCGAACGTTGACCGATGCTGACAAGGGGGCTCGTGTCGGCATCCGTAGACTGGCGGACAGCGCCGATCGGGCGCGACCGGAAGGAAGGCACCGCCGCTGTGACTTTGAGCGATGACACCGTCCAGATCCTGACGCCCGACGGCGAGGTGCGGCCGAACGCGGCCGCGGGCCCGTTCCTCGCGGCGCTCGACGAGCTCACGCTCGACGACTACCAGCGGGCGTATCACGACATGACGTTCGTGCGGGCCTTCGACCATGAGGGCACGAACCTGCAGCGGCAGGGCCAGCTCGCGCTCTACGTGCCCGCGGAGGGGCAGGAGGCGGCGCAGATCGGCTCCGCGTTCGCGCTGCGGCCGCAGGACGTCGCGTTCCCGAGCTACCGCGAGCACGGCGTCGCGTTCGTGCGCGGTGTCGATCTCACGCGCGTGCTCGCACTGCTCCGCGGCGTGACCCACGGCGGCTGGGACCCGGAGGAGTTCCGCTTCCGCCTCTACACGCTCGTCATCGGCTCGCAGACGCTGCACGCGACGGGCTACGCCATGGGGCAGCTCTTCGACGAGGTCGTCGGGACGGGCGACCCGAGTCGCGACGAGGCGACGATCGTGTACTTCGGCGACGGCGCGACGAGCCAGGGCGACACGAACGAGGCGTTCGTCTTCGCGAACAGCTATCGGACGCCGCAGGTGTTCTTCTTGCAGAACAACCAGTGGGCGATCTCCGTGCCCGTGCGGGTGCAGTCGCGCACACCGCTCTACAAGCGTGCCGCGGGTTTCGGCATGCCGTCGACGCAGATCGACGGCAACGACGTCATGGCCGCGTACGCCGTCACGCGCACGTCGCTCGACGCCGCACGGGCGGGCGAGGGGCCGTCGTTCATCGAGGCGATGACGTACCGCATCGGTGCGCACACGACGAGCGACGACCCGACGAAGTACCGCGCCGACGAGGAGACGGCGTCGTGGCGCGAGCGCGATCCGATCCTGCGGCTCGAGCGCTACCTGCGCGCGCAGGGCGTCGGCGACGAGTTCTTCGAGCGGGTCGCCGACGAGGCGAAGACGTACGCGCTCGGTATCCGTGAGGCCTGCCTCGCGCTGGGCACACCGGACCGCTCGCTCGTGTTCGAGAACGTGTACGCCGAGCCGCACGCGCTCGTCGAGCACGAGCACGCGTGGTCGGACCGGTACGAGGCATCGTTCGGGGAGGACGCGAAATGAGCGAGGGGACGACGACACAGGTGTCGACGGACGCGCGCGAGCGCACGACGCCCGAGACGGGCGGTACGACGGTCGCGGCCGAGCCGCGGCCAACCGGTGTCCACACGATGCCCATGGCGAAGGCCCTCAATCTCGGGCTGCGCCACGCGATGGAGGACGACGCGAAGGTCCTGCAGATGGGCGAGGACATCGGGGACCTCGGCGGCGTGTTCCGCGTCACCGAGCACCTCAAGCGCGATTTCGGTCCGCGTCGCGTCATCGACACGCCCCTCGCCGAGGCCGGCATCATCGGCACCGCGATCGGCCTCGCGCTGCGCGGCTATCGCTCCGTGTGCGAGATCCAGTTCGACGGCTTCATCTTCCCCGGCTTCGACCAGATCACGACGCAGCTCGCGAAGATCCGCAACCGCCACGAGGGCGGGGTGACGATGCCGATCGTGATCCGTGTGCCCTACGGTGGCCACATCGGCTCGATCGAGCACCACAGCGAGAGCCCCGAGGCGTACTTCGCGCACACGCCGGGGCTGCGCGTCGTGTCGCCGTCGACGCCCAACGACGCGTACTGGATGATCCGGCAGTCGATCGCCTCGAATGACCCGATCCTGTTCATGGAGCCCAAGAGCCGCTACTGGCAGAAGGGCGAGGTGAACTTCGACGAGCCCCTCGCGCCGCTGCACACCTCGCGCGTCGCGCGCGTCGGGACGGACGTGACGGTCGTCGGGCACGGGGCGATGACGAGCCTCCTGCTGCAGGCCGCGGCGCTCGCGGAGACCGAGGGCGTGAGCCTCGAGGTCGTCGACCTGCGCTCGATCGCGCCGATCGACTACGAGCCGATCATCGAGTCGGTGCGCAAGACGGGCCGGCTCGTCGTCGCGCAGGAGGCGCACGGGAACGTGTCGGTCGGCGCGGAGATCGCGGCGACCGTCGCGGAGCGCGCGTTCTACTCGCTCGAGGCACCCGTGCTGCGCGTGTCGGCGTTCGACGTGCCGTTCCCGCCGTCGAAGCTCGAGTCCATCTTCCTGCCCGACGTCGACCGCATCCTCGAATCGGTCGACCGCGTGCTCGAGTACTGAAGCAGACAGGATCAGCGATGACGATTTCCGACTTCGAACTGCCCGACGTGGGCGAGGGCCTCACCGAGGCCGAGATCGTGCAGTGGCACGTGCGACCCGGCGAGCCCGTGGCGCTCAACCAGGTGCTCGTCGAGATCGAGACGGCGAAGTCGCTCGTCGAGCTGCCGAGTCCGTTCGAGGGGGTGATCGGCGAGCTGCGCGCCGCCGAGGGCGACACGGTCGAGGTGGGCAGCGTGATCCTCACGGTGCAGGGCGCGGGGGCGTCCGACGCACCCGACGACGGCGCGCCCGTCGCGGCCGACACCGGTGCGGGTGCCGGCAACGAGGTCGACGCGGAGTTCGAGTCGGCCCGCGCGGACGCGTCGAGCACGATCGCCGCGGCCGAGACGGCGGAGGCCGCCGCGGACGAGAAGCCCGGTTCGGTGCTCGTCGGGTACGGGGTCGGGAAGGCGCCGACGACGAGGCGGAAGCGTCGCACGGCGGGGGGCTCGGCCGCGAGCGACGGCGCGGGCCGCGACTTCCGCGGGGCCGGGGCGGAGGCGACGAAGTCGGCGCTCGCGGCGCAGACGCGTGCGAGCCGCTCGAACGAGGACGGCCCGCGACGACTCGCGAGCGTTCCCGCGGCGTCGGCGCAGCCGGTGATCGCGAAGCCGCCGATCCGGAAGCTCGCGCGCGATCTCGGCGTCGATCTCGCGCAGGTCGAGCCCACGGGGCTCGCGGGTGAGACGACACGTGACGACGTGCTGCGTTCGGCGCACCAGGCGAGCGTGTTCAAGAATCTCGAGACGCCCGAGCCGGGGCCGGTGCGTGAGGAGCGTCACCCCGTGAAGGGGGTCCGCAAGGCGATCGCGAACGCGATGGTGTCGAGCATGTTCACGGCGCCGCACGTGACGCTGTTCGTGGATGTGGATGCGACGCGGACGATGGAGTACGTGAAGCGGCTGAAGTCCTCGCCGGACTTCGCGGGCGTGAAGGTCTCGCCGCTGTTGCTCGTGGCGAAGGCTGTGGTGTGGGCGATCCGGCGGAACCCGACGACGAACGCCGCGTGGACCGACGAGGAGTACACGATCAAGCACTACGTGAACCTCGGGATCGCGGCGGCGACGCCGCGCGGGTTGATCGTGCCGAACATCAAGGATGTGAACGAGATGTCGATGCGGCAGCTCGCATCGGCGATCGAGCAGCTCACGCTGCGTGCACGGGACGGGAAGACGCCGCCGTCGGAGCAGCAGGGTGGAACGTTCACGATCACGAACATCGGGGTGTTCGGGATGGACTCGGGTACGCCGATCCTGAATCCGGGTGAGGTGGGCATTCTCGCGCTGGGCACGATCAAGCCGAAGCCGTGGGTCGTGGGTGACGAGGTGCAGGTGCGGCAGGTGACGACGCTCACGGCATCGTTCGATCACCGGCTCGTCGACGGCGATGTCGCGTCGCGCTTCCTCGCCGACGTCGCGACGATCGTGGAGGAACCGGCACTGCTCCTCGACTGAGCGGGCCGTGGTGATGGTCCACGCCTGGGCATGACCGGTGTCCGCGCCCGCCGTGTCGGCGGAGTGACGTCGCCAATGTGCCCGAACGGGCGCCGCCGGGCACACGGCCCCGCGAACTGAGGGCTTCAGATTCGCGGTGACGCCCCTGACACTGGTGCCATGCTTGCATCAGTCGGGAGCTTGGATCACACGTCCGAGCGGATCACCGAAGGGGTGCTGCAGCGCACGCCGGTCTGGGTGCCGATCGCGATGGGGTTGATACTCGGCGGACTGGTGTCCCTCGCCGCCGGGGCGCCGTCGATCGGCGACCGCATCGACTGGGCGGCTGCGACGTCCGCGGCAGCGGAATTCATCGATGACTCGGTCCTGTGGTCGGCATTGACGATCGCCGCGCTCGTCTTCACGCTCGCCCCCATCGTTTCGAGCCTGACGCGAACGGTGGTGTCATAGCGTCGAAGCAACACTCCTGTTCGGCGGGGGTCTGATCGATGGAGTGTGTGGATGTCGCGGGTGGGGTTGTCGTTCAGTGACAGGTCGGAGATCTCCACGGCGTCGAAGGCGGGTTGGGGTGTGCGGAAGATTGCCCGTCACCTGGGGCGTTGCCCGTCAGTGGTCTCCAGGGAGCTGCGTCGGAACGCGACGAAGACCCGCGGCTACCAGGCCGTGACCGCAGACGTGGCCGCGCAGCGTCGCCGGGCCCGTCCGCAGCAGCGGAAGGTCGCGGCGGATCCGGTGCTGCAGGCGCGGGTGAATGCTGACCTAGCCGCATCGTGGACGCCGAACGAGATCGCGGGCCGCTTGCGCCTGGAGGCAACAGACCCGACTGTTGGCCGTATGGCGAACTCTCCTGATGCGCAGGGCCGCACCGTCTCTGGTGAAGCGATCTACCAGTACATCTACGCGATCCCGCGCGGGGAACTGGCCCGGCGCGGGATCTTTCTGCAGTCCAAGCGCACCAAGCGCAGGCCCCGCACTACGGGCCGGTCCCGGGGCGGGCCGATCATCGGGATGGTCCCGCTCTCAGAACGGGGCGAGGACGCCGCCGAGCGCCGGGTGCCAGGCCACTGGGAGGGGGACCTGATCATCGGGAAGAACGGTGCCTCCTGCGCGGCGACACTGGTGGAGCGGATGAGTGGTTTCACCGGGCTGCTGGCTCTGCCCTCCAAGCACGCCGAGGGCACCGCGGACGCGGTCATCGAGTATTTCAACGAGCTGCCCCAGATGATGAAGGCGTCACTCGCGTGGGACCAGGGCAGCGAGATGGCCCACCACGCGAAGGTCACCTTGGCCACGAACATGCCGGTCTACTTCGCCGACCCCCACTCGCCCTGGCAGCGACCCAGCAACGAGAACACCAACCGGCTCTACCGCGAGTACCTGCCCAAAGGCACGGCGATACCCGACCACCAGCCCTACCTGACCACGATCGCCGAGGAGATCAACAACCGGCCCCGCCGCCGGCTCGGCTTCCTGACACCGACCGAAGCATTCGCTCGACTACTGGCCGGCGAGCCCCATGTTGCTTCCACGCCTTGACATCGCCAACCTCCCGTATGTCGGTGGGGTCCGGCGCAGTCGTGGCGGACGCCCGGCCTGAGTTCGGCGATGCCGTCGATCTCCGCATCCTGAGAACGGCGCAATGGCTGCTGTTCGTTTTGACCATGATCGCGTACACGCAGATCGCGTTTCGCGTCCTTGCCGTAGTCGACGAACCGTCCGGGGAGGCCCTCGGAGGCGTCGTCCCGCTGCTACTCGCCTGCGCGATCACGCTGCTGCTCTGGAACTTCGAGGACTGGGGCAATCCCTGGGCGTGGCGGCCACAGATCGAACGGCGACTGGCCGCGTTACGGGCGCAGCGAGCTCGTGTCGGCGTCCCTCCACGAGCCGACGAGCACACGGGGCCCGATGGTCTGGCTGATGAGCGGAGACGGGTATTCTGCCGTTCGCTGCTGGTAACCGCTGTCGCCGCCGCAGGAGCCGACGTCATAGTCGTGGTCGGCCTCATCGTCGTGGGAACCGTGCAGGCCGGCCCATCTCTGTCCGAGGCGATTCTCGCGGCACTTGTCCTGGGCGCTGTGCTCGTCGCTTTCGTTCTCGCGTGGACGGCCATCGTCAAGGGCGGGCTCAGCGCGATCGTCCAATGGCGCGCGGGTTCGCGAGGGGTCCCCGATGATGCGATCGCACTCATCGTCGGGCTGCTTTCGCTCGTGCTCGGCCTGTTGATCGTCTGGATCGTTTTCGTGACGGGGGGGTCGTCGGCTGGCTGTCGCTCGTGGTGTTTTTCCTGCCCCCTGTCATCTCGTTCGGTTCGGCGGCCCTGCTGGGTGAGTATCGTGTGCAGTCGGTGAAGCACGCGAGTCGTCTCGACACGCAGATCGAATATCTGTTGCGTGAGCTCGACCGACTCCCCACTGCGCTCAATTCCGGTCACGATGGAGCCTCGGGCGAGGGCACCCCTGTCGCCGAGACGGACGCAGCCGTCCGCGTCGCAAAAGGGCGGCTTCGCGATCGCGGGGCGGACGGGACGAGGTGCGCCGGAAAGACCTCACTCCTCGTGCTGCTCGGAACGGTCATCCTGGCGGCTGCGGTCCCTGCGGCCAGGGGCAGGGTGCTCGCGAAGCCCGAGCCCCAGAGACATCGACGCCTCGTGCACAGAACCGTCCGCTGATTAACCGCCGAACACGGGAGGAGCTCACGGAGGCTGTCGCTCCGGCAGGCGAGGCCGCTGCTCCCCGCCTTCGGCCGCCGACAGGACGACACAGACGGCCCGCGCTCGGGACCTGCCGGGCACTGGTGTGCGGAATCGGCCTCGTCTGAACGGAGAAGGCCGTGGCCGATACGGTCGAGTCGTCGGAGAACTCGATGATCGATCCCGTGGCGGGGCAGCGATTCGATCATGCCGTACACGCTGCGCTGCGGCATCCGTCCGGTACGCCACGTTCGACCGCCCCGGCGCGCGAATCGGCGCGGGAGGAAGCGAACCCGATCCGCGGTCGCGCCACCGTCGGTCGGGAACTGCTCGCCGGGGCGGTCACCGGCGCGGTCGGACTCGCGATCGGTGCATTCGCTCTGGGGCGGGCCGGGCGTGACCGGCGATGAGGCTCGGAGCGCCAGTCACGTCGCCCGGCGGCGTGTCGGACGGAACTGACAGACTGGCGCCATGACTGCCACACCGGATCGTCCCGACCAGGCCTTCCCCGAACACGTCTTCTCGGCGCTCGGCGTCGATCCGACGGTCTTGCCGGACCGCATCGGCGGCATGGTGATGGTCGCCGTCAAGCGACCGCCCGGCGGCCCGATCACGTTCATGACCGCGGGCGCATCGAAGCTCCCGACCGAGTCGGGCGAGCGGGTCGAGCTCGCCGTCGAGGTCGTCGACGGGCAGGAGGGGGCCGCGGTCGCCGCGCTCACGATCGTGTGCGACGACATCGCGCAGAACCATCGCGTGCCGCCCGTCGGCGTGCCGTGGCGCAACTCGGAGCCCTTCCTGACGGGCACCGCGATCTCGGCGATCCTCGTCACGCCGTCCCGCTGGGGGCCGACGTTCGACGAGGTCCGCGATCCCGACGGCAGTGTCGTCGGCCACGTCCGCACGCTGCGCCTGCTGACCGACGACGAGGCGGCGTTCGCCGCGGCGAGCGGATGGGACGCACTCGTTGCGCTGGCCGGCACGATCGACGCGCTGCTCGACGCCGAGCGCACGAGCACGGTCGAGTTCGCGGGCGTCCCCGACGACGCACCCGTGTTCGTCACGAAGCTGCACGCCGAGGAGCCGCCGCGCTGGGTCACGTACACGGGGTCCGATCTGCGCTCCGTGACGGGCCTCGAATCCGACGCCTACATGGACGATCCCGACAACTTCGAGATCTGGTCGGCCTCGTCGTTCGCGGCGCGCTTCCCGCGCGTCGCGGGGTTCGTCCGCGAGGCGCGCGCGGGGCAGACGGCCCTGTTCGTCGACGATTCGGGCCGCTACACGCTCGAGGACGACTGAGCCGGGCGACGGGTCGCGCCCGCCGTCACCCCGCGGGCTCGTAGCGGTCGGCGATCCAGCCGAGCTCGTTCTCGCGCAGCCACGCGGCGTTGTACTCGCGGCTCGTGTAGTCGCGGCCCGAATCGGCCGAGAACGACACGATAACGCTACCCGGCTCGACGCGCTGCGCGAGATCGACGGCGACGCGCAGGCTCAGGATCGACGAGAGGCCCAGCACGAGGCCTTCCGTGCGCGCGACGTGCCAGCCGTAGTCGATGACCTCGGCCCGCGGGCGCACCTCGATGCGGTCGATCACGTCGAGGTCGATGTTGTCGGGGAAGTTCCGCTCGAGCGACTCCCAGCCCGGCTCGCGCCGCGCGATCTGCAGCAGGTTCGTGTCGTTCGCCTTCTCGGTGAACTGCGTGCCGACGACCTCGATCGACGGATCGCGATCGTGCAGGTAGCGTCCCGTGCCGCTCACGGTGCCGCCCGTCGCCATCGCCGCGATCCAGTGTGTGATCCGTCCGCCCGTCTGCTGCCACACCTCGGGGCCCGTCGAATCCACGTGCGTCGCGGGATTCGCGTGCGTCGACTGCTGCCTGGCCCACCAGTTGCTCGGATCCTCGCGCTCGTAGCGCTCGGCGATCACCGCCCAGTTCTCGGGATCGTCGGCGGGAACATCGGCGCGACCCGGCACGAGGTCGACGCCGAGGAACCGCAGCAGGTTCTCCTTCTCGGGGGAGAGCAGTCCGTTGACGACCGCCGTCACGGGGTGGCCCGTCGCACGGCCCGCGAGCGCGTAGCCGATCGCGGTGTTCCCGGCCCCGAAGTCGACGATGCGCTGCCCGGGCCGGAGTTCGCCCGACTCGATCGCGGCGCGCACGATGCCGATCGCGATGCGGTCCTTCGACGAGCCGCCGATGTTGAACTGGTCGAGCTTGACGAACACCTCGCCCGGGGCACCCTCGGTGAGGTGCCGGACACGCACGAGCGGCGTCGCTCCGACGAGTTCGAGCAGGTCGTCGACGACGGGCGCCTCGGCGGGATCCCGGAACGAGGTCGGGAGGGCGCGCGCCACCCCGCGGGCATCACTGCGCTGGTTCACGGTCGCGGTCATCTGCGGTCTCCCTCCGGGAACGGACATGCTGACGGCGTGGTCTCCCGCGCCGTGTCGTCGCGCTCGTGGGAGGCGACGTCCGGATGCGAACAAGGCTAGGCACGTGCCGTCGCCCCGCGACACCGCGCCACGTCGCGGCGGGTCATGCGGCGACCGGTGACGAAACGAGCCCCGGGGTCCGAGCCCGACCGGCGTTCGCGAGTCGCGGCGTCAGGAGCGGGTGTCGGTTGCGGCGGCGTTCCGCTCGAGCCAGCGTTCGATGCCGGCGATGCGTAGGTCGACGAGGTCAGTGAAGTGTTCGTCGCTCGTCATGGGCGGGCCGAGCGCGGCCTGGCGCGAGAGGGGCGCGGCGAGTTCGGGGTTCGCGTCGAGCCCCGGCGGGGGAACGGGGCGCGACATGAGGTCGCTCGTCGCGTCATCGGCCTGATCGGAGCGGTCGTCGACGAGGAGGACGAAGCCGGCGACCTCGGTGAGGAACGCGGAGCGGACGACCATGGCCTGCCGGAGGGTCAGGCCGATGCCCGTGAAGAACTCGAGATTGCGTTCCGTGAGGCGGATGCGGGCCGGATCGACGCCCGCGAGCGTCACCTCCTCGTCGAGGGAGATGAGGACGGCGCGCGGGAACGAGCGGTAGTACGTTCGCGCCTCCGCGTAGAGGCGGCGGATCGAGGAGCGCCAATCGGCGACGTCGAGCGGCGTGTCCGGGATGCCCCGCAGCAGGAGGATCGCGGCGTCGTCGATGACGGATTGGCGGTCCGGCACGTGGTTGTAGAGTGCGCGCGCCGTCACGCCGAACTCGTCGGCGAGCCGGTGCATCGAGACGGCCCCGAAGCCCTCACGGCCGCCGATGGCGAGCGCGCGCGACGCGATCTGCTCGCGGCTCAGCAGTGCCTTCGGGGGACGACCACGGCCGCGACGCGTCGTCGGCTCCTCGTCGGTCGGCATGAGCGACATGCTAGGCGCGGCCGTCTCGACGGGAGCCGGGCGGATGGCTCCACGAGGACAATAAATACACAGATATTGATTTTAGACGTTCGGCTTCGTATCGTCACTGAGGTGACCCTTACCTCGAATCCTGCGCCTGGGATCCCGACGGCGCCACCGACGAACTCGATCGGCGACGCCGTGCGCCGCCATCGCCTCGGCCTCGTGGCCTCCGCGGCGCTCGCGATCGTCGCGGCGGCCTGTTCGCTCGCCCCCTACGTCGCCGTCTTCGCCGTCGTGCGCGCGCTGTTCGTGGACGACGCACCCGGTGCCGTGGTAACGATCGCCGCCGTGGCGGCAGCGGCCGTCGTGCTGCGAGCGATCGCGAGCGGGCTGTCGACGCACGTCGGACACGTCTCGGCCTACCGCGTGCTGCTCGACCTGCGCTTCGGGCTCGTGCGCAAGCTCCGCCGCATGCCGCTCGCGCGCGTCCAGGCCCGTTCGACCGGTGAGATCAAGAAGTTGCTCCACGACGACGTCGAACAACTCGAGGAGGCGCTCGCGCACGGCGTCCCCGACGGCGCCGCGGCCGCGGCCGTCCCCATCGCGACCACGGCGCTCCTGTTCGTCGTCGACTGGCGGCTCGCACTCGTCGCACTCGCCTCGCTCGTCGTGCTCGTCGTCATCTCGGCGGTCGGCATGACGCTCGCGCAGCGGAACAACGCAGCCCTCGCGACCCACGCACTCGTCCTCGAGCGGGCCGTCACGGGCTACCTCCAGGGGCTCGAGGTGATCCGCAGCTACGTGCGTCCGGACAGCGGCTACGACCAGGCCCGTGGTGCCGTCCTGCGCGGTGCCGAACTGCAGCAGCGCGCGACGCGCGGCCCCCTGCGATGGCTCGCGTCGTTCCTCACCGTCGGCACGGGGCTCGCGCTCGCGGCGCTGCTCCCCGTCGCGGGGCTCGGCCTCGAGGCGGGCACGTTCGACCTCGCGACCGTGCTCCTGTTCCTCCTCGTCGGCATCGCCTACCTGACGCCGATCATCGGCCTCGTGGGGACGCTCGCGACGATCATGAGCCGCATCCAGTTCGCGGCGGGCGGTGTGCGGGCCCTGTTCGCGGAGGACGAGCTGCCGGAATCGGAGTCACCGGGCATCCCCACGACCTTCGACGTCCGACTCGACGGCGTGACGTTCGCCTACGGCCCCGAGCGACCCGCGCTGCACGACGTGACGCTCCACGTCCCCGAGGGGTCGAGCCTCGCGCTCGTCGGCGAGACGGGCAGCGGCAAGTCGACCGTCGCCCGGCTCATCAGTCGCTTCGCGGACGCCGACGAGGGCACCGTTCGCATCGGCGGCGTCGACGTCCGCGACATCCCCGCGACCGAACTGTCGCGCATCGTCGCCTTCGTCCAGCAGAACGAGTACGTGTTCGCCGCGAGCCTCATGGCGAACATCCGGATCGCCCGTCCCGGCGCGAGCGACGAGGAGGTCGTGCGTGCGGGCGAGACGGCCCAGCTCGGGGACGTCGCCGCGGCGCTCGCCGATGGGTGGGCGACGGAACTCCCCGAGGGCGGTGGGCGACTGTCGGGCGGGCAGCGTCAGCGCATCGCGATCGCGCGCGCCGTGCTCAAGGACGCTCGCGTGATCGTGCTCGACGAGGCGACCGCCGCGCTCGACCAGGAGACCGAGCGGCGGACACTCGACGCGCTCGATCGACTCACCGAGGGCCGCACCGTCATCACGATCGCGCACCGGCTCGCGACCATCGCCGGCAGCGACCGCATCGCACGCCTCGACGGCGGCCGGGTCACGGCGCAGGACCACCACGAGCGACTGCTCGAGACGCACGAGCCGTACCGCGCGCTGTGGCACGCGTACGAGCGCGCCGACGGCTGGCGCATCGGGGCGGACGATCCCGAGGACGCGGCGCCCGGCGACGCCGGCGTGGCCCGGGAGGAGGGCGACGACGCGGAGGTCCGGGGCGAGGACGGCCCCGCCGTGCCCGTCGCGGCCTCGGGCACGGCACCCGCACGGCGCGTGGGCGACCCGTCGACGGACGCCGGCGAGGTCACGGACATCGTCCGTCCGGGGCTCGGGCGGATGGGCTTCCTCGCCCAGTGGCGGGCGATGTACGGGCGCAGCCTGCGGCCGCTCGTGCGCGGCATCGGGCGCATCCTGCTCGAGGGGGCGTTCCGCAGCGTCCCCGTCGTCACGATCCTCGTGATCGTGCTCGCCGCGACGGGCGCGGTCCCCGGGCTCGCGCTCGACGCGGGCCTCGTGTGGCTGTTGACCGCCGTGCTCGCCGCCTCGATCGTCGCGAGGCTCTTCGCCGCCGCGTGGGCGAACGCCCTCGTGTGGCGGCTCGCCGCCGACTCGAAGGCCGGGCTGCAGTTGTCGGTGCTCGATCGCCTGCGTCGCGTCCCGCTCGGTTTCGTGGATCGCGTCGACCGGTCGCGCATCGGGACGGTCGTCACGAACGACGCCGTCATGGTCGACTTCCAGAATCTGCCGCAGCAGCTCCTCGGGGCGCTCGTGCAGCCGACCCTCTCGGCCGTCGCACTGTTCGTCGTCGACTGGCGCCTCGCGCTCGCGACCCTCGTGGGCGTGCCCCTCTTCTGGCTCATCACGGCGTGGGGCGACCGCATCTTCCATCGCGCGTTCGCCGATCACCACCTCGCCCGCGGTGAGGCGACGACGGTCATGGTCGAGCAGGCGCGCGGCGCGGCCGTCCTGCGCGGCGCCCCAGGCTCGTGGATCGCCGAGCGCTACGTTCCCGTGCTCGAGCGGCTCGCGCGGACGAGCACCGACATGTCGGTGCGCGCGACGCCCGCCACGGCGCTCGGATCGATCGTCATCGAGATCGGGCAGGTCGTGCTCATCCTCGTGGGGGCGGCCGCGTTCGCGGCAGGTCTCGTGCCGGCGAGCGTGCTCATGCTGTTCCTCGTGCTCTCGCTCACCGTGTACCAGCCGATCCAAGAGCTCATGCTGCTCACCGGCTATCGCCGGAACCAGCAGCAGATCGCGGCGAAGATCGCCGAGGTGTGGGACGAGCCCGTGCTCACGGAGCCCGCCTCGCCCGCCGAGCCGGACGGTGCCGAGGTCGAGTTCCGCGACGTCGGCTTCCGGTATCGGGACGAGGACGCGCCCGCGCTCGACGGCGTCTCCTTCCGTGCGGAGCGTGGCCGCGTGACGGCGCTCGTCGGTGCGTCCGGCTCGGGCAAGTCGACGATCGCGCGGCTCGTGAACCGCATGTGGGATCCCGCGGCGGGCAGCGTCCGCATCGGCGGACGCGATCTGCGCGAGCTCGGCTCCGATCGCACGATGCGGCTCGTCGCGACCGTGTTTCAGGACGTGCACCTGTTCGACGACACGGTGCGGGCGAACGTCACGCTCGGGCGACCCGAGGCGAGCGAGGAGGACGTGTGGCGCGCGTTGCGCGCCGCGCAGTGCGACGACGTCGTCGATTCGCTGCCCGACGGGCTCGACACGGTGCTCGCCGACGGCGGTGCCGACCTGTCGGGCGGGCAGCGGCAGCGCCTCTCGATCGCTCGGGCGCTGCTCAAGGACTCACCCGTCCTCGTGCTCGACGAGGCGGTCGCATCGGTCGATCCGGCCACCGAGGCGCGGATCCAGTCGGCCCTCGCCGTGCTCATGCGGGGACGGACGACGATCGTCATCGCCCACCGGCTCTCGACCGTGCGCGGCGCCGACACGATCGTCGTCGTCGAGGGGGGACGCGTCGCGGGGATCGGGACGGCCGCGGAGCTGCACGACTCCTCGCCCGCGTACCGGGCGCTCGCGGACGCGGCTCGCAGCGAGGCCTGAGCGTCGCGGTGACGCGGGTGGCCGTCGCGGGCAGCGGCGGGCGGGGTGGCGAGCCGACCGCGCCGATCGCGGCTGCACCCGACGGGCCCGAGGCGCCGGTCCCGGGCCGGAACCGCACGTGTGGGACCGGGAACTCCGCTGTCGCGTCACGCGAGACCGAGTGTGTGCACCTGCCTCGCGATGACGGCTTCGACGAGGGCGTCCGGTGAGCCGGTCGTTCCGACGAAGTGGCCGGAGAGTTCGAGGCCGATCGTTCCCGCGACGGTCGCGAGTTCCGCGAGGACGGCGGCGATGCCGCTCGGCGTGAGGTCGGGGTACGCCGACGTCAGTGCGTCCCCCACGTGGACACCCTCGAACTCGACGACCCGCTCCGTCGCGCCGCAGCGGAAGAACGGCGCCGCGACCGCCGCCGCGGCCGGGATCGTCTCGGGCGGGGCGACGTAGCCGGGGATCGGTGTCCCGTACACGAGCTGGAACTCGTGGGGTCGGTGCTTCGCCCACGCCCGCCATTCGCGGACGAGCGCGCCCCAGCGCTCGGCGGGTGCCCCCTCGTCGACCGTCGCGAGGGCGTCGGCCAGGTGGTGATAGCTCTCGACGATCATCGCCGTCAGGAGTGCCTCGCGTGTCGGGAAGTAGCGGTACACGGCCGACGACACGAGCCCCACCTCGCGAGCCACGGCCCGCATCGACAGGCCCTGGCCGCCGCGCTCGGCGATCTCGTGGCGCGCGGCCGAGAGGATCTGCGCGGTCGTACGTGCCCGCGATTCCTCGCGTTTTCCGGTCATCTCGCCTCCGCCGCCAGTCTGCCACATCCGAGAGCGGTGCTCTTGACGAGAAACGAGAGCGGTGCTCTACTTGTTCCGAACGAGAGCACCGCTCTTGAATGCGGTGCGACGAGACGGAGGAAACCATGCACACGACGAACGAACGACCGACGACCGGTCACACCCCGGTTGAGGGGGCACGCATCCCGGGGCGCGAACCGGCGCGAGTCGGCGCAGCCGCACCGGCACCGGGCGGCGTGGGGCGCGCGCTCCTGCTCCCGATCGCCGCGACGGGCGTGCTCATGGCGGCGTACCAGCTCGTCCGGCCCTACGGTGACGTCGCCGGTGGCACCGGAACCCTCGACGCGATCGCGTCGCCCTGGTGGCTCGTGGCCCACATCGCGGCCCTGTTCGGCCTCGCCGCATTCGCGCTCGCCGCGGTGCGCCTCGCCGACGTCGACGGCTCGCGCACGGCTCGCGCCGCGCGTGTCGCCGCGCTCGCGGGCGCCGCGCTCGTCCTGCCCGCCTACGGGGTCGAGGCATTCGGGCTGCACCTCGTCGGGCAGTACGGCGAGGGGTCGCCGATCGCACTCGCGATCTTCCACGGCTCCCGCGAGAACGTCACCGGGCTCGTGTTCCTCGCGGGCGGCCTCCTCGGGATCGCCGTCGCGGGCGTCCTCGCCGCGATCGCGTTCCGCCGCCGGACCGGATCGTGGACGATGTGGCCGGTCGCGATCGCCATGGCGCTCGTCATGCCCGCATTCCTGCTGCCACCGGCGGGACGGATGGCGTTCGGCATGCTGACGCTCGTCGCGGCCGCGATCGCCGTGTTCGGACTCGTGCGCACGGCATCCGCGAGCGCACCGGTCGCGTCACATTCGTAACAGTCGGAACGACGGGACCTCGCGCGCGTTGACCCGAGCATGACAACACTCGGAATCATCGGATCAGGACACATCGGCAGCCAGATCGCGCGAGCGGCGATCGCGCACGGCTACGACGTCGTCATCGCCAACTCGCGCGGGCCCGAGACGCTCACGGAACTCGTCGCCGAGCTGGGGCCGAAGGCCCGCGCCACGACCGCGGCCGAGGCCGGCGCGGCGGGCGACGTGGTCGTCGTCACGGTGCCGCTGAAGGCCATCGACGACATCCCGGTCGAGCCCCTCGCGGGCAAGATCGTGCTCGACACGAACAACTACTACTTCGAGCGGGACGGCCACATCGAGGCGCTCGACCGGGGCGAGACCACGACCTCGGAGATCGTGCAGCGGCACCTGCCGACCTCGAAGGTCGTGAAGGCGTTCAACCACATCGCGGCCGCCGACATCACGACCGACGGCACACCCGCCGGGACGCCGGACCGCCGCGCGCTCGCGACGGCGAGCGACGACCAGGAGGCCGTCGACTTCGTCACCCGCTTCTACGACGAGCTCGGCTTCGACACCGTGAACATCGGACCGCTCGCCGACTCGTGGCGGGTCGAGCGCGATCGACCCGCCTACGTCGTGCGACAGAACGCGGAGGAACTGCGCGAGAACCTCGCGAAGGCCAACCGGCTGCCGTGAGCGGCTCCGCCCGGCGGGCCTCCCGCCCGCCGGGCGAGCACCGTCCCGCGGGACGATCGCGGGCATACTTGGCTCGGGCGACCGAGCGGCGGCCGCAGGACGAACGGAGTTCCCGTGACCGAGTACGGGCTCATCATCTCGCAGGGACGCGTCGCGGACCGGACGGACGGGGCGCTCGCAGGCGCCCGTGCGACGGGTGATGCGCTCGCGCGCTACCTCGACCTCGAACCCACCGTCGTCGGGACACCGGAGCCGAGCACGGACGACGACTGGACCGTGAGCCTGCCCGCCGCGGCGGCGACGCTCGACGGGCTGCGCGACGCCGTGGCGGCCGTTCTCGACGACGGTCGGACGCCACTGCTCGCGACCAACACGTGCGCCGCGAGCCTCGGCACGCTCCCGACCGTCGCGGAGCGTTACCCCGACGCCGTCGTGCTGTGGATCGATGCGCACGGCGACTTCAACACGCCCGCGACGACCGGATCGGGGTACCTCGGCGGCATGGTCGTCGCGGCCGCGTGCGGGCTGTGGGACAGCGGACACGGCGCCGGGCTCGACCCGTCGAACGTCGTGCTCGTCGGGGCGCGCGACATCGACCCCGCCGAGCGCGAACTACTCGACGACGCCGGTGTGCGCATCCTCCCTCCCGCCCTCAGCACGCCGGAGCGGGTGAACTCGATCGTGGCGGGCCGGCCCGTCTGGATCCACATCGACTGGGACGTGCTCGAACCGGGGTTCATCCCGGCCGCCTACCGCGTCGCCGACGGACTCCTGCCCCACGAGGTCGCGTCGATCCTCGCCGAGCTCCCCGCCGGAACCGTTCGCGGCGTCGAGCTCGCGGAGTTCGAGTACGACGCGCCCGAGGCGCCGTCGCGCGTGAGCCTCGAACTCGTGATCGAGACGTTCCAGCAACTCGACCGCGCGCAGCGACACCGAGGAGCGTGAGTTCACCGGCCGGGGGCCACACGAGCATCGCGCTCGTTCACCCGCGCCGCTCAGCCGCTCGCGGCAGGATCCTGTCATGGACGAGAACTTCGAGGGACGTGACGGCGACGACGGGGCGGGTGACACGGGACGGCCGGACGACCGCTCGCCGCCCCGGCCCATCGTCGGGGCGTGGTCGGTCGTCGAGGAGGATCGCTCCGCCGCGGACATCGTGCCGTGGCTCCTCTTCGCTCACGACGGCGAACTGCGGGGCTTCGACGGCTGCAATGCGTTCCGCGGACGCTGGACCGAGATCGTCCGGGGTGCCGCGCTCGAGGTCGAACGCGACGAGCGCAGGGCGTGCGTCCGAGGGACCACGGCGCTGCAGTCGGCGACGACCGTCGTGTTCGCCGACGATACCCCGGGCGTGTTGCACGCGTTCGACGGCGACGCCCGACTCCTCCTCCGTCTCGCGTGGGCGCCCGAGAACGACATCCGGCCCGGCGTCGCGCATCGCGACGAATCGGACGGGGATGCCGCGAACGGTGATGTGCACGATTGAGGTGCACTCGCTCGACCCCGCGGGCGGCTCCGGTACGGGCGATCGGGCGACGCGCGTCACCTAGCGTGCGAGACCGTCGTGACCGTTCCGACGCCCGCTCGACCCTCGGGTGCCACCGCGCCGTGCATCGCCGCCGATGATGCGCGGGTCGGACTCGATGCTCGTCGACGACCGGGCCGCGCGACGGGTGAAGCCGACCGGGTCGTTCCGGCCGATGGTGTGGTGGAAGCGGCCGCGGCGGCGTGGTTCGGGGCCGACGTCGAGGTAGGGCACCGGGGCCCGGTCGGTGCCCAGGTCGATGCCGTTCGCGAGCAGCAGCGCGGGGTCGAGCGCGTGCGTCGAGAGGTCGAGAGCGACGGCCACCTCCGAGGCCGTTCCCGAACGCGGATGGTGCGAACGGTTCACGCGGCACACGAAGCCCACGGCGACCGCGCCGGCGAGATTCGCGTGATCCGAGGTGCCCTCGGGGCCGAGCGCCGCCCGTTCGGGTGGACGCCGGACGCGGACGCGCAGCATCGCGTCGAGGTTGCGGGGCGTCGGCGCGAGCGTGAGGTCGCGTTCGAGGGTGAACGGCGGACGGGGTCGTGCCGCGAGGCGCGAGCCGCGGAGGACGTCGTCCGCTCGGGGACCGTGCGCGAGGTCCTCCGGGGCGAGCTCGCCGAGCACCGAGCGGTGGAACTCGACCGACGCGTTCCAGCCCGCGATCTGGGCGCGCGCCTCGTCGAACTCGTGGACGACGACGAGGCCGTCGACGACGCCGGAGTAGTCGCGGTGCGGACCGTGTCGGCCGATCTGCGGCCGTGCGCGGGCGATCCCGTGTGCGAGTGCGCCGATCTCGTCGCGCATCGCGATCGTTCCCGCCACGATCACCGCTCGGTGCAGGCCGTGTCCGAGCAGGAAGGCGATCTCGGGTTCGTCGACGCTGTCGACGGGGCCGCGGGGAAGGATGAGGGCGCCGCCGACCGCATCGAAGGGATCGACGGACGGCGTTCGCGCTCCGTCGAGCACGATCCGACGGAGCGCGCCGGATGCGACCGCCCGCTCGAGATCGGTCCGCAGGACGGCACACCGGTCGAACACGCCGGAGAGCACCCGCCGCTCGTCGGGCCCGACGGTCGGCCCGCGCGCGATGCGCTCCAGGACGTGACGAGCGGTGGTCGTCACGGGGTCGCCGTCCAGCGCGCGTGGACGTCGGTGACGATGTCGTCGCCGACCCCGCCGTCGGGGTGTCGGGTCGCGGCGATGCCGACGACGAGGCGCTGTCGTCGGACGTACGCACCCATTCGGCGCCCGTGCTCGCCGGTCCACGGCCGGACCCGGAATCCGAAGGCGGAGAGGCGGTCGAGAACGTGCGCGAGCGCGGGCGTCACAGGGGGCTCGGCCTCGTCGTCCGCGGGTGCGAGACGCACGCGGAGAACGGCGCGGGGAGCGGTTTCGTAGGAGATCACGGCGATCGATCGATCGTCGAGGCGCTGGATGCACCCGTGGACGCGTGCGCCGACTCGAGGGAGCCGGACACCGAGCAGTCGCTCGAACCGGTCCACCCGTTCGTCCGGCCGGTCACCACTCGTCGCGAGCACTTCCACGAGTTCCCGGACGAACCGCGTGGGGCCGTCCTCGCGGTCGGACGCGATCATGCTGCCTCCTCGTCGGTCGTCGTGCAGGGACGCTAGCTCGTCGGGACGAGGAGCGGGGCGGTTGTCCACAGGCGTGTGTCGTGTGCGGCGTTCGGAGCAGCGCACCGCACGGTGGCGCGGCCGGTGTCGAGCGGTGTCACGGACCCCGAGGGGGCCTGGTCCGCCGTCTCGGAGGACGGTGGGACCAGGCCCCCTCGGTGTCCGTGTCGTTTCGTGGTCAGTGCTCGGTCGCACTCGCGCGACCGAGGCGGAAGCCCCGTTCGAACGCGTGACCGCCCCGACCGCGTCGCCGCGGTTCGTGGTCGTGGCCGCACGGCTGCGCATCGGCGTGACGGTCGCGCCACGGTGCGCCCTCGAACCGACGGTGTCGATCGGTGTGGAACGCCTCGTCGTCGCCCGCGGGACGAGGGGGACGGTGGCCTCGGCGCTCCGCCGCCCGGACGGTTTCCGGGTCGAACGGCGGGCGGGCGTCACGGTGAGGCCGGCGGCCCCGCGGCGAGCGGTAGGGGAGTCGGGCACTCGGGCCGAGGAGCCGGATCACGGCATCGGCGTCGTCGACCGGCGGGGTGAGCGCCGTGAGGGCGTCCTCGAGCGCATCGCGCTGCACGGTCGTGAGGACGTCGGTGGCTCGCGAGCGTCCCGACTCCGCGATCCGTGCGAGGTGTTCGAGCGCCTCGCGGCCGGTGTCGGTGAGCGAGAGCTCGCCGCCCTCCGCTGTGACGAGGCCGCGCTCCACGAGTGCGGCGACGACACGGCGGTGTCGCAGGTGCCCGATGGCGGTGCCGCGTCGGGATCCCCGGTCGTCGAGCGCGCTCAACAGGAAGTAGCTGCGCGCGTCGACGCCTGCCTCGATGAAGGCGGCGAGGATCGAGCGGTGGATTCGGGCCTGCGCGTCGAGCAGCTGCTGCTCGAGTGGGAGGCCGTTCGTGGTGGTGTCGTGTTCGGTCTGCATGAGAAGTCCTTTCGTCGGGTGACATCACACCCGGTATGCATGTCAAGTGACATGTATGTAGTGTGACATGCACTTTGATCCATGTCAACCAACATGTAAAATTCGAGGCGTGTCCAACGACGAGCCTGATGTCACCGACGAGATCCTCGAGGCCCTCGGCCGCCTTCGCCCGCGTCCGCACCGTCACCCCGGCTGGCCGGACCCGCATCACGACGGGCCGCGGTCGCACGCCGACCACCGGCAGCGCGGCCCGGCGTTCGAGGGGGAGGGACCGGGGCGCGTCGGGCCCGCACGGTTCCGTGTCCTCGATGTCCTCGTGTCCGAAGGGCGGACCCTGTCGGTCGGCGAGATCGGTGAACGCCTCGGCGTCGACCAACCGCGCGCGTCCCGGCTCGTGCAGCAGCTCGTTCAGATGCATCTCGCCGAGCGGTACCCGGATCCCGAGGATGCGCGGCGCACGCGGATCGCGCCGACCGATCGTGGTCGTGCGTTCGCCGGCGGTCGCCGTGGGCGACGACGCGCCCAGGTCGAGCAGGCGCTCGGGGGGTTCACGCAGGCGGAGCGCATCGAGTTCGCGCGCCTGCTCGGACGATTCGCCGACTCGTGGCCCGAGTGGAGGCCGGACGGGACGAATGATCCGAACGATCCGAGGACGTACGACTCACCCCGGGGGTGACGCACGGGGTCCCGCTCGGACGGTCGACGACCTCGTCCGGTCGCCACCGGGCTGTCGACCCGGGGCGTGAAACGGCGAAGGGCCCGCGCGAACCGGTGTGCGGTTCGAGCGGGCCCATCGGCCGCGTTCGTCGGATCAGTCGCGGGCCGTACGGCTCCGGCGGGCGATGAACAGGGCGCCACCGAGCGCGACGAGCGCGAGGGCCGTCAGGCCGAGCGGCACGACCGACTCGGCGCCGGTCGTCGCGAGCTGCGAGTCGGGCGTCGAGGCGACGGGAGCCGAGGGCGGCGTCGAGGCCGACGGCGGGGTCGACGAGGTCGGCGGGATCGAGCCGCACGCTTCCTTCGTGAACGTGATCGTCCACTCCGTCGTGCCCTCCGCCGTGTAGCCCTCGAGCGCCTCGGCCGTCAGGACGACGGTCGTGCCGGCGATCGTGTGCTCACCGGGCTCCACGGCGACGCCGTTGAGGCTGAACTGGATGCCCTCGACGGACGGGATGAGGAGCGTGTCGTTCGTCGTGCCGTCACCCGGCTCGCAGACGTCCGCCACCGACGGCGCGCCGCTGCTCGGGCCTGCCGCCGTGGGAGGCGTGGTCGGCTCGGTGGGAGGCGTGGTCGGCTCGGTGGGAGGCGTTGTCGGCTCGGTGGGAGGCGTGGTCGGCTCGCACGCGACCTTCGTGAACGAGAAGGTCCACGTGCTCGTTCCCTCGATGGCCGAGCCGTCGAGGCTTGCGGCGGTCACCACGGCCTCGGTTCCCGCGACGAGGTGGTCACCGGCCGGGACGACCGTGCCGTCGATCGAGTACTCGATGACGTCGCTCTCGGGGATCGTCACCGTGTCGACGACCGAACCGTCACTCGGTTCGCACACGTCCTGGGACGTGGGCTCCGCCGCGACGGGACCGCGGGCCGCCGGGCAGGCGTCCTTCGTGAATTCGAGCGTCCACGTCGAGTCGCCCTCGAGCGTGTACCCCTCGCGGGCGGTCGCGGTCACGACGACCTCGGTGCCGTCTGCCGGGTACGTGCCCGCCGGGACGATCTCGCCGTCGACCGAGTAGTCGACGCTCTCGGACTCGGGGATCGTGTAGGTGTCCTGCGTGTCACCGTCGGACGGCTCGCACACGTCGTTCACGACGGGAGCGGGCGCCTCGGCCGTCACGGGCGGAACGGTCGTGCAGAGGTCCTGGATGGCGGCGTTGTCGGCGACGACGTAGTGCGCGGCTCCGGCGACGGTCCAGTTCTCGGTGGACTTGAACGGTGCGGTGTAGGCCTTGCCGACCTCGGGCTCCGACGAACCGGGCTCGACGTAGATGTTGTCGACCTGGATGGTCTGGTACCCGCATGCTTCGCGCGGGAACGCCTGGGGGTCGTCCGTGGGGTTCAGGACGTCGTTGCCCTTGGGCTGCGTGTCGACCTTCTCGAAGTAGAGCAGGTCCTGGTCGCCGGGCCAGCCGCTGGGCGTCCGGTCGTACCCGAAGGACGCCTGGATCCAGTAGCCCTCGCTCGGTGTCGTGGCGGTCGCGGGCGCGGCCGCGGCGAGTGAGAGCGGAATCGCGAGCGCGACGAGCGCCAGCCCTCCACCGATCGATTTCGGAATACGCATGAGACAGGAACCCCCTTGTGGATGCCAGGAGCCGAGCCGCGTACCGTTCACGTCCGCCGCCGCCGGCGGAGGTGGGCCGAGCGCGATGTTCCCCAACATCGCACTCGCGGATACACGGGAGGGATCCCGAGTGACACCCAACCATACCCAAAAATCACGGTGTTCTCACAGCTCCCGGCGGATGATGTGTCCGATCGGGCAGACTCGCCCGGGACGACGGGGTCGAAGCCCGTGAACACGATCGGACGTCGGGTTCGCGAGTGGGGCACGCGGGGATCGTGGGCGCGACCCGCACGGTGACGGCGTCGGAGGACGCGCGGTGTGCGGCGTCGCGGCTCCTGAGCCGACTCGCGGCAGCGTGGCATGTTCGAGTGCGAGACTCTCGGCGTGACCGAATCGACCGGTGTCCGACGCGACGAGACCACCTCGTCGCCGGTTCGCCCCGCCGTCATCAGCGTGCTCGTGCTGCTCGTCGTGCTCACCGTGGCCGTGTTCGTCGCGCGTGCGTTCCCGGCGATCGTCGACGAGTGGTCCGGCACGACCGAGGGCCCGAACGGGCCGGTTCCCGTCTCGCTCGAGTTCCGCGAGGGCGGTGGGCTCGGTGGGAACGACGGGTGCAACACCCTGTTCGGTGAGTGGGCGCCGACGGGTGACGGCGCGGTGGTCGAGCGTCTCGCGTCGACGCTCATGTTCTGCTTCGACGTCGACACGTGGTTGTCGGGTGCGCACCGCGTCGTCGTCGAGGGCGACCGGCTGCTCGTGTACGACGACGCGGGGGCGCACATCGGGACGTTGGACCGCGGGGCGGCATAGTCTGGCGTCACCCGCCTTGTTGACGACGATTTTCATTACAGATAGGGTCGACGACGTTCTCGACGTCCGAGCTCCCCCTGGTCGGCGGGCGTCGACCGACCGCGACCGGGGCAGAACAGGATGTTCGTGCGCACCCCACCCCGATTCGCTCTGGTCGCCGGCCTCACGGCCGTCTCCGCCCTCACGCTCGCCGGGTGCAGCGGTTCCGCTCCCCAGACAGCGGGGGACGGCCCGTCGGTCGTGACCACGACGACGCAGGTGACCGACTTCACGCAGCGCCTGCTCGAGGGTGTGGACGCGAGTATCACGAACCTCCTCGGACCGGGACGCAGTGTGCACTCGTTCGAGGCGACCCCGGCGGACCTCGCCGCGATCGCCGCCGCCGATGCGGTCGTCGTGTCGGGTGCAGGGCTCGAGGAGTGGCTCGACGACACGCTCGCGGCCGCCGGCTACACGGGCCCCGTCATCGACGCCTCGACGGGGATCGAGCTCGGGGGTTCGCACCACCACGACCACGGCACCGAGGACGGTCACGATCACGGCGGCGAGGACGGCCACGACCACGGCACCGAGGGCGAGGACGGCCACGATCACAGCACCGAGGGCGAGGACGGCCACGACCACGGCGCCGAGGCGACGACCCCGGAGCCGACGGCCGAGGCGTCGACCGGAGCCGAGGACGACCACGACCACGAGGGCACGAACCCGCACATCTGGACGGCACCGACGAACGCCGAGCGCATGGTGGCCAACATCGCCGAGGGCCTCGCGGCGCTCGAGGGCGTCGACGCGTCGACGATCGAGGCGAACGCGGCGGGCTACACGGCGAAGCTCGCCGAGCTCGACGCGTGGATCACCGAGAACATGGCGAAGGTCCCGGTCGAGAAGCGACTGCTCGTGACGAACCACGACGGGCTCTACTACTACGACCGGGCGTACGACATCACGTTCGTCGGGTCGGTCATGCCGAGCTGGGACGACAACGCGGAACCGAGCGCGGCCGACATCGACGCCCTCGTCGCGGCCATCCGTGAACACGGCGTGACGGCGGTGTTCACCGAGACACAACTGTCGCCCGAGGCCATCGAGCGAATCGGTGCCGAGACCGGTGCCACGGTGTACTCGGGCGAGGACGCCCTCTACACGGATGCACTCGGCGAGGCGGGCAGCGCGGGTGCGAGCTACATCGGCGCGACCGCGCACAACACGAACGTGCTGATCGAGGCATGGGGAGCGACGCCGTCCGAACTGCCGGCGGGTCTCGTCGACGCATGACGACGGCCGGCCCCGCAGACGGCACGACCGCCGTGCTCGTCGAGCTCGCCGACGCCACGTTCGCCTACGGCGCCGGTGCCCCGGCGCTGGAACACGTGACGATCTCGGTCGCGCCCGGCGACGCGCTCGCCCTCATCGGCCCGAACGGGGCGGGGAAGTCGACGCTGCTCGCGGGGCTTCTCGGGCTCGTCCCCGTCGTGTCGGGCCGGGCGGCGGTGCTGGGTGGTTCCGCCAGGGCGGCGACGGGGCGCGTCGGGTACATGCCGCAGACGGACGAGATCGATCCGGACTTCCCCGTCACGCTCCGACAGGTGGTCATGATGGGGCGGTATCACCGTCTCGGCGCGTTCCGCCTGCCGGGACGCCGGGATCGGGAGGCCGTCGCGGCGGCGATCGAACGTGTGGGTCTCACGCCGCACGCGGGCGGCCGCTTCGGTGCGCTCTCCGGCGGCCAGCAGCAGCGCGGCATCCTCGCGCGCGCGCTCGTCGCCGCGCCGCGCCTGCTCCTGCTCGACGAGCCCTTCAACGGGCTCGATCGGACGAGCCGGGAGCGGCTCGTCGGAACGCTCCGTGAGCTGCGGGCCGACGGCGTCGGGATCGTGGTGTCCACGCACGACCTCGAGCTGGCGCGCGACGTGTGTTCGCACGTCCTGCTCGTCGACCGGTGCCAGATCGCGGCGGGCCCGATCGACGCGACGCTCACGCCCGAGAACCTGCGGCGGACGTTCGAGCACGCGTCCGCCGACGGGGAGGCCCACGGCCATCACCACCTGGCCCACGGCCATGATCACGACACCGGGTTCCGCGGCGTCGACGAACCACCGCACGTGCACGTCGCGATCGAGGGGCACCACCCGTGACCGATCCCGGCACCGTGTTCGCCCTGCCGTTCATGCAGAACGCGCTCGCGGCCCTCCTCATGCTCGCGGTCGCGGGGGCGGTCGTCGGCGTCGCCCTCAACCTGCGTGGCCTCGAGTTCCTGAGCGACGGGCTCGTGCACGCCGTGTTCCCCGGCGCGGTGGCGGGCTTCCTCCTGAGCGGGCCCGAGGGAGTGTACCCCGGTGCCGCGGTCGCGGCCCTCGTCGCGACGGTCGTGCTCACGATCGTCGCGCGGCGGCTGCCGGGAGCGGGGTCGGATGCCGCGACCGCCGTCGTGCTCGCCGGGGCGTTCGGCCTGGGGGTCGTGCTCGTGTCGACGCGGTCCGACTACACGACGGGGCTCGAGCAATTGCTGTTCGGTCAGCTCCTCACCGTGTCGTCGTCGGACCTCGGTGCGATCGCGCTGTGCGGCGGTGTCGCGGTCCTCCTCGTGGCCGTCACGTGGAAGGAGCAGCTGTTCGTGTCGTTCGACGTGCGCGGCGCCCGCGCGGCCGGCCTGCGGGTGCTCGTCCTCGAGCTCGCGCTCAACGCCGCCATCGCGCTCGTCGTCGTCGCGGCCTCGCGTGCCGTCGGCAACCTGCTCGTGCTCGCCGTGCTCATCGCGCCCGCCGCGATCGCGAGGCTCCTGTCGCGTCGGCTCGCCGTCATCGTCCCCCTCGCGGTCGGTGTCGCGATATCGGCGTCGGTCCTCGGGCTCGCCCTGAGCTACGCGCTCTCGGTCGATCTGCGGGTCGGTGCCTCGCCGAGTGCCGTGCTCGCCCTCGTGCTCGTCGGCGGCTATCTCGCGGTCGCGGCCGCTCGCGGGCTCGTCACGGGTGTGGTGCGGCGTCGACCTCGCAGCGGGTCGCATGCCGATCTTCCGTCCGGTGCGGATCAGGAACCGATGACGGTGCTCGGGGTGCGCTGATGGACTACTTCACACGCGCGATCGTCGCGGCGGTCCTCGTCGGGCTCGTGTGCGGGCTCGTCGGAACTCTCGTCGTGCTCCGCCGACGCGCGTTCTTCACGGTCGCGCTCACGCACGCCACGTTCCCGGGCGGGGTCGTCGCGGCGATCGTCGGCATCGACATCGTGCTCGGCGCCGGCCTGTTCGGGGTGCTGCTCGTCGGACTCATGACGCTCCTGTCGCGTGAGCGTCGGCAGGGGCCGCACGTCGCGGCGGGGATCGTGCTCACGCTCGGGTACGCCCTCGGCATGCTCGTGGTGTCCCTGCATCCGAACCTTCCCATCAGGGTCGACACGTTCCTGACCGGGTCGATCCTCACCGTCTCGGACGCCAATCTCGTGACGCTCGCGGTCGTGCTCGCGGTCGTGCTCGTCGCCCTCCTCGGCTTCGGGACGCGCATCCTCTTCTCGACCTTCGACCGGCGGGGCGCCGAGGCCGCGGGCTTCGGGGAGGGGGTGACCGATGCACTCGTGCTCGGGATCATCGCGCTCTCGGTCGCGGCGTGCATGCCCGCCATCGGCTCGATCCTCGCGATCGCGACGATCGCCGCGCCCGCCGCGGCCGCCCGCCTCTGGACGGGGTCCGTCGGCGGCATGCTCGCGCTCTCGTGCGTGCTCGGCGTCGTCGTCGCGATCGCCGGCCTTCTCGCCTCGCGTGCGTTCGGCCTCGCGGCGGGCGGCTCGATCGCCATCACGGCGAGCCTCGTGTTCGTCGTCGCGTTCCTGCGCCCTCGCCGCGGCGTGCGGCGCAGCACCGTGACGGCGGACGAGACGCGTGCCCCGCGCCCGGCGGCGGTGCGACCGTGACATCCCGACGTAACACGTGGCAGAAGGACGCCGTGCGTCGCGGTCTCGCCGAGGCGGAGGCCTTCGTGAGTGCACAGACGCTCCATGCGCGGCTCGCGGAGGGCGGGACCTTCATCGGGCTCGCGACCGTGTACCGGGCCCTCGCCCAGCTCGCGGAGGAGGCGCTCGCGGACACGGTGCAGGCGGCGGACGGCACGCTCATGTACCGGGCGTGCGACATGCGTCACCACCATCACCACCTCATCTGCCGCGCGTGCGGCCGCGCCGTGGAGATCGAGGCGGACGCCGTCGAGGCGTGGGCGGAGGGGGCCGCGGAGGCGCACGGTTTCTCGGAGCCGGAGCACGTCGTCGACGTGTTCGGGCTGTGTGCCGAGTGCCGTTCGACGTGCTGAGTGGGCGGGCGCGCGTCAGCCGTGCAGGACGGCGATGTCGTCACCGAGCCACGAGAACCAGCCCGCGAGCTCCGCGGGCGAGGTGACGACATCGGCCATGAGACATGCCCCGACGACGGCGAGGAGCAGCATGCCGGTCACCACCCACGATGCGCGATTCGGAGCCGATCTCATGGCGTCCACGATAGGCGACGGCTCGCCACCCGCCGTCATCCGCACTCCCCATTGCGCGTCCGCCACGGGAGGGGTATCGCGTGTCGGCGTCACCTCGGCCCGGCGCCTCACGCCGAGGCCGGCTGCTCGGTGGTGCGCCGCGTCACACGGCGCCGCAGCGCACCCACGATGACGCACACGAGGTAGATCGTGAACGAGATGGTCGTGATGTACGGGCTGATCGGGATCGACGCACCGAGCGCGAGCAGGATGCCGCCGACCGCGGAGGTGACGCCGAACGCGACGCTGAGGGCCGTCACGACGAGCGGTGAGGACGCGACGCGCATCGCGGCGGCCGCGGGCGTGACGAGGAGCGAGAGCACGAGGAGCGCTCCGACGATCTGGACCGAAACCGCGACGGCCATGCCGAGCAGCAGCATGAACCCGATCGACAGCGCCCGCACGGGGACGCCGCGCGCGGCGGCGACCTGCGGGTCGACGCTCGCGAACAGCAGCGGGCGCCACGCGAGTGCGAGCGCCACGACGACGACGACCGAGATGCCGATGAGGTAGCCGAGCTGGGGGTCGTCGACCGCGACGATCTGTCCCGTCAGGAGCCCGAACTTGTTCGCCGCGCGGCCGTCGTAGAGCGACAGGCAGAGGATGCCGAGGCCGAGGCCGAAGGGCATCATGACCGCGATGATCGAGTTCCTGGTCGCGGCGTGGACCCCGAACACCCCGATGAGGAGCGCCGCGAGCACCGACCCGACGAGGGACCCCTCGACGACACCGACGCCGAGCAGGAGCCCCGCCGAGGCGCCGGCGAAGGACAGCTCGCTCACGCCGTGCACCGCGAAGCCCACGTCGCGGTAGTTCACGAACACGCCCACGAGGCCCCCGACGACGCCGAGCACGGCGCCCGCGATGACGGTGTTGACGAGGAGCGCGAGGAGCTTGCCGTAGTCGGAGAAGTCGAAGATCTGGTCCCACCACGAGGCGTCGCTCGCTGCGAGGACGTTCGAGACGGCCGGGAGGAGCGACTCGATCATGCGTCCGCCTCCGTCCGCTCGTCGCCGTGATGGGCGCCGTCGTGGCTCGGATCGGCGTGGTGCAGGAGTTCGCCGTCGGTGCCGACCACGATGATGCGACCGTGTGCCCGGAGCACTTCGACGGGGGAGCCGTACAGCTCGGAGAGCACCTCGGAGCGGAACACCTCGTCGGGCGTCCCGATCCGGAACCTGCCGTCGGCGAGATAGAGCACGCGTGTGACGATCGGCAGGACCGGGTTGATGTCGTGGGTGACGAACAGGCTCGCGACGTGCCGCGTGCGCACCGCGTCGTCGATGAGGCCGACGACGCGCTCCTGATTCGGCAGGTCGAGCGACAGGAGCGGTTCGTCGCAGAGCAGGAGCAGCGGCTCGGCGGCGAGCGCCTGCGCCATGCGGAGCCGCTGCTGCTCACCGCCGGAGAGCTCGGCGAGGCGCCGGTCGGCGAACGACTCGGCCTCGACGTCGCGGATGAGCTCGTCCACGCGGCGTCGACGCGCCCGCGACGGCCAGGGCAGACCGAACCGGCCGCCGTCGAGCCCGAGCGCGACGAGGTCCCGGCCGCGGATGCCGGGCCCGCCGCCCGTGAGGTTCTGCTGCGGCACGTAGCCGATGCGCGATCCGCCGCGCGACACGGGGACGCCCTCGAGCTCGACCGAGCCGGCCGAGAGCGGCTGCAGCCCGAGGATGCACTTGAGCAGGCTCGACTTGCCGGAGCCGTTCGCGCCGATGATCGCGATGACCTCACCCGGTTCGACATCGAGGTCGAGCCCGGACCACAGGGTCCGTTCCCCGAACGTGAGCGTCGCGTCCCTGATCCGCAGGAGCGGCGGCGACGCCGACGCCGCGTCGGTCGTGGCACCCGCGTCCGGTCCGGTGCCCGGTGTGGTGGTCGGCACGAGAGGTCTCCTTTCCCCGTACGGGGTCCGCCGATGGATGGCTGCCGAACGCTCCGACGGGCGCTCCGTGCGGAGCGCCCGTCGGCGTCGGTGTGGTGCTCGCCGCGGGTCAGGCGGAGAGCGCCGCGCTGATCTGATCGATGTAGCCGCTCATCCAGTCGACATAGTCTGTTCCATCCGGGAGCGTCTCGGTGACACCGATCGCGGTGACCCCGTTCGTGGAGGCGGCGTTCAGGATCGCGTCGGTCGACGGGCCGCTCGTCTGCTCGTTGTAGACGAGCACCTTCACCTGGTGCTGGGCGAACAGCGCCTCGGTCTCCTGGAGCACGGTCGCGGGCACGTCGGTGCCCTCCTCGACCGCCTCGCTGAACTCGGCGGGGGTCTTGTTCTCGAGCCCCATGGCCTCGAGCAGGTAGAGCGGAACGGGCTCCGTGATCGCGACGCCGGTGCCCGTGAAGGAGCTCGCGGCCTCGGCGGTGCGCGACTCGAGGCCCTCGATCTTCGTCGTGAAGTCGGCGCTGTTCGCGGTGTAGGTGGACGCGTTCGCGGGGTCGATGGTGCCGAGCTGGGTCGCGATCTCGTCGGCGACCTTCGCGACCGTCGGGAAGTCGTACCAGACGTGCTCGTTGAGCTCTTCGCCGTCCGCGGCGGTCTTGCCCGACACGTCGACCGCGTTGATCACGGGCGCGGTTGACTTGCTGCTCGCGAGCATCGTGTCGACGAAGTCGTCGTAGCCGCCGCCGTTCTCGATGACGAGCGCGGCCTCGCTGAGGGCGAGCTGCGTGCGGGAATCGGCCTCGTACTCGTGCGGATCCTTGTCCGGGTCGTCGATGACCGACGTGACCGACACGTGGTCGCCGCCGACGACCTGGGCGATGCTGCCCCACACGTTCGTCGATGCGACGACGTCGATCGTTCCGCCCGCACTCGCGTCGGGCGAGTCGGTCGCGGCGGGGCCGCCGCCGGAGCAACCTGCGAGAAGGGCGGTCGCCGCCGCGGCGGCGACGAGGAATGGAAGGGACCTGCGACGCTTCATGCGTCCTCACCTGGTTTCTGTCGATGCGTTCCGTGGCGCCGGGTCGCGGGGCGCGTGGTGCGCGCGGCGCGTGGTCTCGACGTCGGCTTCATGCTGAGAAGGGTTATCAGTATATATCCGTCCGGGCGGTGCTCGTGTGCACGTGGTGGGATGCGCCTTGCGGTCCCCGGGCGTGTCGCGTAAGCTCGATCCTTGGTGTGCTCGGGGTTCCCCTCCGGGTGCAGCCGCACCCCGTCCGGATCGAACGGGGCGCAGACAAGAGATCTTGGGCTCGACCGTCCGGTCGAGCGGTATCGATGGAGGAACCAATGGCCGCAGTGTGCCAGGTGACCGGAGCCGTTCCCGGCTTCGGACACAGCATCTCGCACTCGCACCGTCGCACGAAGCGTCGGTTCGACCCGAACATCCAGAAGAAGACGTACTACGTGCCGTCGCTCAAGCGCAAGGTCACCCTCACGCTGAGCGCCCGTGGCATCAAGGTCATCGACGCGCGCGGCATCGACTCGGTCGTTGCCGAGCTCATCGCGAAGGGGGTCAAGCTCTAATGGCGAAGAAGTCGCAGGACGTCCGTCCGATCATCAAGCTCCGTTCGACCGCGGGCACCGGGTTCACCTACGTCACGAAGAAGAACCGTCGCAACACCCCCGACCGTCTCGTGCTCAAGAAGTACGACCCGGTGATCCGCAAGCACGTCGAATTCCGAGAGGAGCGCTAACCATGGCCAAGAAGAGCAAGATCGCCAAGAACGAGCAGCGCAAGGCCGTTGTCGCCCGCTACGCCGAGCGTCGCCTCGAGCTGAAGAAGGCGCTCATCGACCCCAACGGCACCGACGAGTCGCGTGAGGCGGCCCGCGTCGCCCTGCAGAAGCTGCCCCGCGACGCCTCGCCCGTGCGCGTGCGCGGTCGCGACAGCATCGACGGCCGCCCGCGCGGCGTGCTCTCGAAGTTCGGCGTCTCGCGCGTCCGCTTCCGCAACATGGCGCACCGTGGCGAGCTGCCCGGCGTGACCAAGTCGAGCTGGTAACCCCGGCCGCACCACACGAACGAGGACGGACCCCGGCATCGCCGGGGTCCGTCCTCGTTCGTCGCTCCCGTCGTCCCACCGTGCCACCCTCGCGCGCGTGACGCGGACGGTGTGCCTGCGGTGATCTTGGAGTGGTAGAGGGTGCCACCCTCGCGCGCGTGACGCGGACGGCGCACGGCTCGGGTCACGTGCTGCGCGGCTGCGTCGTGTCCTCGGTGTGGTCGGGCCCCTGGTCGCCCGGCACCTGACCGTCGTCGGGGAATCCGCGCTCGGCGTAGGCGCGGCGGACGGGGACGAACGCGGCCATCCCGCCGTCGACGGGGTCGGCCGCGCGGCCGTCGAGCGCGGCCTCGAGCGCCTCGAGGCACATGTCCCATCCCGCGGCGTTGCGGGCCGCCCCGCCCTCGGTCTCGAGTTCGTCGACGAGCGTCAGCAGCGCGCCGTGCTCGTGCGGCTCGACGTGCAGGTGCAGCCGGTCCTCGCCCCACTCGAACCCGAACGCACGCGGCGGATCCCACGCGAGCACGGTCCCCGTCGAACCGTCGGGGTCGTACGGATCGCCCGACAGCCGGATCGGGCCCCCGACCCGCTCCTCGTAGTGCACATCGGGCGAGGGGAACCAGTGCGCGAGTTCCGCCGGATCGCTCACGGCCCGCCACACGTCGGCCGGGTCGTGGGTGAGCGGGCGTCGGAACGTGACGGTCGGCCGACCGTCGGGCTCGGTGTACTCGGCGTCGTATCGGATCGTCATGACTGCTCCATCCTCGGTGCGGGTCGTCGGTCGTCGTGGATGCGTAGTGTCGGTCAGTCGGTCGGACGTCGGCGGAGCGGGACGGGTCGTGGCGTGGTGCCGCGGATCAACCGGCGTCGACGCACGGCCCCTCTCGGCGGATCTCGGCGAACTGCGACTCGATCGTCACGGTCGTGCGGTTCCCCGCGATGTCGGTGCTCGTGACGACGGTGCGGAAGCCGCTCCACGTGAACGGTTCCACCGTGTCACCGCTCGCGCCGAGGGCATCGAATGCGAGCTGACCGGCATCGCCGACCGCGGCGCGGTCTCGACTCGCCTCGGAGGTCGTCGTGACGACGGCCTGCCGCCCGCCGTCGGGGGCGCCGCCCTCGACGGTGCACCTTGCATCGAGGACCTCGTCGAGTGGCGACCAGTCCCCGCCGAGCGCCGTGCGGACCGCGTCGATCTGGGCGTACGCCGTCGGCGGGGGCGTCGTCGTGACCGGCACGGCCCCGTTCGGTTGCTGTTGACAGCCCGCGAGGAGCACGGCGACGAGGAGCACGGGAGGGATCATCGCGGTCCGGCGCATACCGGGAGGGTAGGGAATCCGGCCTGGAAGGCACCGAGTACGCGCCGTCGCACCGGCCTCACGGGCCCGCAGATGCCCCGTTTGCTGGAAAACTGCGGCGAAATGAGCCCGAATCACGGCGTGTTCCGCGAATTGACGGGCCGAACGGCCCGCCGCTGATAGCGTTTCGACCGTTGCCACCGCTAGCGCGGCCGCGGAATCCCGCGGGCGTCGGGATCCCCCGGGCGCACACGGCAACAGCAACCGAACCTGCAACCGCCATCGGGCGGAGTACGTCCTGAAGGAGGACCCATGGCAGACAAGACCGTGAACAAGACCGAACTCGTCGCCTCGATCGCCGCCGAGACCGGCCAGAGCCAGGCCGCCGTGAGCGGTGTGCTCGACGCGCTCTTCGCACAGCTCGCCGCGAACGTCGCCAAGGACGTCAAGGTCACGATCCCCGGCTGGATCTCGGTCGAGCAGACCGCCCGTGCCGCGCGCACCGGCCGCAACCCGCAGACGGGTGAGGCCATCCAGATCGCGGCCTCGAAGGGCGTCAAGATCTCGGCCGGCTCGAAGCTCAAGGCCGCCGTCAAGTAGTCGACGCGACGCACGAAGGGCCGCCCCGTGAGGGCGGCCCTTCGTGCGTTCCCGGTGGTGCGGGTGCGCGATCAGGTGTCGCGGGGGATCGGGCCCGCGTCGAGGCGCTCGTCGTCCTCGCCGCCGGGTGGGAAGCTCGTGACGTTCGGGCGGCGGCGCAGGAAGACGATGCTCGCCGCCGATCCGCCCCACAGGAAGATCGCGGACAGGACCAGCACGGTGATCGCGATGGGAGTCATGCGCCCGCCTCCGTCCGCTCGCTCGAGGTCGGTGTCGGCGGATACGGCGGCCACGGCGTGAACTCGTCCGGCGATCGGACCCAGCGGAAGGCCGTGAGGACGATCGCCGCGATGATGCAGAACACGATCGTCCCCCAACCGAACGTTGCCAGGTACCAGCCGGGCATGTCCGAGTAGCCGTCGAGGACGAGGTCCTTGATGCGCTCGTAGAGCATGTACGTGAGCAGGACGGGTGCGAGCACTGCGACGAAGAACAGCCAGATCCGGCCGACCTTGAACGTCGAGACCGCGTTGAGGTGGTACTCGAGCTCACGCCCGCGGCGCAGCACCCAGAACACGAGCACCGTCACGACGACGGCCGAGAACTCGATGCCGATGTTGTTCGCCCACTCGTCCATGACGTCGAGCGCGAGGAGTCCGGTCGTGGTGGAGAACAGCAGGATCGACAGGACCGCGCTCACGGCTCCCACGACGACGGGGGCGCTGCGCGAGGTGAGCCCGAACTTCTCCTGCACGCCCGCCGAGACGACCTGCAGGATCGAGATGAGCGACGTGAAGCCGGCGAGCACGAGCGAACCGAAGAACAGGCAGCCGAACAGCGGGCCGCCCGGCATCTGCGAGACGATCGCCGGGAAGGTCATGAACGAGAGCCCGACGCCCGTGATCCCATCGAGCTGATCGATCGTGGTGCCCTGCTGGAACGCGAAGAAGCCGAGCGTCGCGAAGACACCGATCCCGGCGAGCAGCTCGAAGGAGCAGTTCGTGAACGCGACGACGAGGCCGGGTGTCGTGAGGTTCGCGCGTCGCTTGCGGTACGACGAGTACGTGACCATGATGCCGAACGCGATGGAGAGCGAGAAGAAGATCTGGCTGTACGCCGCGATCCACACGCTCGGGTCCCCGAGCGCCGCCCAGTTCGGTGTGAAGAGCGCGTTGAGGCCGTCGACGGCACCGTCGAGGAAGAGTGCACGCACGACGAGGACGAGGAAGGCGACACCGAGCGCGGGGATCGCGATGACGTTCGCACGTTCGAGCCCCTTCTTCACCCCCGCCGCGAGCACCGCGATGACGGCGACCCAGACGAAGACGAGCGGGATGAGGACGCCGGGCACGAACGTCGTGCTGAGGCCGGGTTCGCTCACCTGCAGGTACTCGTCGGTGAGGAAGGACGTCGGGTCGTCGCCCCAGCGCAGGTCGAATGAGAAGACGAAGTAGCTCAGCGCCCAGCCGATGATCGCCGTGTAGTAGAGGCCGATGACGAACGCGATCGCGACCTGGAACCAGCCGAGCGACTCGGTGAACCGACCGATGCGTCCGCCGATGCGGCGGAACACCGTCGGCGCCGAGCCCCGGAACCGGTGGCCGAGCGCATAGTCGAGGAAGAGGATCGGCAGCCCCGCCGTGACGAGCGCGATGAGGTACGGGATGAGGAACGCCCCGCCGCCGTTCTCGTACGCGACGCCGGGGAAGCGCCAGATGTTGCCGAGGCCGACGGCGGAGCCGATGGCCGACATGATGAACCCGAATTGACCGGTCCATTGCTCCCGTGGCGGGGCGGCGGTCGAGGGGGCGGTGCTCATACGATCTCCGTTCGCGGCGGTGCGAGAATTCAAGATGCCCGACGCTATCAGGCGGTTTCCGCCGTGTGCGACCGCGGAGCGTCGATCGGTCCTCGATCGATGGTGGCGATGCGCGAGTCGGCCGGTCTCGTCGCGCGTAGGCTGGAGGCACCATGCCCAGAAACGACGAGGCGGCGCCCACGGCCGACGAACGCGCCCCGGCGTCCACCGCGGCGACGCGGCCGGCGACGAGCGGGACGCTTCGCGCGACCGGCGGGATCACCGCGGCGTGGACGCCGGGAGCGATCCGGTTCGTGCAGTTCGGGCCCGCCGCGCTCCTGGCCGCGGCCCTCGTCGCGATGCTGCTCGGGCTCGGCTTCGGTGGCGGCGCCGCAGCGGTCGCGCTCGCCGATCCCGGCCCGATCGTGCGCTGGGGGCTCCCCGTGCTGCGCCTCGCGTACAACCTGACGGCCGCGGTCACGATCGGTGCGCTCGTCTTCGCGTCGTGCGTCGTGAGCCGGACGGGCCCGGAGTTCGAGCGGGTCATGCGCATCGCCTCCGGTGCCGCGACCGCGTGGACCGTCGCGACCGCCGGTGCCGCGTTCTTCACCTACCTGCAGATCAGCGGCGTCCCCCTCTCCGCGAGCGCGGAGTTCGGGGAGCAGCTTCGCTTCTTCTTCACCGAGATCGACCTCGGCCGACTGTGGCTGCTCGATCTCGGCATGATCCTCGTCCTGTCCGTCGTCGTGTTCGCGGTGCGGTCGATGTGGGGCGTCGGTCTCTCGACACTCCTCGCGCTGTTCGCGCTGTGGCCGCTCGCCTCGCAGGGGCACGCGGCCGGTGCGGCGAACCACGAGACGGCGATCGGCGGCATCACGCTCCACTACACGGGTGCCGCCGTGTGGCTCGGCGGTCTCGTGCTGCTCGCCCTCGTCACGCCCGCGCTCACGCCCGCGCGCCGCTACGACGTCGTGCGTCGCTTCTCCGGCATCGCCCTCGTGTCGTTCGCCGTCACGGCGTTCTCGGGCGTCGTCGCCGCCGTCATCAACGTCGGATCGTGGGCCGCGCTCACGGAGCCGTACGGCGTGCTCGTCGTGCTCAAGGTCGTCGCCCTCATCGGCCTCGGCATCTTCGGGGCGCTGCAGCGCAGGACGCTCATCGGGCGCATGCGGCCCGCGGAGGACGGCACGGCGAAGCGCGCGCCGCTCGCGTGGCTCATCGGACTCGAACTCGCGCTCATGGGGGTCGCCGCGGGGCTCGCCGCCGCACTCGGCCGCACGCCGTCGGTCGTGCAGGACGTCACGGCGGAACAGCTCGCCGATCCGTCGCCGGCGCAGCTGCTCTCGGGCAACGAGCTGCCGCCGCCGTTCGAGTTCTCGCGGCTGTTCACCGAGTGGCGCCTCGACCCGATCTGGACGACGCTGTGCGTCCTCGGTCTCGCGCTCTACCTCGTCGGGGTCGTGCGCCTGCACCGCCGCGGCGACCGGTGGCCCGTGCTCCGCACGATCTCGTTCACGCTCGGCATCCTGCTGCTGCTGTACCTCGTCAACGGGGCGCTCATCGTCTACGGACAGTTCCTGTTCAGCGCGCACATGAGCCAGCACATGGTGCTCTCGATGATCACGCCCATCTTCCTCACGCTCGGCGCGCCCATGACGCTCCTCCTGCGCGCCGTGCCCGCCCGACACGACGGTTCGACCGGTGCCCGCGAGTGGGCCATGTCGATCATCCACTCGCGCTTCAGCCGCTTCTTCACGCACCCCATCGTCGCGTCGGTGCTGTTCGCCGGATCGCTGCTCATCTTCTACTACACGCCCCTGTTCCGCTGGGCCGTGACCGATCACGTCGGACACATGTGGATGGTCGCGGACTTCCTGATCGTCGGCTATTTCTTCACCCAGTCGCTCATCGGCATCGACCCGATCCCGAACCGCGCCCCCTACCCGCTGCGCCTGCTCGCACTCGTCCTCGTCATGACGTTCCACGCGTTCTTCGGGCTCAGCATCATGACCGGCACGAGCCTGCTCATGGCCGATTGGTACGGCGCGACCGGCAGGACGTGGGGGCCGGCGACCGCGCTCGACGACCAGCAGCTCGGCGGTGCGATCTCGTGGGGGCTCGGTGAGTTCCCGACCGTGATCCTCGCGCTCCTCGTGGCGATCGCCTGGTACCGCTCCGACGAGCGCGAACAGCGGCGCACCGACCGCCGCGCGGCCCGCGACGGCGACGCCGAGCTGAAGGCGTACAACGAGCAGTTGCGCGCGCTCGCGGAGCGCGATCGGGCCGCGGACGAACGGCGAGGCGGGGCGCGGGGGACGACATCGACGGGGGACGACGCATGACGATCACGCTGACCCAGGAACAGCAGGCGGTCTTCGACGCGATCGAGCACACGCGCGACCACCTCTTCGTGACCGGTCGCGCGGGCACGGGCAAGTCGACGCTGCTCAACCACCTCTCGTGGCACACCTCGAAGCAGCTCGTCATCTCGGCCCCGACGGGCGTCGCGGCGCTCAACGTCGGCGGGCAGACGATCCACTCGCTCTTCAAGCTCCCGATCGGCGTCATCGGTTCGTCGCCGATCGAACAGAACGGCGACGTGCGGAAACTGCTCAACACGATCGACACGCTCGTGATCGACGAGGTCTCGATGGTGTCCGCCGACCTCATGGACGCGATCGATCGTTCGCTCCGGCAGGCCCGGGGGCGCAAGGACGAGCCGTTCGGCGGCGTGCAGATCGTCATGTTCGGCGACCCGTTCCAGCTCGCGCCGGTGCCCCCCTCGCACGGCGACGAGCGGGCGTACTTCCGCGACCACTACCGCTCCCTGTGGTTCTTCGACGCGCGCGTGTGGCTCGAGACGGAGCTTCGCATCCACACGCTGCGCGAGATCCACCGACAGCACGAGGACGAGTTCAAGCAGATCCTGACGGGCGTCCGCTACGGACAGGTGACGGCCGAGATGGCCGGCCGCCTCAACGAGGTCGGCGCCCGTCCGGCGCCGAGCGACGGGACGATCACGCTCGCGGCCCGCAATGCGCAGGTCACGCGCATCAACGCCGAGAACCTCGAGCGTCTCGCGGGGCGCTCGATGACCGCGAAGGCCGAGATCACGGGCGACTTCGGCGGCCGCAACTTCCCCGCCGAGGAGTCGCTCGACCTCAAGGTCGGCGCCCAGGTCATGTTCCTCCGCAACGACGTCGACAGCCGCTGGGTGAACGGCTCGATCGGCGAGGTCACGCGCATCGACCGGACCGTGTACGTCGAGGTGGACGGCGAGGAGCATGAGGTCGAGCCGATCGTGTGGGAGAAGCTCAAGTACTCGTACTCGGCGGTCACGAAGGAGCTGAAGCGCGAGGTCGTCGGCGAGTTCACGCAGTTCCCGCTGCGGCTGGCGTGGGCCGTCACGATCCACAAGTCGCAGGGCAAGACCTACGATCGCGCGATCGTCGACCTCGGCGCGCGCGCGTTCTCGCCGGGGCAGACCTACGTGGCGCTCTCCCGCATCCGCGCCCTCGACGGGCTCTACCTCTCGCGCCCCCTGCACCCGCGCGACATCTTCGTCGACGAGGACGTCATGCGCTTCATGCGTCAGGTCGCCGCCGCCCAGCGGGCGCAGGCGGCCGGGACGACGTCGACGCCCGCTGTGCCGGCCGGTGCCGTCGACGCGGAACGGAAGGACCCCGCGAGCAGCGCGAGCGCGTGAACGCGCGGCGTCGAGCCGATGAGCCGGCGTCGTCGCGAACTGCGAATCCCCCGAGCACCTGGACGCGTCCGGCGTGCTCCGGGCGAGCATCGACCGACGTCACGCAGCCTTGCAGAGCGGCGCCCGGCGGCCGACGGTACGGGAGACGCGGGCGTGATGCGTGGTGGGGGCCACGATCATGCCGCGGGGACACGCGAGGGGGGAACCAGCATGCACGACGACGGGGACGCCCGGCGGCCCGGGACGAACGGGTCGCGCGGGAGGGGCGAGTGGCAGCGGGGGACGTGGGCGTGCGACCCACGCCGCTCGTCGGTGCGGTTCGAGGTCGCACTCCTCGGCATCGGTCGTGCTCGAGGGACCTTCGAGCGCTTCGACATCGCCATGACCACGGGCGACGCGCTGCCGGACACCTCCGCGTCCGTGGCCGTCGACGTGGCCTCCATCGAGACCGGCGACCGGGCCCGGAACGAGCAGCACCAGGCCGCCGACGTGTTCGACGCCGCGCACCATCCGCACATGACGTTCGCGTCCGGTGCGGTGCTCGTGGACGAGGGGGAGGGGTCGATGGCCGTCGAGGGACCGTTCACGCTGCGGGGCGTCACGAGGACGGAACGCTTCGCCCTGGACGTCGACGGGCCGGTGACCGCGGACGACGGCGTCCCGCGGCTCGCGCTGTGCGCCCGGGGAACGATCGATCGGCGCGACTACGGCGTTCGGTGGGCGGCCGTGACACCGACCGGCGAGTTCCTGCTCGGCGACCGTGTTCGCGTGCGGATCGACGCGATGATGGTCCTGCGCACGTCGGCCGCGGTGGGGCGCGCTTTCGCTGACCGGGGGGACAGGGCATAGTGATGGTGCACCGCCCGCGGCAAGCACCGCGCCGGACGGGAACGGTGCCAGAAGGAGTGAGCGTGACGCGAGCAGTCGACTCGAGGCATGATCGGATCGTCGGCACCTGGGTGGCGGAGCAGTCGCGGAGCCGGATCGAGTTCCGGATCGGCCGACGACTCGTCGGCAGGTTCGAACGATATGCCGCGATCGCGAAGACCGCCGCGGACCCCGCGGACACCTCGATCCGTATCGTCGTCCACGCGGCCTCGTTCCGGACGGAGGAGGGCCACGATCGCGGTGACCGCCTGCGTTCGATCGTGGTGCTGCGCTCGAACGAGTTCCCGAGCATCACCTATCGCGCCTCGGATTTCGAGCGCACGGACGACGGGATCGTCGCGCACGGCGAGCTGACCGTCAACGGCATCGCACGACCGTTCGACGCCGTCGCGGACGTCAGCCGACCGGTCACGGACGAGGACGGCCGGACGCGTCTCGCCCTCGGGCTGCGCGGCACGGTCCGGCGTGCTGACTACCGCCTCGGCGCGGGGCTGGAGCGGCGGGTGCGCGACGTCGACGTGACCGTCCGGCTCGTGTTCGTCCTGCAGGGATCCGCCGGACGGCTCGCCCCCGATGCGTCCGGAACGGCCGATGGGCCGGCCCACGCGACGACGACCGCGCGCGAGGCGGCGACGCGCGCCGGGACACGCGAGGCCGACACGGTCGGTGCGGTGTCGTCCGACGCGGGAACGGCTCCGGTGACTTTCGTCGCGAAGCTCCCGCCGCGCGCCGACCGCCGCGATCACGACGCGGAGCGGCCGGCCCGCCGGGCGACCCCGAGCGGCGCCCCGGCGGGCGAGGACGCGACGCGCGGGACACCGTGGGCGCCGGGTCCGACGACCGTGGCCCCATCCGATGTGGCCCCGTCGACCGAGACGACGACGGGCGAGGCGACGCCGAGCGAGACGACGGTGACCGAGGCCCCGGTCGCGTTCGACGGAGCCGGCCGGCAGGAGGCCATCGGGACGATGCGCTGGCGGACCGCGGCCGACGACCACGACGGAACTGGCGCGGCGAGTGCGCTCCCGAGCGGGTCGTCGGTCGCCCCGCACGAGCCGGCCGGCGCGTCCGGGACGATCCCGCCCCGGACGGACGAGCCGGTGGTGATCGGTGCGGCCGACATCACCGAATCGGGCGCGACCGCATCGGGCACCGCCGCACCCGGCACGGACGCCGAGTCGCTCCGCGCGACCGCGACGGCCGGGGCGTCCGAGCGGCCCCCGGCCCTGGCCGCGGTGCCCCGCTCGCACGGTCGTCCGTTCTGGCGGCGACTCCTCGACCGGTTCGGGCGCTGAGCCGTCCGGCCCGCGCGCTCAGCCGCCCAGGACGACGTTCACGGGTGCCTCGTCGCGCACGAGCCGGTCGATCTGCTCGAGGACGAGCGCGCGGAGCCGGGGCTGCATCGCGGTCGACGCGCCACCGACGTGCGGCGTGATGAGGACGTCGTCGAGCGCCCACAGCGGGTGCCCCTCGGGGAGCGGCTCGGGGTCGGTCACGTCGAGGGCGAGACGGATGCGACCGCGCCGTACGTGATCGACGAGTGCGTCCGTGTCGGCGACGGGGCCGCGGGCGGCGTTCACGACGAGTGCGCCGTCGGGGAGCGCCGTGAGGAACGTGTCGTCCACGAGGTGACGCGTCGCGTCGGAGAGCGGGACGACGACGATCACGACATCGGTCTCGGGCAGGAGCGCGGGGAGCTCGTCGATGCCGTGCACGTGGCGACCGTCGACGTCGCGAGCGCGTGACGCGACGACGGTCACGTCGGTCTCGAACGGTGCCAGGCGGTCGGCGATCGCACGCCCGACCCCGCCGTAGCCGAGCACGAGCACCCGCTGGTCGGCGAGGCTCCGCGAGAGCCCGAGCCCCGTGCCCCACACGCCGCGCTCCTGATTGCGCACGTGCAGTGGGATGCGTCGCTGCGAGGCGATGACCATGCCGACGGCGAGCTCGGCGGTCGAGGCCTCGTGCACGCCCGCCGCGTTCGCGAGCACGTGCCCGGCCGGCAGGCGCTCCGCGTAACCGTCGTAGCCGATCGACGGACTCTGCACGAGGCGGGTCTCGACGCCGTCGAGTCGGTCGAGCACGTCGAGTGCCGACATGTAGGGCAGGACGACGAGGTCGATGCGTGATTCGGGGGCCGGGCCCTGGAGGTCCCACTCGATGACGCGCACGCCGGCGGGCGGATCCAGGCGTTCGAGCTGCTCGGTGGTGGGGACGCTGACGACGAGGTCCTGGTCGGTCGGCATGGGGCTCCCTCTCGTGGGTGCGGGGACGGGGTGACCATGTCAGCGTAGGTGGCGCGGCCGACTCGTGTCCCGGCGCCGCGTGCACGAGGATGGTGTGGGCGCGACGACGCGTCCGGACGGAGGAACCGCATGATCGGGACGAGTATCGAGGACGGCATCGCGACGGTGCGGATCGACGACGGCCGCCTCAACGTGATCGACCTCGCGGCCATCCGCGAGCTCGCCGCCGCGGTCGAGGCGCAGCGCGACGCACGCGCGATCGTGCTCGTCGGCGCACAGCGGGCCTTCTCGGCGGGCGTCGACCTCGCGGGGCTGCTCGCCGCGCCGCTCGCGTACACCGAGGAGTTCCTCGAGGCGCTCGAGTCGTTCGTCGTCGCGCTGTACCGCGTGGAGGTGCCGACCGTCGCCGCCGTCACGGGGCACGCGATCGCGGGCGGCTGCCTGCTCGTCGCGGCGTGCGACGTGCGGGTCATGGGCACCGGCCGCATCGGGGTCACCGAGAGCCTCGTCGGGTTCCCGATCCCACCGGCCGCACTCGAGGTGCTGCGGGCACGCACCGGGGTGCGCACCGAATCGCTCGTGCGCACGGGAACGACGCTCGAACCCGCCGAGGCGCTCGCGGCGGGCCTCGTCGACGAGGTCGTCGAGCCCGGACGCGTCGTCGATCGCGCACACGAGGTGGCGCGCACCCTCGCCGCATCGCCGCCCGCGAGCTACGCCGTCCAGAAGCTGATGCTCCGCGCCGACACCGACCGGCGCATCGAGGACGCCCGGGCCGCGTTCGGTGATGCCGTGCGCGAGACGTGGCTGAGCGATGCGCCGCGCGCTCACGCGGCGGCCTACCTCGCGTCGCTCACGCGGCGCTGACGACCGACTCCCCACCGTGGTCCCCATGCCCCGAGGTCACGGGGCACCGGCGCCGCACGCCCTCTGACAGGCTCGTGCGGGACGTTCGGAGGGGGACGCATGCTGATCTGGACCCGTTGGGGGTGGCTCATGGTGCTCATCGCCTTCCTGGTGTGCGGGGTGACCGCCTCGATCGTGCGTGGCATCGCGACGTGGGTCGCGGCACGGACCTATTCGGTGGCCCCGGAGGCGGTCACCGCGGGGATCGCCTTCGTCATCACGGGTGCACTCGTCCACGTCGTCGCGCTGACCCTGTAAGCGCGGTTCCTGGACGCGCCCGCGTTCCGGACGATCGACGTCCCCCTCGAGGAGCCCTACCGCGACGAGAGCGGCCGTGCGATCGCGTTCCGCACCGTCGAGGTGCTCGACGAGCGGACCGGACGGCCGATCAACGATCGTCGGGCGTCCACGATCTTCTTCGTGCCCGTCCGCTACTGGGGTGCGATCCTGGCCATCGGCGGCGTGGGGTGCATCATCATGGGGCTCGTGGACTGACGAGCCCGGACGGTGGTGCGGAGCGGTGCCGCTCAGCGGGCCCGCAGCACGATCGCCGAGCCCTGGCCGCCGCCCCCGCACAGCGCGGCGGCACCCAGGCTGCCCGTGCCCAGGGCCCGCAGTTCGCGAGCGAGCGTGCCCACGACGCGCGTGCCGGACGCGCCGATCGGGTGCCCGAGCGCGATCGCGCCGCCGTGCGGGTTGACGATCGCCGGATCGATGCCGAGCGTCGCGGTCGAACGGACGGCGACCGCCGCGAAGGCCTCGTTGATCTCGACCGCCCGCAGCTCCGCCGCGTCGGCACCGATCCTGGCGAGCGCCGCGACGATCGCGTTCGCGGGCTGTTCGTGCAGCCTCGTGTCGGGGCCCGCGACGAGCGCGTGCGACTCGACGGTCGCGATACCGACGAGCCCGAGCTCGGCCTCGACCTCGCGGCTCACGAGCACGAGTGCGGCCGCGCCGTCGGTGATCTGCGAGGCGTTGCCCGCCGTGATCGTGCCGTCCTCGGCGAACGCCGGGCGCAGCTTCGCGAGCGACTCGACGGTCGACTCGGGACGGATCCCGTCGTCCGCCGAGACGAGCGTCGCGCCCCGGCGCGACGGTACCTCGAACGGTGCGATCTCGCCCGCGAGGAACTCCGCGCTCGCGGCGGCGCGCGCGTGGGAGGCGGCGGCGACGGCGTCCTGCACGTCACGCGCGATGCCGAGCTCGCCGTTGCCGTCCTCGGTCTCGGCCCCCATCGAACGGTGCGCGAACGCGTCCGTGAGCCCGTCGTTCTCGAGCGTGTCGACGAGCTCGATCGCGCCGTAGCGCTGACCCGCGCGCGAGCCCGACCACGCGTGCGGCGCGAGCGACATCGACTCCTGGCCGACCGCGACGACGACGTGCGCCTCGCCCGCGTCGATGAGGCGTGCCGCCTCCGCGACCGCCTCCGAGCCCGAGAGGCAGACGGCGTTGACGGTGATCGCCGGGGTCGTGAGCGGCAGGCCCGCCGCGACGGCCGACTGCCGCGCGGGGTTCTGCCCGACCGCCGCCTGCAGCACCTGACCGGCGACGACGCGGTCGACCCGATCCGCCGCGACGCCGGCACGCTCGAGGGCCGATCGGATCGCGTGCGCGCCGAGGTCGGTCGATCGCACGGTCGCGAACTGCCCGTTGAAGCGGACGAACGGCGTCCGGGCGTATCCCACGATGATGGCCGACATGCGGCGACTCCTCTCCGGCGGTGATCCCGGCTGCCCGGAAGTCGTCCGCGTCATGGCCCGGCTCCGTCGCGGCCGGACGGGTTCCATCATCGCCCACCCGCGGGGCCGGGCGACGTCGGCCATGGGGTTCTGCACGTCCACCGCGCGTCGTCGCCCGGATTCTTGCGGTCGGTCCACAACGGGAGGTCTCGAACGGGCCACGATCCGGCGAGCCGCGTTGTCGGCCCGTCGGGCGGCTGCCATGCTCGGCGCATCCCCCACACTCCGATCCCCAGTCAGGAGTCATCATGGCCGAGGTCATGCAGGGGCGCGTCGAGCGCGCCCCCGAGTACACCGTCACACCACTTCGCCAGATCGAACGCGACCGCCTCGCCGAGCGCCTGCGCTACCTGGCGGACTACGGCGAACGTTCGGGCGACGAGCGCGCCCGCCGCATCGCCTGAGAGCTCGCAACCCACCCGGAGCGCTCCGGGATCCCGCCGCGACGAACCGGATACATCCAGCTTCGTGGTGGCACGCTAGAGACGTCTCCGAATCCCCCACCAGGAGTCTTCCCCCATGACGAACGTCTCCGAGCGTCCGCGGTCCGCCGTCGACGCCGAACACGAATCCACGACGCGAGAGCCCGATCGGCTCGGTGCCGCCCTGCGCTACCTCGCCGCCTATCGGCCCGCGCCGGCCCCGGACGCGGCCGACGTCGCCGATGTGCGCCACCTCATGGCCGCGCCGAGCCGCTACCAGCTCGCCGCGAAGCGCGCGACGAGCTGGACGGGCGGCCTCGACCGCATCGCCTGAGCGACACGACGCCCGGCGGAATGTGCGCGTGCTCGCGTACGTTCCGCAGGGAGTCGGTGCACACTCTCAGGCGTCGACGGATCGATGGGAGATGGTGTGCGGATCGAGATCTGGGCCGATGTCGTGTGCCCCTGGTGCGGCATCATGAACGAACGACTGAATCGCGCGCTCGCCCGGTTCGGGCACGACGACGAGGTGGAGGTCGTCCACCACGCGTTCCGGCTCTCGCCGGAGTTGCCGGAGGACCACGGCTTCGCGGTGACCGAGCGCATGACCGCGAACGGACGCATGAGCGAGGCGGATGCCGTCGCGGCCTCGACGCGCATCGAGGACATCGCGCACGAGGACGGCATCGAGCGGTACCACGTCGCCGACGGCTCGACCGGGAACACGATGCGCATGCTCGAGGTGCTCGCGTTCGCGGCGTCCCGCGGCATCGATCGCGCCGCGTGGGACGCCGCGTTCCACGCGCACTTCGGAACGCGACGAGACATCTGGAACCCGGAGGCGCTCGCCGACTTCGCCGATTCGATCGGCGTCAACGGCGACGAGGCGCTCTTCGCGCTCCACACCCGCCGCTTCGCCGAGCAGATCGAGGCGGATCAGGCCAGGGCGGTCGCGCTCGGCGCGCAGGGGGTGCCGTTCGTCGTCGTCGACGGCCGGTACGGGATCTCGGGCGTCCAGTCGGTCGACACGCTCGTCGACGTGTTCGAACGCGCCCTGGCGGCCGAGGACGACATCGAGGCGGTGAGTGCATGACGAACGACGTGACGTCGCACGAGGAGGTGCCCGAGCGCGAGGGCTTCGCCCCGCTGCGGATGGTGGGCGAGCCAGCGGCAGGCATGTGCGGGCCGCTCGGCTGCATGCTCCCGCCGTCCGAGGCCATCGGTGCGGAGGAGACGGCGCGCGACACGGCGACCGGCTCCGACGGCGTGGTGCCGGACGACCCGCACGCCTGAGGCACCGTCGTTCGGCGCGCAGCCCCCTCCTCGCGGTCGCCCCGTCTCAGCCGAGACGCGGCGTGCGCGGCGGTTCCGTGCGTCGCTCGCCCGTCGCCTCGAACGCGGCGGCGAGCCGCAACAGCGCCGTGTCGTCGTAGGCGCGCCCCGCGAACGTGAGGCCGACCGGCATGCCGATGTCGTCCAGCGTGCCCATGGGCACCGTCACGGTCGGGATGCCGAGGTGCCGGACGACGAGGTTGCCGTTCGCGACCCACGTGCCGTTGCGCCACGCGAGATCGGCCGATGCCTCGTTCACGTCGGTGTCGGCGGGGCCGATGTCGGCGACCGCGGGGAACACCACCGCATCGAGTTCGAGCTCGTTCATCCACGCCTCGAGATCGAGCCGTCGCGTCTCCTCGAGCGCACGCAGGCCGTCCGGGAGTTCCGGGAACTCGAGCGGGTCGGCATCGGGGTGCGCGGCCGCCCAGGCCGGGTACTCGGCGATGTCGTCGTCGAATCCCGTGTAGCGGTCCGGCAGGGCACCCGGTGGTGGCGGGAAGATGGCCGCACCGTCGACGAGTTCGAGCCGGTCGAGCGCGGGGTCGCCGTTCGCGCGCAGGAAGTCGTCCCACGCCCACGCCGAGAGGTCGACGATCTCGTGCCGCAGGTAGGCGGGCGACACGAGCCCGCGCGTCGCGATCGTGGGCGCGCCGGGGCGATCGCCCTCGTAGTTCGAGACGGCGGGGAAGTCGACCTCGACGACCTCGGCGCCCGCGGCCTCGAGGTCGCGCCGCGCGGCCTCCCAGCGGGCGATGACGGAGGGCCGCGTCTCGATGCGGCGCCCCGTGGGCCCGCCGATCCCGGGGTGCTCCGAGGTGCCGGCGTCGGGGTCGGCGTTCACGTACATGCGCGGGACGCCGATCCGCGTGCCCGCGAGGGTGCGGACGGCCGCGTCGCGATCGTCGGGCGCGAGCGCGGCGTACGAGTCGGGCCGCAGCTCGGAGCTGCGGGGGATCTCGACCCACGGCTGCACGCGCCAGAAGTCGCCGCGCGTCTCGGGGTCGTCGGCGACGACGACGTCGAGCACCTCGAACAGATCGCGCATCGTGCGCGTGTGGGGCACGACGACGTCCATCGTCGGGACGAGCGGCCAATTACCGCGCACCGAGATGACCCCGCGCGAGGGGGTGTACGCGCACAGCGCGTTGTTGGATGCGGGCCCGCGGCCCGAGGACCACGTCTCCTCGCCGAGCCCGAACGCGGCGAAGCTCGCGGCGGTCGCCGTGCCGGAACCGTTGGAGGAGCCCGAGCCGAACGGTGCCGTGAGGTAGTCGGCGTTGTACGGGCTCTCCGCGCGCCCGTACTCGCCGCGCTGCATCCCCCCGTTGGCCATGGGCGGCATGTTCGTGAGGCCGAGGCAGATGGCGCCGCCGTGCCGCAGCCGTTCGATCGTGAACGCATCGCGCTGGGCGACGAGCCCGGCGAACGCTGGGCTGCCGGCCGCGGCGGTGAGGCCCCGCACGAGGTAGCTGTCCTTCGCGGTGTACGGGATGCCGTCGAGCGGCCCGAGCGTCTCGCCCGCCGCCCGGCGTGCATCGGCGGCCTCGGCCTCGGCGAGCGCGTCGGGGTTCGGCACGACGAGCGCGTTGAGTGCCGTCGGGGAGTCCGGCGCGTCGTAGGCGGCGATGCGGGCGAGGTAGGCCCGCACGAGGTCGACGGACGTCGTCTCACCGGTCTCGAGTGCCTCGCGCAGGCGGGCGATGGGGGCCTCGACGACGTCGATCACGAGCGGCTCCCGACCGTCGGCTGCTGCTGCGTGATGCAGTGGATGCCACCGCCACGCGCGAAGATCGGCCGCGCGTCGACCGAGACGATCTCGCGCTCGGGGTAGGCCTCGGCGAGGACGGCGCGTGCGTCCGCATCGGCACGGTCCTCGCCGAACGCGCACGCGATGACCGCGCCGTTGATGACGTGGTGGTTGACGTAGCTCCAGTCGACGAACCCCTCGGCGTCGCGCAGGGTCGCGGGCGCGGGCAGATCGACGACCTCGAACGAGCGCCCCTGCGCATCGGTCGCGGCCGCGAAGTGCTCGCGCAGCGTGCGGCTCACCTCGACGTCGGGGTGACCAGCGTCGCGCTGCGAGTGCAGCAGGACGCGGCCGGGCGAGGGCATCGTCGCGACGATGTCGACGTGCCCGTTCGTGCCGAACGCGTCGTAGTCGCGCGTGAGGCCGCGGGGGAGCCACACGAACGCCGTCGCGCCGAGCGTCCGCGCCATCTCGGCCTCGACGCTCGCCTTCGTCGCGTCCGGATTGCGCCGGGGGTCGAGCTGGACGGTCTCCGTGAGGAGCACCGTCCCCTCGCCGTCGACGTGGATGCCACCGCCCTCGTTCACGAGGTCGGAGTCGACGAGTTCGGCACCGGCCTGCTCCTGCACGAAGCGGCCGAGTTCGGCCGACTTCTGCCACTCGGCCCACGGGGGTGCGCCCCAGCCGTTGAAGACCCAGTCGACGGCGCCGAGCACGCCCGGGCGTTCGTCGTCGACGACGAACGTCGGGCCCGCGTCGCGCATCCAGAACTCGTCGAGGGGCGCCTCGAGCTGCGTGATGTGGGAGCCGAGCATGCGTCGGGCACGGTCGCGCTCGGAGGGGTCGACGACCATCGTGACCTCCTCGAACTCGCCGATCGCGTGTGCGACGTCCGTCCAGGCGCGGTACCCCTCCTCCCGGTCCGCGGTCGATTCGCCGAGCGTCACACCGACGCGGGGAAAGGCCATCCAGGTGCGATCGTGCGGAGCGGTCTCCGCGGGCATGCGCCAGGTCATCGGTCCTCCGTGGAACTTATATTGATCGAGTGATCAATTAGGATGACGGTAGTCGAAGCGACCCGGGGAGTCAACGAACGAGCGACTGCGGATTCGCTGGGCATCGGCGTCGCCCCGGGGCGTTCGGTGAAGCGCTCGCGGCGCCCGATCGAGCCATCCCCTACCGTTGGGGCGAGGGAGAAGGAGGTGGGCGGTATGGCGACGACTCCGAGGGTCCGCCTCAGTCCCGATGAGCGGCGGAGCGAGATCGCCGAGGCGGCGAAACGCATCGCGCTGCGGGACGGCATCGGTGCGCTCACGCTCAGGCAGGTCGCGGCGGGTGCGGGCGTCACGCCCGCGCTCGTCGCGCACTACGCGCCGAGCATGGAGGAACTGGTGGCCGACACGTTCGCGACCGTCGTCGGGGCCGAGCTCGCGGAGCTCGAATCCCTCGTCGCCGACGTTTCCGACGCGAGCGAGCGGCTTCGTCTGCTCCTGCACACACTGCTCGACGGGCGTCGCGACGACGTGACGCTCGTGTGGGTGCAGGCGTGGGCGCTCGGTGGACGCAACGACGTGCTCGCGGCGCGCGTGCGCGAGCACATGGATGCGTGGCAGGCGTTCATCGCCCGCACGATCGAGCTCGGCATCCGCGACGACGCGTTCCCGCCGGGCGATGCCGGTGAGGCCGCGTGGCAGATCCTCGGCATGATCGACGGCGTGAACGCGCAATCGCTCGTCCGGTGGCGCGATGACGGTGAGCGCTTCCGGCTCATGCTGCGTGCCGTCGAGGGCGTGCTCGGGCTGCCCGCCGGCGCGCTGGCCTGAGTCGAGGGGGCGGCGCCGGAGGTGTGTGCCGAGGTCGGTCGTGCGGTGAGCGCCGACTTCGACGCGGTCATCGGCGCGCTCGCGGTCGCGGCGGAGCGATGAACGGAACGACCGCCACGGCGGTCGGTCCCGTCGCGGTGCGTCGCCGCGAGGTGGTAGCCGGTAGCGACGGCCCGCTCGCCGTCGCGCGCCCGCTCGCCGCCGCGGTGACGTCCGTCAGGCGACCGTGATGGTCCACGGCCCCGCGGCGCGCACGGTCACGAGCGACGCGCCGCTCGGCCAGTTGACCGACCCCTCGTACGCGCCGATCGTGTTCAGCAGGACCTCGGTGTTCTCGGCGTACCGGCGGACCGAGAAGCTGCCCGTGCCCGTATAGCCGATCGTGGCGATCCCGCCGGGACCGTCGTAGCGGAGCACGGTGTCGGACGTTCCGGACGTCTGGTCCCCGAAGGTCTCGAGCGCCTCGATCGAGCGGATCGTGACGGTCCAGGCGCCCTCGGTGATGATCTCGAGCGACACGTCGCCACTCGTCTGGTCGCCGGGCGTGACGTCGTCGCTCGAACCCGAATCGGTCCCGGCGTCCGGGGCCGCGGTCGGGGGTGGAACGGCGTCGAACGCGACCGTCCCGTCGTACGGGCCGAGGGCGTCCACGAGCTTCTCGAGTCGTTGGCCCGCCGAGCCGAGCGACCAGACCTCGATCGGGACCTCCGCCTCCGTGGCGGAAACGAGCACGATGATCGGCTGGTCGAGTCCGTCGATCGGTTGGATCGGGAGGACGGCGGAGCCCACGCCCTCGTGTACCACGTCGGCGGGCACGGGTGGTGCCTCCGGCTCCTGTGTCTCGACCGTCGTCGGTTCGGGCGTCGGCGTCGTCCCCGCGAGCACCGTTCCGGCGATCGCATCGAAGACCGCGGTGAAACTGACGAGGACGGCGATCGCGAGCGCGACCGGCCCGAGCACCGTTCCGGCCACGGCGGGGAATCGCGGTGCGGCACGACGCACGAGTGCGATCACGCCGAGAATGATCGCCACGACCGCGGGGATCCACGACCACGCGCTCGTGAGCGGGAGGATGGCCGCGCCGACGGCACCGAGGCCGATGACGAGCGCGAGGACGCCGAGCACGCGGGCGGCCGTGCCGCCACGACGTGACGCGGCGGCGTTGGCCGGCTCGGGCTCGTCCGGCGCCTCCCGGGTGGGTCGTTCCGGAACGTGTTCGTGGGTCGGATCGGCAGGGGGCCAAGTGGCATCGGGAGTCGCGGCTCGGGCATCCGACGTCGACGGCCCGGCGGGCGCGGGACGCCATTCCGGGGCGGCCGGCGAATCGCCGAGCGCGTGCGGATCGTCGAGCGGACCGGGCGCGTCGAACGGCGACGGCGGACGCTCGGACGTCGTGACCGGCCGCCGCGTCGGGACGGGTGCGTGCGGCGCGAACCACGAGTCGAACGGCGAGTCCCCGTCGCTCGGTGACGCCGCACCGGGTTCGTCGGAACCGTCGTCCGCGTCCGTGACCGTCCGGGCGTCGGCGTCCGGCGACGCCGATGTGCCGGTCGGTTCCGCCGCGAGGGGGTGGGCGTCGTCGGCCGACGCGGCGGGCGCGGCAGCGAGGAGGTCACCGGAGCCGCCGGCCGCCGGGGCGCTCGCGGACGGTCCGGCGGCGTCCGGTTCCCGGCTCGGGGCACCGACCGGGTCGTGGTTCGCGAACGGGGCCCGGGTGTCCGGGAAGTCCTGGGGGCCGAATGGCCCGGTGGCGGCGTCCCGCCCCGGAGTACCGAACGGTTCCGGTGCGGCCAAGGGGTCGCGGGCGCCCGCGGAATCCGGGGTGGCGGGCGGCCAGGAGGTGTCGAATCGCTCGGGAGTCGTGCGCGGTTCGGGCGCGGTGAGCGCCACAGGAGTGGCGAACGGTTCGGGCGGGGCCACCGGTTCGGGCGCGGTGAATGGCCCGGGCGTCGCGAATGGTTCGGGCGCGGTGACCGGTTCGACCGGTTCGGGCGGGGTGAGCGCCGCGGGAGTGGCGAACGGTTCGGACGGGGTGACCGGTTCCGGCGCGGTGAATGGTCCGGCAGGCGGCCGGGAGTCCGGGGCGTCGGGCGGCTCCTGAACCGTCCGGGGAGCCCCGACGGAGGACGCCTCGGCCGTCGGCGGCCACCACGTGTGGGAGTCGTCGGCGACGGTGTCCGCGTCCCGGTCGAACGATCGATCGCCGTCCGTGGGTCGCACGGTCTCGTGGGGCGGTCCGAACCACGTGGTCGATGCCGGAGCCGAGTTGCCGCCACTGCCGGGAGGGGCCGAGATCTGCCGCGACGCGCGGTCCGCCTCGGACGACGAGCTGTCGCCCGGGGGCTCGAGCCGCGGCGGGTCGGGACGCACGAAGGACGGGGGCGGGACGATCGTGGCGGGGCGCGAGGACACGTCCGACGGCCACGCCGACGGCGCCGGTGCGGAAGAGAGCGTTGGGGGATCCTCGGGCGGTGGACCGGGGGCGTCGTCCGGTGACGTCGGCGCGTTCCCGGTCCGCTCCTCGAACGGTGGGACGGGTGACCCCGGCGGGGACGGCGTCGCATCGTGACCGCGGGTGGGTGTCGACCACGGGGATTCCGGTGCCGCGGCGTCGGGCCAGAGCACGTCGTCGAAGACATCGTCCGCGGGGGCGACCGCATCGGCGTCCTCGCGCCACCGACGTTCGCTGCCCGCGGGTGCGGGTGTGGGTGCGGGGGAGGGGGCGGGTGCAGATGCCGGGGTCCCCGCTGAGGACGGCGCGGCGATGCGATCGGGTGCGGGCCCATCGGTCGGTGTGGGGTCGGGTGCCCCCGCGACGTGGCCGAGTGCTGGTGCAGGCGCCACCTGCCACGCGGGCGTGTCCGCTCGTACCGTCTCCTCGACCGGTGTGGGGTCCGGGCGACGCGGTGCCCTCGGAATCGTCTCGGAGGAGATCTCGTCGTCGTGCACGGGACCGTTGCCGGCCGCCTCAGGAGCGGGACCGGTATCGGCGCGTGGCTCGTCCGCTGGGGCGACGGCCTCCGCGCCGGGACGTTCGGGCGCATGAACACGTTCGGGCGTGACCCCGTCGTCGGTGGATCCAGTCGTCGGTGACGGGCCGAACAGCTCGGGCGCAGGTGCGGCGAGCGACGAGAAAAGCGAGGGCCCCTCCGGGCGCGGCGCCTCGTCCTCGGGATGCTGTCCCATGCGGTCTCCTCTGGTGGGCGACTCCCGATCGTGCGGGACGATCGACGGCTGGAATTCGGCGGCCGGAACGGAGGTCGTGCGATCGCTCCGTCGTCGACCGTGGGGCACCGTGCGGCACGTGCCGCACCACGCGGCAGTGCGAGCCTATCGGGCCCGGAGCGCGTGGCACACGCGGGGTGACGGCGTGACCGTCATCATCCGCCTCGCCCGTCCCGGCCCCGCTCCGCGAGGCCTCGGATCGCGAGCTCGTAGCCGCCGGTCCCGAAGCCCACGACGATGCCGATCGCGACGGGAGAGAGGTAGGAGTGGTGTCGGAACTCCTCACGGGCGTGCACGTTCGACACGTGCACCTCGATCGTGGGCACGCTCGCGCCGACGATCGCGTCGCGCAGGGCGACCGAGGTGTGCGTGTAGGCGCCCGCGTTGAGCACGACGCCGAGCGCCGAGCCGGCCGCCACCTCGCGCCCGATGTCCTGCAGCCAGTCGACGAGCGTGCCCTCACTGTTGCTCTGCCGGAACACGAGCGCGTGGCCGAGCGAATCGGTGAGCGTCCGGCAGCGTGCCTCGACATCGGCGAGCGTTTCGTGGCCGTAGACCTCAGGTTCTCGCGTCCCGAGCAGATTGAGGTTCGGGCCGTTGACGACGTGGATGGTGGGCATCGTGCTCCTCAACTGCTGCGTCGCGGTCGACCGTCGGGGTCGAGTGATGCGTTCGAGCCTAGCGAGCGCACCGTCGCGGCGGCGCGCGCGGGCGACGCGATTATCGCGTCCGCACCGGATGCCCCGACGTCAGAAGAGGTGGTCGATGACCGCGATCCCCACGGCGACCGCCGCGAGCGAGAGGGCGGTCACCACGAGGGCCGTGCGACGCGTGCGACGTCGGATCGCCACGGCGGCGAACGCGATCGAACAGACCCACGGGACGACCGCGAGCAGCACGGGCACCGGTTCGAACGCGAGCAGGACGGCCGCGACGCCGAGGAGCACCGCGAGGAACGCGAAACGCCCGCCGCGCGGGGCGCAGGCGAGCGCATAGGAGGTGGGGACGGACACGTACGGCTCGTCGACGGCTGCGGGAAGGCGCCTGATCGAATGCCTGATCGCGGGCATCGGGGTGGTCATCGGCGTGGCGCCGTCGAGGCGCTCCGCGCTCGTGGATGGGACGTCTGGCACGCACGCTCCTCGGTCGCTTCGGCCGGGAACACTGCTCGGTTTCGGCCCGATCGATCGGGCCGGCGCGGAGGTCGCGGCAATGGGGGGAACCGGCCACCTGGACAGCCGGTGGACAGAGCATATACGTTCGCCGGGAATCCCGCGCGGCCGGTTCGTCGCGGCCGCGCGGGGTCAGGCGAACGGCGGGAGCGCGGCGATCCGCCACCCCGCGGTGAACGTCCCGCCGGGTGGGATCTCGGCGAGATCGGTGCCCGAGTTGAAGGCGTCCGGCGGGCACGTCATCGGCTCCACCGCGAGGCCCGCGCGGTGCATCGCGGTGCCGGGAAGGTCGGAGCTGTAGAGCTGCACCCACGCACACGCGCGGTCGAACACCACGGCGACGCCCGCTCCGTCGTCCCCGCGCACCTCGACACGGGCGTGGCCCGTGGCGTCGCGTTCGATGCCGGTGGACGTGTGGTCGAGGACGGCCGCACCGATCGGTCTGGGCTCGCGGAAGTCGAACCGTTCCGGATCGACCTCGACGTCCACGAGACCGAGCGGGGCGAGTCGCTCGTCGGTCTCGAGGACGTGCGATGCGGGGAGCAGCAGCTCCCATTCGTCGACGGGCCCCGGCCCCGCGACGAGGTAGGGGTGCGGCCCCGTCCCGAACGGTGCGTCCACGGTGTCGAGATTCCTCGCCTCGACACGCTGGCGCAGGCCGTGACGGTCGAGCTCGAACGTGCTGCGCACCTCGACACGGAACGGGTAGCCGGGCTGGGGCTGGATCGTCGCCGCGAGCACGACCCGTGCATCCGTGCGCTCGACCGGCTCGAAGTCGAGCCACGCGACGAGTCCGTGCAGCGCATGCCCGCGCTCGGGCTCCGTGAGCGGGAGGGCGTGCGTGATCCCGTCGCGTTCCCAGCGGCCGTCGACGATGCGGTTCGGCCAGGGCGCGAGCGTCGCACCCCGCCACGCGGGGCGCACCTCGTCGGCCGCGAAGGGGACGACGAGGTCACGCCCGTCGTGCTGCAGCGTGCGCAGTGTCGCGCCGATGGTCGCGACGGTCGCGACGTAGGCGCCGGAGTGCAGCTCGAGCTGGCCGCCGGACCGCGGCACGCGGCCGGCGTGGTCGTCGGGTACGGATGCGCTCACCCCTCCGTCGCCCCGTCCTCGCCGAGCTGTTCGGCGGGGGCGGTGCCCTCGGGAGCTGGCGCACCGTCGGTCGCGTCGGGCTCGGTCGAGGGCGACTCGACCCCGTCCGGCGTCGCGGCCGGGTCGACGCCCAGGGCCGTCGTGGCGCCGGGCAGGATGTCGAGCGTCCAGGCCTCATCGCTCTCGATCGAGACGACGAGGGGGCCGGCGGGCCACAGCTTGCTGAACACGAGGAAGTCGGAGCCGTAGACCGACCAGCTGTCCTCCGTGCCGAGCAGCTCGACGTTCACGTACACCGGTTTCTCGAACGTGAAGGTGCTCACGCCCGCAGGACCGTCGTAGTACAGGAACGCGTCACCCTCGCCCGAGACGGTCGTGTCGAACGTCGGAAGACTCGTCACCGAGCTGACACGGATGCTCCAATCGCCTTCCGCCTCGATCTCGAGGCCGAGCGCTTCGCCGGAGGACGACCCGTTCACGATGCCGCGGGCGGTGCCACTGCGGTAGATCGAGGCGACGGAGGTGCCGTAGCCGTCGTCGACCAGTTCGTCCGCGAACAGGCTGCCGCTCGGTCCCTCGTAGGTGATGTCGACGACGGCCAACGAGCCGGGACCGTCGGGCATGGGGAAGCGCACGTCCGCGTCCCCGGAGCCGTCGATGACGAACGGCTCGCCGTTCGCCGAGGTGGCGGCCGGGTCGAGCGTGTCGTCGGCGACCCCGCTCCCGGTCGGAACCGTGAGTGAGGTGGCCACGAACAGGATCACGCCGACGAGCGCGAGTCCGCCCGCGATGAGCGCGCGGATGCGCCGGGCGCCCCCGTGTCGGAAGGGCGGCAATGCGAACACGGCCGTGAGCGTGACGAACGCCCACAGGAACAGTGGCGAGATGAGCGCCATGAACAGCGCGGCGAGGCCGAAGAACATCGCGAGGATCGAGTGGTCGCGGGGCGTGCCGGGCTGCTCGGCCGGCTCGGCCTGCTCGGCCTGCTCGGGCGGGTCGGACCTCGGGGTCCAGGCTGGGGCGTCCGACGAGGCCGAGCTGTCGTGATTCCCGTCCCGCTCGTCGTCCCACCCGTGGTCGTCGTCGTGATCGTCGCTCCCGGACGACGCGAGCTCGGTGTCGGTGTCGCGTCCGGCGGGTGCGTCGCGGTGTCCCTCCGGGCCCTCGGCGGCCGCGGGGGGAACGGCGCCCCCGACGTCCGCGGGCGAGTGTCCGTCGCGATCGATCGCCCCCTCGGTGGTGACCGCATCGCCCGACGACGCGGCGCCCCAATGACCGAGCGGGCTGTCCGGCTCGGCCTCGCCCGGCGCGGCGACGGGGTCGGGCGCGTCGGATCCGGCCGTGTCGGATCCTGCCGTATCGGCAGCGGGTGCATCACCGTCCGGAGCGTCGCGCTCGTGGTCCGATCGGCCGTCGTGGACACGGGCATCGACGTCCGCGCCGTCGTCCGTGTCCGGTGTGGCTCCGGCCTCCGTCGCCGGGCGTGACCACGAGCTGAGGAAGTCGGGCGCACGGTATCCCGTCGGCGCGCTGTAGTCGCGGTTCGAGTAGTCGACGCGCCCCGTGGGCTCGCCATCGGTCTCGTCCGGCTGTCGTGCGTCCGGCACCGGGCACCTCCGTGTTACGGGTGGGCACCCGTCCTGGTGCCCGCTCGCGGCGAGTCTAGGGCGCGCCTCGACCACGCGGCATCGTCCTCCGGGTGTGCCTTCGGACGGGGCCGGTGCGCGGATCGTGACCCGTCGCCACGCACGGCGTCCGACCCGCCGGGCTCGTCGCCCGTGTCCGTCACGGGCTCGGTGCGATCTCCAGACGCCACGGCACATTGCTCGTGACCGTCACGACGAGTGGTCGCATCGGCCACAGCATCCGGGTGTCCATGAGGGAGACCCCATCGATCGTCCGGGTCCGATCCGTGCTGTGGATCGTGATGGTCATCTCGCTCGGATAGAGCTCCTGATGGAGGGCGTCTCCCTCAGGGGCGTCGAACGTGAAGGTTCCCATGCCCCCGAGACCCTCGAAGGCGAACATCTCCGTTTCGTCGGCGTCGCCCTCTCCCACGATCGTGGCACCCAGCTTGTACGTGGGCAGTTCGGTCCACGGAGCGATCGTGATGGTCCATTCGCCGTCGGCCTCGACGATGAGGCCGTTGTTCGGCGCGAAGCGCCCGCCGGTGAGGACGCCGCGTTCGGAGAGGCCCGTGGACACGACGATCTCCGCGCCGGCCGTGCCGTCGTCCAGCAGCGTGCTCACGCGCACGGTGTCGCGAGCCGTGGCCGGCTCGACGGTCACGACCGCGAGCGAACCGGTGGCGACGGGGAGCGTTTCGTCGCCGTGACCGGTCAGCGTGAGGGGCGGCCCCGATGCGGGGACGTGGTGGACGGGAATGATCGGACCGTCGGCGCCCCGACCCGAGCCCGCTCTCGTGCCCGTGCCGGTGAGCATGATGATGATCGCGACGAGGAGGATTGCGAAACCGATGATCGTCAGGCCGCGCGAGAGGGCCGACGCGCCTCGCGGACGGACGCCTCGCGAGTAGGCGGGGATCGCGAAGGCCACCCCGAGCGCGATGAGGATCCATGGGAATCCCACGGAGAACTGGAACGCCACCATGGCGAGCGCACCGAAGATCATGGCGATCGGGCCGAGCAGCGCGCGGTACCGTTCGGTCTCGGTGACCGGCGGCTCCGATGTGGCGGCGAGCGATCGATACGAGGAGCGGGGCTCGCGCGATGTGGTCGAGCGGAACGCCGCGGCCGGCCGGGCCGTCGCTCGGTCGTGGGCTCCGGTTCGTGCTGTGTGTTGCGAGACGCGTCGCATCGTCGGGCGGCGGTCGGTGTCGTCCCGCGATGGGTCGCTCCCGGCGCGCGTCGCGTCCGCGGCCGGGGCACGGTCGTCCGGTACCGCCGTGAAGGTCGACCCGGTGAAGAGGTCGGGGGCGCGGTACGCGCTCGGTGCGCGGTAGTCGTGGTTCGGCGCGACGGAACGGTCCGACTCGGCGTAGCCCTCGCGCTCGGTTCGTTCCCTCTGGGCCACGTGTACCCCCGGGTGGAGGGGGCGCCGCTCGGTGCCCGCTCGGGTGGAGTCTATGGGCGTCGCGGGGCGCCGCCAATGGTGAGCGCTCCGAGCGTGTGCGTGTCAGGTGCCGAATCGGGCGACGGCGACGCCGATGCCGACGGTGGCCACGACGGTCACGACGGCGATGACGATCGGTGCCGCTGCGAAACCACGTCCGCCGCGGTCGCGCCACCAGACGACGACGAGCGCGGCGACGCCCGCGAGTCCGCCCAGGACCGCCGCGAGCACGGTGGGATGGCCGAGGAGCGGGACCGCGACGGCGGCGACGGCCAGGAGGATTCCGAAGCGTCCACGCACGGCGCCCCCGGCGGACGTCGGGCGCATCCCGAGGTGCGTGGGCCGTCGGTCGCCGCGGCGGGGCCGGGTCCCGCGTCGTGCGCCCGAGGCCTCCGTGCCCACGTCCCGCGCCCACCGGCGCATCCTCGCCGCGCGGGCGACCGCTGCCTCGGCGTCGGCCACGACCGCGCTCGCCGCCGCTGCCTCGGCGTCGGCCACGGCCGCGCGAGCCGCCGCGTCCTCGATCGCACGCGCGTGCCGTGCAGCGGATGCGGCGCGCTCGGCGGCTCGACGCTCTCGCTCGATTCGCACGTCCTCGATCGCTCGCGACTCGGCCGCCGCGGCGACCGCGTCCGCCCGCTCCTGCTCGTCGGCCTCGCGACCGCCGGCCTCGAGACGCGCGAGGAAGGCGTGGGGATCGGGCCTCGGGTCCTCCCACGGCGTCGTCTCGCCCATGCGTCTCCGTGCGTTCGGCTGCCGAACACGGGCGACCGTCGCACGATCCGATTTCGGAGCGGATGACGGGAATCGAACCCGCGCTATCAGCTTGGGAAGCTGAAGTTCTACCATTGAACTACATCCGCGCACCGGCCGTTCGGCCGACCGCCCCAGTGTAGCAAGGTCGCGCAGTTCGTGTTCCACCGTCGCGGGGAGCCCGCCCGAACGCCCGACGGGTGGCGCCGCTATCCTGATCGCGTGCTGCTGAGCGACGGGGACATCAAGGCCGGGATCGACGCGGGCGCCATCGGTCTCGAACCGTACGACGTCGGCATGGTGCAGCCGTCGTCGATCGACGTGCGGCTCGACCGGTACTTCCGGCTCTTCGACAATCACCGCTACCCGTTCATCGACCCGTCCGAGGAACAGCCCGAGCTGACACGGCTCGTCGAGGTCGACGCCGACGAGGCGTTCGTGCTGCACCCGGGGGAGTTCGTGCTCGCCTCGACGTACGAGCAGGTGACCCTCGGCGACTCGATCGCGGCACGGCTCGAGGGCAAGAGCTCGCTCGGGCGCCTGGGGCTCGTCACGCACTCGACGGCCGGGTTCATCGATCCGGGGTTCCAGGGCCACGTCACGCTCGAGCTCTCGAACGTCGCGACGCTCCCGATCAAGCTCTGGCCCGGGATGAAGATCGGCCAGCTCTGCTTCTTCCAACTGGCGAGTGCCGCCGAGCACCCCTACGGATCCGCCGCCTACCAATCGCGCTACTTCGGGCAGCGCGGCCCGACCGCCTCGCGCTCGTACCTCAACTTCTCGCGCGTCGACGTGTCGGCGACCGACGCGGGTGCCCTCGGCGGCTGACCCGGCCACGTTCACGCGGTCGCTCCGGCTCCCCGCCGTGAGCCCACACGTCACGGGCGCCGAGGCGCGGTCCGAGGTCGCTGTCAGCTTCGGGCGAGATGGTGGTCGTGAGGCCCGCCGACCGGCGGGCGACCACCGACCCGGGAGGCTCCATGGCACTGGACGACGACATCAAGCACACCTCGCAGGACCTCGGCGGCCGCGCGAAGGAGGCCGCCGGCGCAGTCACGAACAACGACGAGCTCAAGCGCGAAGGTCGCGCCGACCAGTTCGAGGCCAAGGTCAAGAACGCCGTCTCCGACGCGGCCGACTCGGTCAAGGAGGGCGTCGACCGCCTCAAGGACAAGCTGAGCTGATCTTCGACGATTCGGCGCAGAACGCCCGCCCGGTGCGACCGGGCGGGCGTTCTCCCGTTCGGGACGGGACCGACGGCGCACCGCGAGGCCTGCCGGACGACGCGCACGACCGATATCATCGATGCACATGACTCCTGTCCTCTCCGCCCCGGGCGACGGCGATCTCACCCGCGACCCGTCGCCGAAGGACATCCGCCTCTGGCGTCGCTACCTCGCGAACGAGCGAGCGGAGGCCGCCGTCTACCGTGACCTCGCCCAGCGACGCGAGGGGGAGGAACGCGACATCCTCCTGGCCCTCGCCGACGCCGAGGGACGGCACGAGGCGCACTGGCGCGAACTCTTGGGGGAGCGGGGGGACGGCGGCGTCAAGCCCGGCATCAACACGCGACTGTTCGGTGTCTTCGCCCGGCGGTTCGGCTCCGTGTTCGTGCTCGCGCTCATGCAGCAGGCCGAGGCCCGGTCGCCGTACGCGACGGAGGCGGACGCGACACCCACGATGGCCGCCGACGAGCGCATCCACGAGGAGGTCGTGCGCGGTCTCGCCATGCGGAGCAGGACGCGCATGTCGGGGATGTTCCGCGCCGCCGTCTTCGGGGCGAACGACGGGCTCGTGTCGAACCTCGCGCTCGTTCTCGGTGTCGGCGCGACGGGCGTCTCGCCGCAGGTCATCCTCATCACCGGTCTGTCGGGACTCCTCGCCGGGGCGCTCTCGATGGGTGCGGGCGAGTACGTCTCCGTGCGCTCGCAGCGCGAGCTGCTCCAGGCGTCGACCCCGAATCCGGAGACGCCCTCCCTCATCCCCAGGCTCGACGTCGACGCGAACGAGCTCGCGCTCGTGTACCGGGCACGCGGCATGTCGGCGGACGACGCGCAGGAGCGGGCCGATCGCATGATCGCGCTGCAGGGGGCCGCGCCGGAGTCGGGTCCGGTGAACCTAACCGGCGGCGAGGAGCACGAGGAGCTCGGCACGCCCTGGGGCGCGGCGATGTCGAGTTTCTGTTTCTTCGCCGGCGGCGCGATCATCCCGGTCCTCCCCTACCTCTTCGGGCTCCAGGGGCTCACGGCCGTCTTCGTATCGGCCGCGGTGGTCGGGATCGCGCTGCTCATCACGGGTGGCATCGTCGGCATCCTCTCGGGTGCGCCGCCCTGGAAGCGTGCTCTGCGGCAGTTGCTCATCGGCTACGGTGCCGCCGCGGTCACGTACGTGCTCGGGCTCGTCTTCGGCGTGACGACGGGCTGACGTGCCCGTCCCGGACTTCGTCCGCGCGCTCCGCGAACGCATCGGTCACGATCCGTTGTGGCTCGTGGGAGCGACGGCGATCGTCCTCCGCCCGGACCCGGACGGCGTCGAACGCATGCTCGCCGTGCGCCGCAGCGACAACGGTGAGTGGACGCCCGTCACCGGCATCGTCGACCCGGGGGAGCATCCCGCGACGACCGCCGTGCGCGAGTGCCTGGAGGAGGCACGGGTCGAGGTCGAGGTCGAACGGCTCGTGCTCGTGACCGTGACCGGCGAGGTGACGCACGTCAACGGCGACCGGGCGCAGTACTGCACGCTCGTGTTCCGCTGTCGCTGGATCGCGGGAGAGGGGGAGGTCGGTGACGAGGAGTCGACCGACGTCGTGTGGTTCCCCGTCGACCGGCTGCCGCCGTTCAGTGAATCCCACGCGTGGCGGGTCGCCGTGGCCCTCGAGAACGCGCCCGAGTGTGCGCTCGTGGTCGGCGGCGTCCGGCTCCCCGTCGAGCCGCCGCCGCGACACGGTTGAACTCCGCGTCCGGGACGACCGGACGTCGCCGCTCGCGTTCCCGGCGTCCGGGACGCCGGGCTCAGGCCTCCGGCGAGCCCACGACGAGCTGTCCGTCGGTGGATCCGATCGTCACCGTGACCGACTGCTGTTGTCCCGCGTACTCGAACGTGCACTGGAACGAATCGCCCTGCTCGTTCTCGATCCGGTCGGGGCACGTGACCCCCTGCAGCTCGGTGAGCCCGAAGTCGGTCTGCAACACCGCGGTCACCTGCGCCTCGACCTCGCCCTTCGGGAGCGTGCCGATGCCGATGGACGCGATGAAGAAGCCCGCGACGCCGCCCACGACGAGCGCGAGGGGCGTGGCGATGAGCAGTGTCAGGAGCGACCGGGACGGTGAACGGTTGGTGGATCCCTGCGTGGCGGGCGGCTGCGTGCCCTGTCCGTAGCTCGACGGCTGGACGCCGAAGCTCCCGGCGCCACCGTAGGCACCGCCGGCGGGCTGGCCGAAGCTGCCCCCCGCGGGCTGCGCGTAGCCGCCGCCAGGCTGGCCGAAGCCGCCGACCGCGGGCTGACCGTAGCCGCTCCCGGCGGGCTGGCCGTAGGCCCCCGACGGTTGTCCGTAGCCGCCGCCTTGCGGGGTGCCGAAGGGTGAGTTCGGGGTGCTCATGCGTGCTCCTCGTGGTGCGTGCGGATCATTTGCCGTCGCGGATCTCGTTGATCGCCGTCCAGAACGCGCCCACCTGGCCGGACGGTATCTGGGTGACGAACGATTGGTCGAGCGTCGCGGGGTCGGTCGGCTTGTCGGCGTCGTCCGGTTCACCCGTCAGCTCGAACCCGAACTGGGCCTGCAGGGACTCCGAGTCGGACCCGACCTGACCGTTGACCTCGACCTTCGTGACGACCCCGTTCGGGTCGAGCCACACGTGCAGCGGGATGAACGCCTCCATGACCTCGTCCCCCAGTCGCTGCCGCAGCTCGTCCGTCATCGTGAAGAGCTCGGCGTCATGGAGCGAGGCGAACGTCACGGCGGAGGTGACATGGCGGGAGCCGTCGGCGTTCACCTCGATCTGCACCGGGATGTCCTTGCCGTGCGCCTCCTGTGTCAACGTCCACGCGTTCGAGATGCCGCAGAGGAACTGGACGGACTCGAAGCGACACAGCTCCTCCTGCGTTCGTCCGATGTCCCCCTGGGGAATCGAGACCCACGGCGTCTTCGTCACGGGGAGGTACGCGTCACCGAACAGGAAGTAGGTGTTCATGCTCCCGCCCATGTGCACGACATCGATCGTGCCGTGTTCGATCACGGCGGCCTGCTGCGACTTGTACGTCGTTCCCCAGACCGTGGTCTCGAGCCGCGTGTGAAGGGTCTCGCCCTGCGAGGTCTGGGCGTGCGCGTAGCCGACCGAGGTGAAGTTCTCCGTCTCGGCGATGCCCTCGAAGATCGAGGTCCCGAGCACTTCGAGGGCGGCCGCCTCGTGGAAGGCCGCTTTCGCGTCGTGGTTCGCGACACCGTACGGCGTCACGCCGGCGCACCCCGTGAGCATCGCGAGCGCGAGGACGGCGAGCCCGAGCGCGTTCGTTCGTCGGGTCATGCGCCCGCCTCCCTGTAGAGTTCGAGTGCCTGACGACCGAGGATGGACCCGTTCGAGACGTCGTTCCCGCCCGTCGAGTTGACGGCGACGACGTATCCCGCGCCGAGGCCCTTGTCGTAGTAGGCGTTCCATGCACCGCCCGACGAGCCCTGGGTCATGTCGCAGAGATGGCTGTAGCCGCCCGCCGAGCTCTGCGACCAGTTCGTCGACGCGCACATGTACTCGTCCGACCCGTCGAACGGCGGCGCCGACGGATAGCCGATCTGTGTGATCGCCTGCACGGGCACCCCGAATGCGATGCCCTGCCCACCGGTGACGTCCTGGATCGACTGGCCGTTCTTCTCCTCCATCACGAGGAAGGCGAAGTCCGTGGTCCAGCCGGTACCGCTCACGCGTCCCTTCTCGTCTGCGCGAGCGTTGTCGATGAAGTTCTGCGGCACGAGGAACTCGGTCGCCGCCCAGATCCCGTACGGCTGCGATGCGCCGTTCCCGGCGTCACCGGGGACGAACACGACGTTCGTGGCGGGGGTCCCGCTGCCGTCGAGGGCCATGACGCAGTGCGCCGCCGTCACGACGACGTTGCCGGACGTGCTGTTGACGACGGTCGCCGAGCACACGTAGGTGGATCCCGCGACCTCGAAGTAGAGGCGACCGTAGGTCGCGGCCCCGAGGCCGGCCCGATCGTACGGAACGGCCTCCGGGATGTCGCCGAACCCGTTCGCGGACTCCGCCGCCGGGGTCGGCACGGTGGGTGGGAAGTAGGCCCCGGTCGCGGGGTCACCCGGGCCGAGCGAGACGCCGTTGTCCGGGTCGGTGAACTCGAGGCCGCTCGCGTCCGCGAACATGTCGGGATTCGACCAGTAGTCGTGGCTCTCCTGCGGCGTCGAGTCGAAGGTCTGGCGGAGGCTCACGGATTCGATCTGCACGGGTGGGGCGTAGGGGGCGTAGCCGCCCGCCGCAGGGACGGCGTCGACCGCCGTGCAGCCGGTCAGGCCGAGGACGGCGGCCGAGATCACGAGTGCGAGTGCGCGGCACGATCGTGAACGGAGCATCGGCGTCCTCTCCCTCGTGGTGGGGGCCGGGGCGACGGCGGCTCGCCGCCGCCGGATGATTCGGTTCATGGTAGCCGGGGGACCGTGGCCGCTCGTCGCGCGAACGGAGGTGCGATGTGCGACGGCGGGATGAGATCCGTCACTGCTTCGCGTCCGCCTGTTCGTACAGTTCGAGCGCTTGCTTCCCGAGCGGCGAGCCGCTCGTCGTGGGCGTTCCGCTCAGGGAGACGGTCGAGGTCGTCGCGATGATGTAGCCGGCGCCGAGCGTGCGGTCGAAGTAGGCCAACCAGCCGCCGCCCGAGCATCCCGGCGTCATGTCGCACGGATGGCTGTAGCCGCCCGCGAAGCTCTGCGTCCAGCTCGTCGATGCGCACACGAACTCGTCCGTCCCGTCGAACGGTTCGGCGGTCGGATAGCCGATCTGCGTGATGGCCTGCACCGGGACGCCGAACGAGATGCCCTGGCCGCCCGTGACGTCCTGGATGGACTGGCCGTTCTTCTCCTCCATGATGAGGAACGCGAAGTCCGTGGTCCAGCCGGCTCCCGTGACGGATCCGGAGGCCTCGACGTGTGCGTTGTCGACGAAATTCTGCGGCATGAGGTACTCGACCGCGGCCCACTGGCCGTACGGCTGGGTCTGCGCGTTGCCGGCGTCGCCGGGGACGAAGACGACGTTCTGTGGCGTACTGCGATCGCCCGAGAGATCCATGAGGCAGTGTGCGGCGGTCACGACGATGTCACCGCGCGAACTGTTGACGACGGTCGCCGAGCAGACGCCGTTGTGACCGTTGAAGGCCATGTAGAGCCGGCCGAACGTCGATGCGCCGAGCCCGCCGCGGTCGTACTGCTGCGCCTGGGCGATGTCGCCGTACCCGTTCGTCGATTCCGCGGCGGGCGTCGGGGTCGTCGGCGGGAAGTAGGCGCCGGTCGCGGGATCGCTCGCCCCGACCGTGATGCCGTTGTCGGGGTCGGTGAAGTTCATGCCGTCGGCGTCGGCGAACATGTCGGGATTCGACCAGTAGTCGTGCGTCTCCGGCGCCGAGGAGTCGAACGTGTCGCGGAGCGCGACCTCCTCGGACACCACGGCCGGAGCGTACGGTTGGTAGCCGCCCGCCGCGGGGGTCGCGGTGACCGACACGCACGCCGTGAGCGTGGGGACGAGGAACAGCACGGCGATCGCGGTCATCGCGCGCCGATGAGTGTCGGTCACCTGTGCGTCCTTCCGGCCCCGACGCGGGGCGAAGACGGGACGGTCGCTCGGGCCGGGTGCGCTCCGATCGTATCGGCGGCGCGGTGGCGGGGCATCGTCGGTGGGCTGATGCGACATCATCGTCGAGACGGATGTCGGGCGCCGCGGGACACCCGTCGAGGGGAATATCCGGACGGCTCCCGGGCGTTGGCACCAATATGTCTGCTGTTCCCCTCTCCGTCCTCGATCTCGCAACCGTCAGCACCGGACAGGACTCGGCAGCGGCCCTCGCCGCCTCCATACGACTCGCCCGAGCGGCGGACGAGCACGGGTATCGGCGCTTCTGGGTCGCCGAGCACCACAACACCGTGTCGGTCGCGTCGACCGCGCCCGCCGTGCTCCTCGGCGCGATCGGCGCAGCGACCGAACGCATCCGTCTCGGCTCCGGTGGCGTCATGCTCCCGAACCACGTGCCCTACGTCGTCGCCGAGCAGTTCGCGCTGCTCGACGCGCTGTATCCCGGCCGCATCGACCTCGGGCTCGGCCGCGCGCCCGGGACGGACCCGCTCACGGCGGCCGCGCTGCGCCGTGACACGTCGCAGCAGGCGGTCGACGAGTTCCCCGCCGACGTGGTCGAGCTGCTCGGGCTCTTCGGCGATCCGCGCACCGCGCCCGCGGGTGGTCGGCGTCTGCTCGTGACGCCGGACCAGGCGACGCGGCCCGAGATCTGGATGCTCGGCTCGAGCCTCTTCGGGGCCGAGCTCGCCGGGCGGCTCGGACTGCCGTACTCGTACGCCAACCACTTCGGGATGAACGGTGACCCCGTCGGCGCGGCCGAGCACTACCGACGGCACTTCGAGCCGTCCCCCGCACTCGCCGAGCCGTACTTCATGGTGAGCGTGTCGGCGCTCACCGGGCCGGACCCCGAGACGGTGTCGTACCTGTCGGGGCCGGCGAAGGTCATGCGCCACCAGATCTTCACGGGTGCGCGCGGCAAGGTGATCGCCCCCGACGAGGTGGCCGCGTACGCCGACCGGGTCGCCGATCGGGGCCTGTTCGACGCGATGGCGGGGTTCCAGCTCGCCGGGTCGGCGGAGGTCGTCTCGGCAGGGATCGACGAGCTCGCGGCACGGACGGGGGCCGACGAGGTGCTGCTCGCCGGTACGACGTTCGACGTGGAGGACCGCATCCGGACGCTGCGCGAGCTCGCCGCCGTCCGCGACCCGAGCGGTGCCGGGGCGGACTCGGACGCCTGACCCGAGCGGGAGGTGCGACCATAATGTGCGGGTGATCGATTCCCCCGCGGCGTCCGGCGCCGAGCCCCGTGAGTCCGCGTTCGACGACCCGACGGACGCCCCTCGCACCGACGACCTCGACGCGATCGCGCGGCTGCGCGCCGCCCTGCTCGCGGCCGACTACACGGTCGACGGGGTCGAACGGCTCCTCGGGGAGGAGCCCGCGGCGGCCCTGCACCGCGATCTGTTGGCACCGGCCTCGATCGTGCTCGACCGGGCGGCCGAGGCCGACGACGCCCAGGTGCCCGGCGCGAGCGGTCTCGTCCGCCTGTTCCTGCTCGCCGAGCCCGTGCGCGCCGAGCACGTCGTGGCGCTCGACGAGCTCGTCGCCCTCCGGCTCGTGGGGCCGGCCGACGAGCACGGTGAGGTCCGGGCCCTCGTCGATCTGCGGCCGTACGCGAGCGACGAGGGGCTCGACCTCTGGGTCGCATCCGACCTCGGTGGCGTGCAACTGCCCGGCCTCGCGCGCCCCCTGCGGCGGGACCACGTCGTCGGGATCGGACCGGCGACGACCGCCCTCGCGCAGCTCACACCGCGCACGCCCGTCGAGCGCGCCCTCGACCTCGGCGTCGGCATGGGGGTGCAGACGATCCATCTGCTCGCGCACGTCGCGCACGTCGTCGCGACCGACATCTCGGCCCGCGCGCTCGCGTTCGCGCGCTTCAACCTGCTGCTCGGCGCGCCGGCCCTCGGCATCGAGCCGGCGCGGCTCGACGAGCGGGTGTCGCTCCGCCTCGGCGATCTTCTCGAGCCCGTCGCGGGCGAACGGTTCGGCCTCGTCGTGTCGAATCCGCCGTTCGTCATCACGCCACGCCGCGACGACGAGCGCGCGAGCGAGCAGTACACCTACCGGGACGGCGGCCGGCCCGGCGACGCGATCGTGCACGACCTCGTGACGGGGCTGGGCGACGTCCTCGAGCCCGGTGGCGTCGCGTGCATGCTCGGCAACTGGGAGATCCACGAGGGGGATGCGTCGTGGCACGAGCGCGTCGGGTCGTGGGCATCCGACGACGTCGATCTGCACGTCGTGCAGCGTGAGCGGGCGGGCGGCGTCGAATACGCCGACATGTGGCTGCGCGACGCGGCCGAGAACGCGGAGCTCGGCTCCTGGCGCTCGGCGTTCGAGCACTACCTGGACGACTTCGCGCGGCGTGGGGTCGATGCGGTCGGGCTCGGGATGCTCCTCCTGCACCGACGCCGGGACGCGTCCGGCCCCGTCCTCCGGAGGTTCGAGGAGATCGGCACCGCGCTCGGACAACCGCTCGGTCCCGTCGTCGCGGGCGAGTTCGAGCGCGTCGAGTGGCTGCGCGGCCTCGACGACACGGCACTGTTCGACGAGACGCTCGTCGTCGCGGGCGACGTCACCGAGGAGCGCCACTCGCGGCCGGGCGACGAGCACCCGAGCGCGATCCTGCTGCGGCAGGGTGGCGGGTTCCGCCGCACGTTCCCCCTCTCGACCGAGCTCGCGGCGTTCGTCTCGGTGTGCGACGGCGAGCTCGCGGGCGCCCAGATCGTCACGGCGATCGCGGCGCTCCTGGGCCTCGACGACACCGCGCTCGCCGTGTCGCTCGCCCCGGATGTGCGCGACCTCGTCGAGTTCGGGTTCCTCGAGCCCGCCTGGCTCTGACGTCGTCGGGCGCACTCGGGGGATCGGTACCTCCCCGGGGTATTCTGTGTGCATGAGTCAGCAGGACACGAGCGCGATCGACACCCGCCCCGTCGAGGAGGATCCGGACGCACTCGACCGTGCGCCCGAAGGGGAGCACTGCTCCGCGCACGACGCGACGGGGCACCACGGCTACGCGGGTGACGTCGTCGCGCTGCAGAATCGCCTGCGCCGGATCGAGGGGCAGGTGCGCGGGCTGCAGCGTCTCGTCGACGAGGACGCGTACTGCATCGACGTCGTCACGCAGGTCTCCGCGGTCAAGTCCGCGCTCGATCGCGTCGCGATGCTCCTCCTGCAGGACCATCTGGGGCACTGCGTCGCGGGCGCGGTCGAAGCGAGCGTCGCGAGCGGGGACTCGAGCGAGGTCGAGGCGAAGATCGCGGAGGCGACGCGCGCGATCGAGCGGCTCGTCAAGAGCTGAACCGCTGGTGCTGAATACCCCATGGGGGTATTCTGTCGCCGTGTCCCACGTGACACACCCACGAACGAGGACCACCTGGAGGGCGCCATGATCACCACCTACACGATCTCGGGCATGAGCTGCGGCCACTGCGAGGGCGCCGTTCGCGACGAACTCGCGCGACTCGACGGCGTGACCGCCGTCGAGGTGAGCGCGCCCGAGGGCACCGCGCGTGTCGAGAGCGCCGCTTCGCTGCCGCTCGCCGCCGTCCGCGACGCGATCGGGGAGGCGGGTTACGAGCTTGTCGACGCCTGAACGCACCGACGACGCCGACCGGGCTGCGTCCCCGACCGTCATCGCCCTCGACATCGAGGGCATGACGTGCGCGAGCTGCGCGGCACGCATCGAGAAGCGCCTGGATCGCCTCGACGGCGTCGACGCCCGCGTCAACTACGCGACGGAACGTGCCGATGTGCGCGCCGAAGCGGGGGCACTCGGTCTCGCGAGCGACCGGGAGCTGCGCGATCGCCTCATCGCCGAGGTCGATGCGATCGGCTACGGGGCGCGTGAACACGTCGACGCGACCGCGCTCGCGGCCTCGGAGGCGGCCGAGCGCGCCGCCGAGGACGCCGCGGCGCGGCGGCGCATGCGCATCCGATTGATCGTGAGCGCCGCGCTCGCGGCCGTCGTCATCGTGCTCGCGATGGTCCCCGCCTGGCAGTTCCCCGGCTGGCAGTGGGTCTCGCTCGTGCTCGCGGTCCCCGTCGCGACGTGGGGTGCCTGGCCGTTCCACCGGGCCGCGCTCGCGGGGCTCCGACACGGCACCGCGACGATGGACACGCTCGTGTCGATCGGCGTCACGGCCGCCATGCTCTGGTCGGTCTACGCGCTCGTGTTCGGGCACGCGGGCATGATCGGCATGACCCACGGGTTCGAGTGGCGCCTCGAGCCCGGCTCGGGCGCGGGCGACGTCTACTTCGAGGTCGCGACGGGCGTCACCGTGTTCCTCCTGCTCGGCCGCTCGCTCGAATCGCGTGCGAAGCGCGAGGCGGGATCCGCCCTCCGAGCGCTGCTCGACCTCGGCGCGAAGGACGTCGAGGTGCAGGAGTCCGACGGGACGACGCGGCGCATGCCCATCGACGCCCTGCGCGTCGGCGACCGGTTCGTCGTTCGCCCCGGTGAGCGCATCGCGACCGACGGGTCCGTCGTGACGGGCGCCTCCGCCGTCGACACCGCCATGCTGACGGGCGAATCCGTTCCCGTCGAGGTCGCCGCGGGCGACGACGTGACGGGCGCGACCGTCAACACCTCCGGCACGCTCGTCGTGGAGGCGACGCGCGTCGGCGCCGACACGCGACTCGCACACATGGCGAGGCTCGTCGAGGACGCGCAATCCGGGAAGGCGCGCGTGCAGCGCCTCGCCGACCGGATCTCCGGTGTCTTCGTCCCGATCGTGCTCGTCGTGTCCGTCGTGACCCTCGTGGGGTGGCTCGTCGCCGGCGGCGGCCCCGAGATGGCGTTCACGGCCGCCGTGACGGTCCTCATCATCGCGTGCCCGTGCGCCCTCGGGCTCGCGACCCCCACGGCGATCCTCGTCGGGACGGGTCGCGGCGCACAGCTCGGCATCCTCATCGGCGGCCCCGAGGCGCTCGAACGTTCTCGCGGCATCGACACGATCGTGCTCGACAAGACGGGCACGGTCACGAGCGGCGTCATGCGCGTGCGCGGTACCGCACTCGTGTCCCCGAGCTCCGGCGACGAGGCGGACGCGGACGTCGGGGTGCTCGCCCGGGCCCTGCGCCTCGCCGCGACCGTCGAGGCGCGCAGTGAACACCCCGTCGCGCGCGCGATCGTCGACGCGGCGACGACCGACGGTGGGCTCGGAGAGGTGAGCGACTTCCGCAACGAGCCCGGTTTCGGTGTGCGGGGAACGGTCGACGGCGTCGACGTCCTCGTCGGTCGCCCCGACGACGAGTTCGAGGCGACGGGCGAGGCGGCGCGACTGCTCGCGGAGGACGTGACCGCGGTCCTCGTCACGCTCGACGGCACGCCGACCGCGATCGTGACGGTCGCCGACGAGGTGAAGCCCACGAGCGCCGAGGCCGTGCGTCGACTGCGCAGGCTCGGGCTCGATCCGATCCTGCTGACGGGCGACCGCGCCGCGGCCGCCGAGCGCGTCGCGCGCGAGGTCGGCATCGACGACGTCGTCTCGGGCGTTCTGCCCGAGGGCAAGGTCGCCGAGATCGAACGCCTGCAGCGTCGCGGTCGCCGCGTCGCGATGGTCGGCGACGGCGTCAACGACGCCCCCGCGCTCGCGGTGGCCGACCTCGGCATCGCGATGGGCACGGGAACCGACGCGGCCATGGAGGCGAGCGATCTCACGCTCGTGCGCGGCGACCTCGGGGCGGCGGCCGATGCCATCCAGCTCTCGCGGGCGACGTACCGCACGATCGTCGGCAACCTGTTCTGGGCGTTCGGTTACAACACCGCGGCGATCCCGCTCGCGGCCTTCGGCATGCTCAATCCGATGCTCGCCGGTGCCGCGATGGCGTTCTCGTCGCTGTTCGTCGTCGGGAACTCGCTTCGCCTGCGGGCGTTCCGGCCGGGGCGCTGAGCGCCCCGGTCGCGCCCGCTCCCCGCCTTCGACCCCTTGACGCCCGCGGATTCCGCTGTTTGACTGAGCGGTCGTCCGACCGATTCCGACGTGAGGCCGCCGTGCGCACCGACACCCCCACGAATCTCGCGAAGCGAGATGCCGTGGCGTCGTCGACCGCGTATCCGCGCGTCGAGCGACTGCAGCAGCAGTTCGAGGGCCTCGAGCCCGCATTCGGAACCGGGGGGACGACCCGACGGCGACGCTGAGCGTCGTCCGCGGGATCCACGCCACCGGTTCACACCGGTGGCGTTCGTCGTTCACGCGCGTCCCGGTGTGTCAGGTGGGAACCGACCGCGCGATCATCCGGTCCGCGGTCACGACGAAGGGAACGATCATGTCCGACGAACTGCCCGTTCGGCTCGCTGGAGCGCGGGCGCCGACGCTCATGTGGGCGGCGGAGAACGAGATCGAGCAGGCGGCGCTCGCGCAGTTGCGCAACATCGCGGCGCTGGAATGGGTGCACGGCGTGCGCGTCATGCCCGACGTGCACCTCGGGAAGGGGGCGACGGTCGGGAGCGTCATCGCGATGGAGCGCGCCGTCTCACCCGCCGCCGTCGGTGTCGACATCGGCTGCGGTGTCGCCGCCGTCCGCACCTCCCTCGTGGCGGACGACCTCGAGCGGATGCCGGTGCTCCGTTCGGCGGTCGAGCAGACGATCCCCGTGGGGTTCCGCGGCCACGACGACCCCGTCGACGTGCGCCCGCTCCGGCTCGACCGGGGCTCGGCCGCGTTCTGGGGACGTTTCGGCGAGCTCGCACCGAGCGTGCAGCGGCTCGAGTCGAAGGCGCACCACCAGCTCGGCACGCTCGGTGGCGGCAACCACTTCCTCGAGGTGACGGTGTCGTCCGAGGACGCCTCGGTGTGGCTCACGCTGCACTCCGGGAGCCGGAACATCGGCAAGGAGCTCGCGGAGCGGCACATCACCGTCGCGCGCGGACTGCCGCACAACCAGGACCTGCCCGATCGGGACCTCGCGGTGTTCCTCCGCGACACCCCGGAGATGGCGACGTACCGCCACGACCTCGACTGGGCGCAGGAGTACGCGATGCGGTCCCGCGCGGTCATGATGGAGCTCTTCAAGGGCGTCGTCGAACGGCACTTCGAGGCGGCGTCGGTGCGCTTCGGGGAGACGATCTCGGTGCACCACAACTACGTCTCCGAGGAGATCGTCGACGGCCGCCCGATGCTCGTGACGCGGAAGGGCGCCATCCGCGCGGGCGCGGGCGAGCTCGCCCTCGTCCCCGGCTCGATGGGCACGGGGAGCTACATCGTGCGGGGGCTCGGGAACCCGGCCTCCTTCTCCTCCGCATCCCACGGAGCGGGGCGGCGCATGTCGCGGAACGCCGCACGACGCGCGTTCGGCGGTACCGACGAGGGGGCGAGCGAGATCGCCGCGCAGCTCGGGACCGTGGAGTCGCGACGCGACGCGGGGATCCTCGACGAGCTGCCGGGGGCCTACAAGGACCTGCACCACGTCATCGCGTCGCAGCGCGATCTCGTGGAGGTCGTCGCACACCTGCAGACCGTGCTCTGCGTGAAGGGCTGACGGTCGATCGGGGCGCCGCGCACGATCCGCGCGGCGCCCCGGCGCTCAGGAGACCCGCTGCAGGCAGATGCTCGTCGAGAGCGGGTCGTACTGCCCACCGACGTGCACGACGTCGGGTCCCGCGATCTCGAGCTGGGTGCCGTACGCGTCGAGCGCCTCGCGCACCTGTGCCTCGAACTCGGGCAGGTGCAGCCAGCGGTGCGCGCCGAACGGTGCGGGGGAGGGGAGGTCGGGCGGCGTCGGCGTCGCCGCGGGGCCCGTCGTGACGATCTCGACCACGGGCGTTCGCGTGCGGTCGGCGGCGACACGCGTCGCGGCGTGCAACCGCACGTGGTCGGGGTGGCCGTAGCCGCCGTCGCGGTCGTACACGACCACGACGTCCGGCGCCGTCGCCCGGACGTGGGCCTCGAGGTCACCGGACAGTTCGGTGATCGACGCGCGGGCGAGCGTCGTCGTGTCCACGTCGTCGATCGGGCCCGCGATCCGCTCGGTGACCCAGGACATGCCCGAGTCGGCGTAGCGGCGCTCGTCGAGCCCCGCGGCCCGCGCGGTCCCCTCGCCGAGCCACGCGCGTCCCGTGATGCCGAGCGCGTCGCACGCGGCATCGCGCTCGCGCTCGCGCTCGAGCCCGATCCGCTCGATGCGCTCCGGCCCGTCGAGGGCGGCGAGCTCGGGGTCGTGCGCGTCGCGCACCTCGCCCCGCTCACCCCGCGTCGCGGTGAGGAGGTCGACCTCGATGCCGCGCGAGGCGAGCCAGGCCGCGAGCGGACCCGTCGTGAGCGTCTCGTCGTCGGGGTGGGCGTGCACGAGGAGCACGCGACCGGCGTCGCCGAAGACCGCCTCGTGGTCGCGCTCGCGCGCCGCGCGTTCGATCGCGAGGCGGGGTTCGTCGAGCCCGCCGCCGCGTCGGGCGGCCGCGATGAGCTCGGTGGCGCTGCGTCCAGCGACGAGACCGGCGTAGAACTCGAGGTGCGCCTCGGCCGAGCGCGTCCAGCTCTGCGTCTCCGCCCACGCCCGTGCCGATCGGCCGAGCGCGCTGCGGGCGTCCTCGTCGGCGAGCAGGCCCGAGACGACCTCGCGCCAGCGGCTCGGCACCCGGCCGGGCACGATGACACCGCTGACGCCCGACACGACCGCCTCGTGGAGACCACCCGAGGGGGCCGCCACGGTCGGCACGCCGCACGCCGCGGCCTCGAGGGCGACGAGCCCGAACGTCTCGGAGTAGGAGGGGAACAGGACGAGGCTCGCGCAGCGCATGAGGGGGACGAAGTCCTCGCGCTCGAGCCCGCCGAGCCGCTCGACGCGGTCCGCGATGCCGTGTCCGTCGATGAGTTCCTCGAGGGCGGCGTCGTAGTCCGCGAAGTCCTTGCCCGCATCACCCGCGATGCGCAGGTGCGGCGACTCGTCGCCCGCCCGCGTCGAGAAACCCGCGATCGCCTCGACCGCGAGGTCCGCGGCCTTGAGCGGTTGCAACCGCGCCGCGAACAGCACGTACGGTGCCTCCTTCGGGCACCGCACGCTCTCGTCGGGAGCGAAGAGTCCGAGATCGACGCCGGGCCGGATGACACGGATGCGGTCGGGATCGGCCCCGATGCGCTCGACCGTGTGCGACTCGGCGATGCTCACGGCGACGATCGCGTCGGCCTCGCGCGCGGCGCGTGCCTCGCCCGCGACGCGGTCCGGCGACTCGGGCGGCTCGCCCTCCGAGAGCGGCGCGCCCTCACGCGCCGCGACCGAGTGGTAGCTCACGACGTGGGGCACGTCCCACTCGCGCGCGAGCTCGAGCCCCGCCATCGCCGACATCCAGTGGTGCGAGTGCACGACGTCCGGCCGCGGCTCGGCGCGCAGGGCCTCGGTGTAGTCGTGCAGCCAGGCGTCGATCTCGCTCTTCGGGAGCACGACGGCGGGGCCGGCATCGATCTGGTGGAGCGTGAGCCCCGGAGCGATCTCGGCGACGGCCGGTTCCGCGGGGTCCATGCGGCGCACGTACACGTGCACGTCGTGCCCGAGCCGGGCGAACTCGGCGGTCAGATGACGCAGGACGACGTTCATGCCGCCCGCGTCGGCGGAACCGAGCGGGGCGTACGGCGACGTGTGCATGCAGAGGATCGCGAGGCGCATCGCGGCCTTCCCTTGGCGGAGGTGACGCTTCAGCTTAGGCGGCGGGATCGCGGCGGGACGATCGCCCGCCGTCCACCACGACTCCGGGCGTCACGGACCGATCGGCCTCTCGCCGAGCCCGCCGCTCCGTCCGGCGACCGGGAGCGGACCGATGCGCGCACGCGGTCTCGACATCCGCGTGTCCGCTCGTCCGGTCGGGGCCGACGGGTCACTCGCTCCGGAGGTCGACGTTCGTCGGCCGCGCGCGCACGGGGATGAGCAGGGCGAGCCCGATCACGAGCACGACGGCGATGCCGATGACGCCCATCTTCGTGTTCTGCGTGAGGGCGACGAACATGGCGAACAGGAGCGGCGTGAGGAAGTTCGCGGCCCGGCCCGTCGTGGCGTAGAGCCCGAACATCTCGCCCTCGTGGCCCACGGGCGACATGCGCGTGAGGTAGGAGCGGCTCGCCGCCTGGGTCGGCCCGACGAACAGGCACAGGAACAGGCCGAGCACCCAGAACACGGCCTGCGTGTTCGGGAGGAACAGCAGCACGATCGCCGTCACGGCGAGGCACGCGAGCGAGACGACCATGACCGCCTTCGGGCCGAAGCGGTCGTCGAGCCGGCCGGCGACGAGCGTGCCGAGCCCCGCGACGAGGTTCGCGGCGACCGCGAAGTAGATGACCTCGCTCGAGGAGAAGCCGTAGACCTGCGCGGCGAGGATCGCACCGAACGAGAAGATCGCGGCGAGCGCGTCGCGGAAGATCGCGCTCGAGAGGAGGAACACGAGCGCCCGCGGCTGGCGGCGTCCGATCCGCGCGATCGTGCGGAACAGTTCGACGTACGAGCGGAAGAAGCCGATGCGCGTGTGCCCCTCGACGCGCGGGTTCTCGGGGACCGCCCGGAACACCGGTATCGCGAAGACGAGGTACCAGACGGCCGAGACGACGATCGCGATCCGGATGTTGAGCGCATCCCCGTCGGCGCCGGAGGGGACCTGCAGGAGGCCACCGACGCCGGGTGTCCCGAAGGACTGGATGAACAGCACGAGCAGCAGGAGCAGGAGCGCGATCGAGCCGAGGTAGCCGAGGCCCCAGCCCATGCCCGAGGTGCGTCCGACGTTCGCGCGCGTCGAGACCTGCGAGAGCATCGCGAAGTAGTTCACCTGCGCGAACTCGGAGAACACGGTGCCGATCGCGAGCAGGGCCGCGCCCCACACGAGGAAGGCGGGTTCGGGACGGATGCCGAACATGCCGAACATGATGACGATGACGAGGCCCGTGTGGATCGCGAGCCAGAGCTTGCGTCGACCCGACCCGTCGTTGCGCAGCCCGAACGCCGGGGCGAGGAGCGCGACGACGACGCCCGAGGCGGCGATGAGACTCGCGATGAGCGTCGACGATGCCGCCTGGGCGGCGATGTACGCGGGGTCGTCCGCGGGGAGCCCGACGACCGAGGGATCGAGGAACAGGTCTGACGCCAGGTAGGTCGCGAACACGAACGTCACGACGACGGCCTGGAACGCCGAGTTCCCGACGTCGTAGAGCGCCCAGGAGAGCGACCGGCGACGGAGTTCGCGCGGGGTGAGCCTCGCGCTCCCGTCGACGGTCGGGGTGCGGCCGTCGTCCGGCTCGTCCGTCGGCTTCGACTCGGGGTGGTCCCCGGATACGCGGTTCTGCACGGTCGCAGTCTAGGGAGGGCGGGTGTCCGAACGGCATCCTGTTCCGGTCGCTCTGTGGACGGCGGTGTCGACCGAGCGCGGCCGGGTCACGCTGTGGGGAACCGAGAATCGCTCACGTTCCGTGGGTGCCGTTCGATTCCTGGGCGGACTCCGTCTCCGTCCATAGGGAATCCATAGCGGCGGCCGTTACGTTTTCGTTATCGCCCAGCCGCCCCGGATCGCTCACATCCGAGGGCCCGCCCCCGCGACGATCCCGTGCCCGACGAGGGCCGTTTCGTCGTGCCCGGCCCCTGAGAGGACACCATGCTCCCCGAACTCGCTCGACCGACCGCCCCCCGCCCCGTCCCGCTGACCACCGTCGGGGCTGCCGTCGATGCGGAGTCCGTGATCGGCGGGGACGGTGTCGTCGTCACGGGTGTCACGAGCGACTCCCGGCGCGTGCTCCCGGGCGATCTGTACGTCGCCGTTCCCGGCGCCCGTGTACACGGTGCGCAGTTCGCGGAACAGGCGAGAGAAGCCGGTGCCGCCGCTGTCCTCACGGACGCGGACGGTTCCGGGCGCGTGGTCGCCGCCGGGCTCCCCGTGGTCGTCGTCCCGCACCCCCGGGCGACGATCGCACCGGCGGCGGCCGCCGTGTACGGCACGGCGACGAACGCGCCGACCCTGTTCGCCGTGACCGGCACGAACGGGAAGACGACGACGACCTATCTCGTCCGGGCGCTGCTCGAGTCGCTCGGCATGCGCGCCGGGCTCTCCGGCACCGTCGAGCGGGTCGTCGGGGAGCGTTCGGTCGAGACGCGTCATTCCGGGCGCCTCACCACACCCGAGGCGGACTACCTGCACGGTCTCGTCGCCCGGATGGCGGAGGACGGCGTCGAGGCGGCGGCGATCGAGGTGTCCTCGCACGGGCTCGACGGGAACCGTGTCGACGAGCTCCCCTTCGAGGTCTCGATCTTCACGAACCTGTCGCAGGACCACCTCGACGTCTACGGCACGATGGAGCGGTACTTCGAGTCGAAGATGGCGCTCTTCCGTCCCGAGCACACGCGTCGCGGCGTGATCATGCTCGACGGCGAATGGGGTCGTCGTGCGGCGTCGGAGGCGCGGGTCCCGGTCACGACCGTCGCGACGGCCGCGGGCCCCGATGCGGAGGCGGCGGACTGGACCGTCCGCATCGATCACGAGGTCATCGCGCGCACCGACTTCACGCTCGTCGGGCCCGACGGCGTCCAATTGCGCTCGAGCATCGCACTCCCCGGCGCGTTCACCGCGATCGACCTGTCGCTCGCGGTCGTCGCGCTCGTCGAGAGCGGTATCTCGCTCGACCGCATCCGCTACGCGCTCGACTCGAGCGACGGGTTGCACCCCTCGGTTCCCGGACGCCTGGATCTCGTGTCGATGGATTCCCCGCTCCGCGTCTACGTCGACTACGGCCACACCGAGGCCTCGTTCCGCGCGGTGCTTCACGCACTCCGGCCGTTCACGCCCGGGCGCCTGTTCATGGTGTTCGGCGCGGACGGCGACCGCGATCGTGGCAAGCGGCCAGCGATGGCCCGCGCCGCGAGCGAGGAGACGGACGTCGTGATCGTCACCGACTACAACCCCCGCACCGAGGATCCGGCCTCGATCCGTGCGACCCTGCTCGAGACGATCCGCACCGAGTTCCCGGAGCGCGAGGTGCACGAGGTGCCCGAGCCGGGCGACGGCATCCGTCTCGCGATCGAGCTCGCGCGCCCCGGCGATCTCGTGTTCGTCGGTGGCCACGGCCATCGGGCGGACGTCGAGGTCGGCGGCCGGGTCGTCCCCTTCTCCGCGCGGGCCGTCGCGGTCGATGCGCTGCGCGAATTCGGGTGGCTCGACACACCCGCCTCCGCTCGGACACCCGGCGAGGCGGACGGGCGGACGGAGGCGGGAGAGCGCGGATCCGCCTCCGACGCCGAGGAGGATCACCTGGCTCGCGCCTGCTGACCGCACGGCTCGTCTCCACCGTCGCCCTGCTCCGGATCGAGCGGGGCGACGGTGCATTCCTGCACGATGTCGCTCGCGGGTACCGGGGGTGTGAGGGTGAGGAAGTGCCACCCCGTCCCGAGCACTGCGCCCGCGAGGACGCCGCCCGTGAGGGCGAGCACGGCGACGCGTCGGGGGACGCGGCGGGCGCGCAGCGGTCGGGTGCCGACGTCGCCCCGTGCCGTTGGTACCGCCTGCGTTATCGGCGCCACGGCGACGGGCGGTGCGAGCGACGCGTGAGGTCCCACCGGTGCGGGTGGCATCCCCGCGGCGAGAGGTGATCCCCACGCGTGAGGGGCCACCGGTGCGGGAACCGGGAGGCGCGCGTCGCCCGTTCCACCCGGTGACTCAGGGGGAGGAACCAGCTCGGTGTCGGTGTCGGCTGCGCTTTCGTGCGATCCGTCGTTCCTCCGGTCGTTCATGTCGTTCGTCCCGTTCATCGGTAATCGTTCTGGACACAGGGTTCGCCCGCGGGAACACCGCGTCCCGTGATCCCCTCGCCGTAGACGCCGACGAAGATGACGCTGCGTCCGTCGTAGCGGTGGCCGGGCCCGGCGGCGTCGAAGAACTGCAGCTGCGTGCCGTTCTCGCCCTCGACGACCCAGCGCTCGTAGGCGACCCCCTGTTCCAGGCGCACCGCGCCGAAGGCCGCGCCGATCTCGGCGCGCGTGGGTTGCTCGGACATGCGATCGAGCGAGACGGCCTTCGTCGCGACGGCGGCAACGCGACCGTCGAGGATCGTGATGTGCGGGCCGCCGTTCACGAGGTCGCCCGCGATGACGCACACGTTCGGCTCGGACGAGCCGACGCGCCACTGATCGAACGGGATGCTGGTCCATGTTCCGGCGTCCTCTTCGGACCAGATGCCGAGGTCGGGCACGGCCGCCACGAGCTCGGCCTCGGTCATGCCGATCAGGATGGGGCCGATCCCGCGCGTGGTGGGCGTCACGTCGAGCCCGTCGAGGGTCGTCGGTGCCCCGATCGCGGGGAGCGCCGCCGCATCGGCCACGCCTTCGGCCCGTGCCCGGTCGGGCTCGCCCGCGATCGCGAGCGTGATGCGCGTGATCCGCACCCCGTCGACGGTCACCCGATAGGCGGCACCGCTGCGAGGGCCCGTCTCGAAGTACTCGTACCTGCCGTGTGCGCCCGTACCGGAACCGATCGGCTCGCCGTACAGCGCGAGCGCCCGCTCGCGTGGGTCGCCGACCGCGAGGCCGGCGGTGGTCGGAATCGGGTCGCGCGGGACGAACTCGGTCGCGACGCCGGCGTCGAATCGGATCCACCCCGAGGGCGTCTCGGCGACGACGGGCTCGACGTCGGTGGGCGACGCGACGAGCTCCGGCGCGACGCTCGCCGCGCGGCCGAGCGTGTCACCGAGAGCGATGCCGTCGAAACCGGTCGCCCCGAGGGCGTTCCCCGTCGAGGCCCCCAGTACCTCGCCGAGGGCGGCCGTGAGCTGTGCGGTCGAGCCCGCGGTCGTGGAGCGTCCGCCACCTGCCGTGGCGATGCACGCGTGTTCGCGGCGCGTCGGGTCGACTGCCGCCGTGCCGATCGCGACGACGTCGATGCGGGCCTCGGGAAGATCGGCACGGATCTGCCCGACCCGTTCGCAGACCGGGACGTCCGCGCAGTCGTCGGTGCCGTCGGTCACGAGCACGATGTGGGCGGGTGTACCGGGAACGACGAGGTTCGCGGCCGTCCGGAGCGCCGCCGCGACGGGCGAGCGACCCGTCCCGGTACGCCCCTCGAGGAGAGAGCTCGGGCTCGCGGCGGCATCGACGACCGACACCGACGGGTCGATCGGGCGGGCGTCCACCTGGACGTCGTTGCACGAGTCGCCCCACGAGGAGGTGGAGCGCGGCAGGGTCGACCCGAAGGTCAGGACGCCCGCCCGCTGGAGGTCGACGTGCTGCTCGACGGCCGCGAACGAGGCACGGACCGCGCTCGCCCGTGACTCGCCGTCGGGGAGCGTGTGCGCCATCGACGCGGAGTCGTCGACGACGAGCAGCGTCGTCGCGCCGAGCGGGACGGGTGGTGCCGCGAGCCCGGGCCCGGCGGCGACGAGCGGCGCGAGCAGGGCGGCGCCGGTGAGCGCGACGAGCGTGACGGTGCGGCGCATCCGCGGCCGAGGCGTCGCCGTGCGGCTCACGAGATCGGCCGCTCGGTGAGGGCGGTCAGGTCGAGTCCGTCGTCCGTGATGCCCACGGCCACCTCGAGCGCCGTGTCGGGCGGTGAGGCGTTCGCGCCGTGCCGGTTCCCGATCCAGCGTGCGGTGAAGCCACCGTCGAGGTACTCGACCTCCTCGAACATCGAACGGTTGGTGTCGCCCACGGTGCCGAGGTTCGCGCTGCCGATGACCTCGAGACCACCGTCCGGCGTCTGCCGGTACAGGAAGAGGTTCGCGGGCCAGACGACCCCACCCAGATCGCACTCGAGGATCACGGCGAGGTCGAGCAGACCGTCCCCCGTCACGTCGCCGAACGCGAGGCGGCCGTCGAGCGCGGACGCGTCGAACGGCTCGTCCCCTCGAACGGCCGAGTCGGTGCCGTCGTCGTGCGCGATCGAGACGCCCGGGATCCACACGGAGCCCGCGTAGCGACCGTCCTCGTACGGGACGGGCAGGACGCCGTCGACGAGTGTGCCACCCTCGTGCCGACACGTCCCGGCGGGGATCCGTGCGCTGAACAGGGCGTCGGTGAGCCGGTCGATCTCGCTCGCGAGCGCGGCGACGCCCGGGTCGTCGACCGCGCCGGGGTCGACGTGGTCGAGGGAGGGCGCGGCGCCGACGCCCGTCGCGGACCAGATGAGTGCGCTCGCGACGGCGGTGACGGCGAGCGCGCCGCCCGCGCTCGCGATGGTGCCGACGAGGCCGAGGCCGGCGCTCGTCGTCGAGATCGGTTCGGACACGAAGGTCATCTCCCCACCGCGCTCACCCCCTGTGAGCGCGTGGTGACAGTCTCTCGACATCCGCGCGACGTGGGGTGCCCCGAGAACTGGGGTGTGGACAACCCGGTCCACAGCTCGCGCGGAGCCTCGCGTGCGACGCTCGTCGCGAAGGTTGAGTGACTCACACTCAACCTTCAGGTTTCCGAACTTGCGTCATCTCGACTCAACTGTAAACTTGAGTCATCAGGGCTCAGGTCCCGGGCGGATGTGTCCGGCGGCCGGTGCCCCTCACAACGACCATCAACCCAAGGAGATCGCACATGTCACGTGCCGTTGGAATCGACCTCGGAACCACCAACTCCGTCGTCTCCGTCCTCGAGGGTGGCGAGCCGAAGGTCATCCCGAACGCCGAGGGCTTCCGGACCACCCCGTCCGTCGTCGCGTTCACGAAGGACGGCGAGGTGCTCGTCGGCGAGACCGCGAAGCGCCAGGCCGTCACGAACGTCGACCGCACCATCTCGTCCGTCAAGCGCCACATGGGCACCGACTGGACCATCGACATCGACGGCAAGAAGTACACGCCGCAGGAGATCTCGGCGCGCATCCTCGGCAAGCTCAAGCGCGACGCCGAGCAGTACCTCGGCGACAAGGTCACCGACGCCGTCATCACCGTCCCCGCCTACTTCAACGACGCCGAGCGTCAGGCGACGAAGGACGCCGGTGAGATCGCGGGCCTCAACGTGCTCCGCATCATCAACGAGCCGACCGCCGCCGCCCTCGCCTACGGCCTCGACAAGGGCAAGGAGGACGAGCTCATCCTCGTCTTCGACCTCGGTGGTGGAACGTTCGACGTCTCGCTCCTCGAGGTGGGCAAGGACGACGACTTCTCGACGATCCAGGTCCGCGCGACGGCCGGTGACAACCGACTCGGTGGTGACGACTGGGACGAGCGCATCGTCAAGTGGCTCATCGAGGAGTTCAAGAAGCAGACCGGCGTCGACGTCTCGAACGAGAAGATCGCGCTGCAGCGCCTCAAGGAGGCCGCCGAGCAGGCGAAGAAGGAGCTCTCCGGCTCGCTCAACGCGACCATCCAGCTCCCCTACCTCTCGATGACCGAGGACGGCCCCGCGAACCTCGACGTCACGCTCTCGCGTGCGAAGTTCGAGGACCTCACGAAGGACCTGCTCGAGCGGCTGCGCAAGCCCTTCGAGGACGTCATCCGCGAGGCAGGCATCAACGTGTCGCAGATCTCGCACGTCGTGCTCGTCGGTGGCTCCACCCGCATGCCCGCCGTCTCGGAGCTCGTCAAGAAGCTCACGGGCGGCCAGGAGCCGAACAAGACGGTGAACCCGGACGAGGTCGTCGCCGTCGGTGCCGCGCTCCAGGCCGGTGTGCTGAAGGGCGAGCGCAAGGACGTCCTCCTCATCGACGTCACGCCCCTGAGCCTCGGTATCGAGACCAAGGGCGGCATCATGACGAAGCTCATCGAGCGCAACACCGCCATCCCGACGAAGCGCTCGGAGACCTTCACGACGGCCGACGACAACCAGCCGTCCGTGCAGATCCAGGTGTTCCAGGGCGAGCGCGAGTTCACCCGCGACAACAAGAACCTCGGCACCTTCGAGCTCACGGGCATCGCTCCCGCGCCGCGCGGCGTGCCGCAGATCGAGGTCACCTTCGACATCGACGCGAACGGCATCGTCCACGTGTCCGCGAAGGACAAGGGCACGGGCGCCGAGCAGTCGATGACCATCACGGGCGGCTCGAGCCTCCCGAAGGACGACATCGACCGCATGGTGCGCGAGGCCGAGGAACACGCGGCCGAGGACAAGAAGCGTCGCGAGGCCGCCGAGGCACGCAACGTCGCCGAGAACACGGCCTACCAGGTCGAGAAGCTCCTCACGGACAACGACGAGAAGCTCCCCGCGGACGTCAAGTCCGAGGTGCAGGCCGACGTGGACGCGCTCAAGACCGCGCTCGCCGGTGACGACGACGAGGCCGTGAAGTCGGCACTCGACAAGCTCAACGTGAGCCAGTCGAAGCTCGGCCAGGCGCTCTACGCCCAGGAGCAGGAGGCCGCCGCGCCGAGCGGTGCACCCGCGGGTGACCAGGGCACGACCGGAACGAGCCCGAACGACGACGACGACATCGTCGACGCCGAGATCGTGGACGACGAGGAAGACAAGAAGTAACGATGACGACCGAGAACCCGAACGACCACGAGGAGCCGATCTTCCGCGACAAGCGGCGCATCGACCCCGTCACCGGGAAGGTTCGGAGCGAGGCCGGGGCGGACGGATCCGCCCCGGCCGCGCCGGGTGCCGGTGACTCCGGCCAGTCGCTGAGCGACGAGGACCTCTCGAAGCTGCTCTCGGGTGAGGGCGCCGACGAGGCGCCCGCCGAGCAGGAGGCGCAGGCGGCCGATCGCCTCGCCGCCGAACGGCTCGCCGACCTGCAGCGCGTGACCGCCGAGTACGCGAACTACCGGCGGCGCACCGAGCAGGAGCGACTCGAGGCGAAGGACCGTACGACGGCCGACGTGCTCCGTGCGATCCTGCCCGTCCTCGACGACCTCGACCGCGCCGAGAAGCACGGTGACCTCCCGACCGAGGGCCCGATCGCGGTCATCGCCGCGAAACTCCGTGGCGTCCTCGACAAGCAGGGCCTCGAAGCCTACGGCGAGAAGGGTGACACGTTCGACCCGAAGATCCACGAGGCGATCGCGCAACTGCCGAGCCCCGACGCCGACGGCGAGACCGTCGCCGACGTCGTCGAACGTGGCTACCGCGTGGGTGACCGCATCGTGCGCGTCGCCAAGGTCGCCGTCACCGTCCCCGCCTCGTAGCGGACCGGCCGACGTCGGCCGCAGGGGCCCGGGGAATCGTCTCGAACGGCCCCCGGGCCCCCGCTGTCTCAGAAAGGATCATCGATGGCCAGTCAGGACTGGTTCGACAAGGACTTCTACGCGGTCCTCGACGTGCCGAAGGACGTCTCCGAACAGGACCTCAAGAAGCGTTACCGGAAGCTCGCGCGCGAGTTCCACCCCGACTCCCACCCCGGCGACCCCGCCGCGGAGGAGCGGTTCAAGGAGATCTCCGAGGCCTACTCGGTGCTCTCCGACCCCGCCGAGCGGGCCGAGTACGACCAGTTGCGGGCCATGGGCTCCGGCGCCCGGTTCACCCCGGGCGGTCAGGGCGGCGGGGGCGGCTTCGAGGACGTCTTCGGCGGCATGTTCAACCAGGGCGGCGGCCGCCAGCAGCAGCAGTACTCGAACGCCGATTTCGAGGATCTTCTCGGGTCGATGTTCGGCGGCGGTGGCGGGGGCGGCTTCGGAGCGGGCTCGTTCCGGCAGCCGCAGCAGCCGCGTGGCCCGCAGAAGGGACGCGATCAGACGGCGTCGACGACGCTGGGCTTCGGCACGGCGTTCCGCGGCGACACCGTGACCCTGCAGACGGGCGAGGGCAAGACCATCACCGTGCGGATCCCCGCCGGTGTCGAGGACGGCCAGAAGATCCGCCTCAAGGGCAAGGGCGCACCGAGCACGTCGGGCGGCCCGAACGGTGACCTCATCCTGCAGGTCGCGGTGCGACCAGACCCCGTGTTCGGGCGGCAGGGGCGCAACGTGACGGTCGACGTACCGATCACGTTCCCCGAGGCCGCGCTCGGCGCCACGATCGAGGTGCCCACCGTCGACGGCGACCCAATCCGCGTCAAGGTGCCCAAGGGCACCTCGAGCGGCAAGACGCTGCGCGTCAAGGGGCGCGGCTTCTCCGGGAAGTCGGGCACGGGCGATCTGCTCGTGAAGCTCCAGGTCGCCGTCCCGTCACATCTCAACGACGAGCAGGAGAAGGCGCTCGACGCCTTCGTCGCCGCGAGCGGCCACGAGTCGCCTCGCGAGGACCTGCTGCGGCGCGCGCGTCAGACCGCGTGACCGCGTGGGGGCGGTGTCCGGACGACGTCCGGGCGCGGCCCCCGTTCCCCCTGTCCACTCACGAAGGAGGGTGAGACACCATGGACGGACCCGTTCGACCGAGCGAGGACGACCCGATCTTCGCGATCGCCGTGGCGGCGCAACTGGCGGGCATGCACCCGCAGACCCTGCGGCAGTACGACCGCATGGGGCTCGTGTCCCCACAGCGGACGGCGGGCAGGGTGCGGCGCTACTCGCTCACCGACGTGCAGGCACTCCGCGAGATCGCGGAGCTCTCCGGCGACGGCGTGAGCCTCGAGGGCATCGCCCGCATCATGCTCCTGCGCGAGGAGAATCGCGAACTGCGCCACCGGGTGCGTGCGCTTGAATCGGAGCTCGCCGACGAACGACTCCGGCGTCAGGGACGACGCGTGTTCGCCGCGGGACAGGCCGGCGAGGTCGTCACGATCATGGCCGGCCGCCGCAGCGGCCGCAGGACGGGCGTCGTCGTCTGGCGACCGCAGCGACGCGGTGACCGCGGCGAGGAACGCACGGCCGCGACGCCCGCCGACGGATCGCAGGCACCGGAACCGAGCGCCGTGGTGGCGTTCGAGGCCGTCGACGAGCACTGAGCGGCACCGCGCCGCGCGCGGTGCCGCTCGTCGCGATCAGCCGCGTGCCCCGAACTCGCGGAGCGTCGTCGCGACGGATCCGCCGTCGGCCTCGACGACACGGGCGAACTGCGCGACGTCGGCGCCGAACGCCGCGGGCGTCGCCCAGGCGTTGCCGTCGGGACCAGCCGGCCACCGCAGGACGGTGTCCGCGCCGTGGGCGAGCGAGGCGAGCCGTGTGGCCGCCTCGAGCTCGCCACCCAGGACGACCGCGAGAGGCAGCGCCGCCCACGCCGCCGCGACGGCCCTGGGACCGTCGGCGGTGGGCTCCGCGCGTGCCACGTCGGCCGCCCGTCGCTCGTCGATCGCGGCGGCGACCGCCGCCCCACGAGCCGTGAGCCGGACGGGCGGGACGCGCACGAGCGGGAGCAGGGCACCGGCCGCCGTCGCGAGCGCGATGAGCAGCCACGGCAGCAGGAACATCCACGGCGCCGCCGTGCTCCCGAGCGAGAGGGACGCGGCGAACGCCGCGAGCGCGCTCACGACGGCGACGAGTGCGCTCGCGGTCACGACGCCCGCGATCACGGTCCGCCGCCAGCGGGCGCGAGGTGCCGCGAGGCCACGCACGAGCAGACTGCTGCGAACACTCGCGTCGACCGCCGTCCGCAGACGGCGGTGGAAGCTCGAACGACGCGGGAGCAGCACACGCTCACCCGTCCGCGCGGCGGGCAGCGCGAGCGATTCGATCACCTCGAGCGTCGTCGGTGCGGTGACGAGCTCGGGATCCGTGAGCTCGAGGGTCCACGAGCGCCGCATGCCCGCGTCCGCGTTGCCGCTCTCAGCCGCCTCGGCGGGACGGATACGTGCCGCACCGCTCGCGACGAGCCCCACGAGCTCGGCTGCGAAGCCGCGGCGCCCCCGCGGATGTAGCGTCGCCGCCTCGGCCGGCGTGAGCGCGTCGACGAGCGCACGCTCGTCATCGCTCGGCTCCGCCTCCGTGACCGCCCGCCGCCGTCGCGCGAGGTCGACCGCGGCGACACCGAGCGCGCCGAGTGCGATCACGGTCGCGAGTACGGCGATCGACAGCAGCGTGAGGACGAGCATGTTGGCACGCTACCGTCGACTCGCGTCCCTGCGGCGTGTGGGAATCGGATCAGCCGCCGCAGTCGTGCAGGACGCGCGTCATCGCGTCGCGTTCGGCCGCGGTGACCCACAGCTCGTAGCTCGCCTTGACCGCGATCTGCCGCGCGACGTAGACGCAGTGGTACGACTCGCTCGGCGGGAGCCACTGCGAGGCGTCCTGCGACATCTTCTCGTCGTTGACCCAGTCGAGCGTGGGCTGGAGGTTCAGGGGATCGTTCGCGAGCGCCACGCGCTCGTCGAACGACAGATCCTGCGCTCCCGTGCGCCACGAGTTGTAGAGCGCGACGACGTGGTCGATCTGGACGTCGTCGCTCGTCCCGGGGCCGCGCACGAACTCGACGGTCTCGCCGGAGTACGGGTCGTGGAACGAGCCGCGCTCGACCCGGCACCCGTCGCCGAGCAGGGCGACATCCGTCAGTTCGCGCGCGAGTGCGTCGTTCCGCGCATCGCAGCCGTTCCCGTCGGGATCCCCCCACCCGTCACCGAACGAGCGGGCCCGATCGAAGGGCCCGTCCCACTCCGTCCGCGGTGCGACCTCGATCGATTCGAGCACCGCGAGCGCGTTCGCCGCGATCTCGGCGTTCGCCGCCGCGGTCGGCGCGGGAGCGTCCCCCTGCTCGGTCAGCTGCTGGGCGAGGGAGGTGCGTTCCGCGTCCCCGCCCGATGCCACCGTGCCGCAGGCCACGAGAGCGAACGGCGCCGTCACGGCGACGCCCGCGGCCACGGCGACGGTGACGAGGCGCCGGACGGCTCGGGTGGGGACACGCACGGTCGGCTCCTCGGGCTGTGGGCTGGACTGCGAGACTCGGACGGCGACCAGGTTGCCACACGGCCGGGTCGTCGGCACGACGACACGTTGCCGAACGGAGCGAGGAACGTCGGAGGAGACATGGGCCAGGACACGACGAACGCCGGAGACGGGGACGCCCGCGCGCACGAGCGCGGCACGCGGCCGATCGCGCTCGTCACGGGGGCGACGCGGGGAATCGGTCTCGCGGTCGCTCGCGAACTCGGACGGACCCACCGCGTGCTCGTGGGCGGCCGCGACGCGTCCGCGACCGCGGCGCTCGCGGCGGAACTCGGCGATGCCGAGCCGTTCACCGCCGATCTGGCCGACGAGGTCGAGCTCGAGCGGGCGGTGCACGAGGCGGGGCTCGACCGGCTCGACGTGCTCGTGCACTCGGCGGGACTCCTCGGGCCGAGGCGTCCCGTCGCCGAGCTCACGCGATCCGAGTTCCGCGAGGTGTTCGAACTCAACGTGGTCGCGGTCGCCGACCTCACCGCCCGGCTGATCGTGCCGCTGCGTGCGGCGCGGGGCCTCGTGGTCGTCGTGAACAGCGGGTCGGGCCTCACGTCCGGTGCGGGGCAGGGCGTGTACGCCCCGTCGAAGTTCGCGGCGCGCGCCCTCGCCGACGCCCTGCGCGAGGAGGAACGTCCGAACGGGGTCCGGGTCACGTCGGTGCACCCCGGGCGCGTCGACACCGACATGCAGCACGAACTGCGCGCCGCGGAGGGCGGCGCCTACGAACCGTGGCGGTACCTCGATCCCGTCGCGGTCGCGGACACGGTACGTCTCGCCGTCTCGCTGCCGGCGGGCGCGGTCGTCGAGTCGCTCTCGGTGCGTCCGCTCGAATGAGGGCGTGCCGTTCCACGGGACGACGTGCGCGCCGCCGGCTCGTGAGAGTCTTGCCTGGTGCCACGCCGTCCCGCGGCCGTGCACGCGGGAGAGGAAGAGGAAGCGGTCGATGAGCTGGAACAGTCGGACCGGCGCGGGGACGCGCCCCCGTGGGTACGCGGTCGCCGCGACCCTCGCCACCGTGATCGCGCTGCCGCTGGGAGCGGGCGTCGCCACGGGCGCGACACCCGAGCCCGACCCCTACGCGTCCGTGCAGGACGGCACCTGGTACTTCGACAAGTTCGGCATCGGGTCGATCCATGCGGAGGGCATCACGGGCGCCGGCATCACCGTCGCCGTGCTCGACACGCCGATCAATCCCGATGTCCCCGATCTTCGGGGCACCGACCTCGAACCCCGCACCGAACACGTGTGCCCCAACGGGTACGACGGCATCTCCGACGAGGAGGAGGCCGGGCACGGGACGAGCATGACGTCCGTCATCATCGGCAACGACGCCGGGGTCGGCGATCTCCGTGGGATCCCCGGCGTCGCACCAGACGCGAAGGTGCTGCACTACGCCGTCCTGTCCGACCCGAACCTCACGGGGTGCGACATCACGCTCGCGGACTCCGTGCAGGACGCCGTGGACAACGGCGCCCGCATCATCTCGATGTCGCTCGGATGGGGCGACACGGACGACGTCGAGGAGGCGGTTCTCATCGCCCACCGGGCGGGAGCGATCGTCGACATCGCGGTGCAGAACGAGGACGGCGACGATCTCGACGACACGTCCGGCGCGAACGGCGTCGTCGCGATCGAGAACATGACGGCCTCGGGCGGATCCGACGGCCGGGAGGTGCACTCGGACCGTCTCACGGGTGTCGCACCCGGCGTCAACATCCGCGGGCCGGCCTACGGCGACGGCTCGTGGGACGCGTATCACCTCGGGGTGGGGTCCTCGCCCGCGACCGCGTGGGTGAGCGGCGTGCTCGCGCTCACGATGCAGCGGTGGCCCGAGGCGACGAGCAACCAGATCATCCAGTCGCTCATCCGCAACACGACGAACGACTGGCCCGAGCTCTCGCGCACCGACCTCGAGGGGTTCGGTCTGTTCTCGCCGCAGAATCTGATGCTCTGGGACCCGACCCGGTACCCCGACGTGAACCCGCTGCTGACGGACCGCAACGACGCCTTCCCGTCGTGGCAGGACGTCATGGGGAGCACGCCCTTCGTCGATCCCGGGTTCACCGAGGCGGGGGTCGGGTTCGGAACCTCCATCCCGTCCGCCGTGCCCACCAAGGTGCCGCCGTCGTTCTGGGTGACGGCACCGGGGATCCGGACCATCATCGGCATCGTCCTGCTCGTGCTCCTCGCTGTCGCCGTCGTGTTGTTCGTCGTGCGCGTGCGCTCCGGGCGACCGGTGCCGCTGCTCGAACGGCGAGGCGGCAGCCAGGGCGCGGTCGCCGGCGCTCCGGTGGGCGCGACGCCGTTCCCGGCGCCGCAGTTCGCGGGCACCGGGCCGCCGCAGAGCGGCGCGGCGGGGCCGTTCGGGGCCCCGGTGCCGTTCGGTGCGCCCACGGCGGCGCCGAGTGGCACGGCGTTCGCGGATGCGGCGCCCGTCGGGAGCGCGTTCGGACAGGGCGACGCCGGGCGATCCGACATCCCGCAGATGCCGTTCGCGTCGCCCGGCGGATCGGCGCCCGCAGGGGCATCGGACGCGTTCGTCGCCGGGACCCCGGCGACCGGCGGCGTCGTCCCGGCCGGCGACGCCCTCCCGAGCATGCCCGCGGGCACGCTCGGGCCGGTCACGACGGGGCCGAGCGGAACACCGACACCTCCCGCGCGTCCGGACTGGGTCCGGGGGACGAGCGACGGTCCGGGCCCGGCGAACGCCGACCGATCGTGAGCTCGGGACGCGGCGCGTTCGCCCCGGCGTCCCCGCGGACGAACGCGTGACGCACGACGCGAGCCTCGAGGGGGCCGTCCGACTCCTCCTCGCGGAGGCCCGGGCGCGAGCGACGGATCGGATGGGTCGTCGGCCCGCGGACCTCGTCACGATCGGCCTGGACGACCGCGAGACGCTCGCGGCGATCGAGGTGCTCGAAGCGGTCGGCGCGCGCACGTTCGACGACGCCGTCCCGCGCCCGGTCCCCTCGCCCGACACGATCCGGCGGGCCGACCCCGGCGCGGCGCTCCTGGCCGATGCGCGCGTCGTGCTCCTCCGGCTCCCGAAATCGCTCGCGGCGCTCGAGGAGCTCTCCGGGCTCGTCCGCACGCACGCGAGGCCCGACGCGATCCTGCTCGGAACGGCACGGACGAAGCACCTGTCACCCGGCGCGAACGGCGTGCTGGCGGCGGACTTCGCCTCGGTCTCGGCGAGTCTCGGCCGATGGAAGTCGCGCGTCCTCGTCGCGGAGGGTGCACGCCCCGGGCCTCCGGCGCGGTCCTTCCCGCTCCGCGAACACGTCGGTGAACTGGGCTTCGACGTCGTCGCGCACGGTGGCGCGTTCGCGGGACCCCGGCTCGACCTCGGCACGCGCGTGCTGCTCGACGTCCTGGACCGCGCCACGGTCGAGACGGACGCGGTCGGGACCGTGCTCGACCTCGGCTGCGGGACGGGCGTGCTCGCGACGAGCATCGCGCGACGTCGCCCGAGCGCCGAGATCATCGCGAGCGACCGCTCGTGGGCCGCGAGTGCCTCGGCGCGGGCCACGGTCGATGCCGCGGGTGTCGGGGCACGCGTCACGGTCCGACAGGAGGACGCCGCGGCGGGCGTGCCGGACACCTCCGTCGACCTCGTGCTGCTCAACCCGCCGTTCCACGAGGGACACGCGGTGGAGGAGCGGCTCGCCGACCGCCTGTTCGAGGCGGCGGCGCGGGTGCTGCGCCCGGGAGGGCGTCTGCTGACCGTCTACAACTCGCACCTGCGTCACCGCGCCGCGCTCGAACGGATCGTCGGACGCACGTCGCAGCTCGAGCGCACGTCGAAGTTCACGGTGACGAGCTCCGTCCGCCGCTGAGCGTCCCGATTCGCGTTCGCGTGCGGACCACGAGGTGGGGCGGCGCCCCAGCGTGGGACGGCACTCCGCCAGGGTCGCATCGGTACCCTGGCGTGCGTCCGCCCTTTCGTGGCCGACGGTCGCACGACGCACCGACGGAGGCTCCATGACCGACCTCATCACCCTGCTCCAGGCGTGGATCCCCACGCAGCGCTGGTTCGCGGGCGGTGACGGTCCTGCGCGCCTGCGACTGCTCGGCAGCTATTCGCTCGCCGATCCGGCCCATGATCTCGGTGTCCGATTCATCACGGTCGCGATCCTGCTCGACGAGGACTCACCCGCGCAGACGGTCTACCAGGTGCCGCTCGTCATCCGGGCCGTCGACGGGGCGATCGACGCGCGCGGCTACATCGGCACCTACACCGATGCACAGGGGGCGTCCGCCGTCGTCGACGGCCCCCACGACGGCGCGTTCGTCCGCGCGCTGCTCGACCTCATTCGGCGCGAGCAGACGGCGACGGGGCCGGGCGGAGCGGTCGACGCGGTCGCCTACGGCCAGCCGATGCCAGCCGTGCGGGTCGGCTCGTACACGCGCAGCCACGTCCTCCAGGGCGAGCAGTCGAACAGCTCCGTCGTGATCGAGACGGTCGACGATGCCGGCCGGCCGGCCGCACCGCTCATCATGAAGGTCTTCCGGACGCTCGGCGATGGCGAGAACCCCGATGCGACGCTGCAGACGGCGCTCGCCGCGGCCGGGTCACTGCGGGTGCCACCGGCACTCGGACAGGTCGCGGGCGAGTGGCCCGACCCTCGCACGGAATCCGGCCGCGCATCCAGTCATCTCGTGTTCGCGCAGGAGTACCTCGCGGGCGTCGAGGACGCCTGGCGGGTCGCCCTCCGATCGGCCGAATCCGGTGACGACTTCACGGAACAGGCGTACACGCTCGGCCAGGCGATCGCCGAGACGCACGCGACCCTGCGCCGCGTGATGCCCGTCGTCCCCGCGGGCCGGGACGAGATCGCGGCCGCGCTGCGCGGCATGCGTGATCGGTACGTGCAGGCGGCGGAGGGCGTTCCGCGGCTCGCGGAGCTCGCCTCGGGCGCGGAGCGCGTCTTCGCCGCGGCGGAGGCGGCGCCCTGGCCCGTCCTGCAGCGCATCCACGGCGATCTGCACCTCGGCCAGGTGCTCGCGGTGCCCGAGCGCGGCTGGGTGCTGCTCGACTTCGAGGGGGAGCCGTTGCGGCCGATGGCCGAGCGGAACGCGCCCGACGCGGCCGTGCGCGACGTCGCGGGCATGCTTCGCTCGTTCGACTACGTGGCGGGCGCGCTCTCGGTCGAGGCGGGGCGGCGAACGGCGGCGGACTGGGCGCAGGACGCGCGTGCGGCGTTCCTCCGCGGGTACGCCGATGGCTCGGTGCGTGACGACGGGGCCTCCCAAGGCTCGGCCGACACGGCGCCGGATCCGCGCGTGCTCCGGGCCTACGAACTCGACAAGGCCGTGTACGAGGCCCGCTACGAGGCGGCGTATCGGCCCGCCTGGCTGAGTGTCCCACTGGACGGAATCGAACGTCTCCTCGCGCGGTGATGCGTCCGTGTGTGTCGCGGCCGCTCGATAGGATCGAGGTGTCACCGGGCCCCGTCGGGTCCGGATGTTCAGCGGAGGGACCTCGATGTCGGATTCGACACCAGCCGTGCGGCCGACGCGAATCGGGCTCGTCGACGATCACGAGATCGTCGCGGTGGCCCTGCGCTCGACGATCAACGAGATGCCCGAGACCGAGCTCGTCGGATTCGCCGGCACGGTCGATCAATTGCTCGCGGAGCACCTCGACCTCGATGTCGTCGTGCTCGATCTGCGCCTCGCGGACGGGTCCTCGCCCGTCAACAACGTCGAACGGCTCCGCTCGTCGGGCGCCCGGGTGCTCGCCTTCACCTCGGGTGAGAACCCCTTCCTCGTGCGCGTCGTGGCCCGCTGCGACGTCGCCGGTGTCCTGCGCAAGTCCGAGCCCGTCGGCGTGCTGCAGGAGGCCATTCGTCGCGCCGCGGCCGGCGAGCACGTCGTCTCCTCGGACTGGGCGGCCGCGCTCGACGCCGACCCGAGCCTTCCCGATGCCGCACTGAGCGCCCAGGAACAGCGCGTCCTCGCGCTGTTCGCATCGGGCGTGAAGGCCCAGGCCGTCGCCTACGAGCTCGGCATCTCCGTCGGAACCGTCGACGACTACGTGCGACGGATCCGGGCGAAGTACGCACGTGTGCACCGCCCGGCGCACACGAAGGTCGACCTCTACAAGCGGGCCCTCGAGGACGGCTTCCTGCCGTTGCCCGAATCGCCTTCAGGCTCCACGCAGACACCATGACCAGGTCGTCGGCGGACTCCGAGACGCCGGAGCTCCGTTCGACGCTCACGCGCATCGTGCGTGTCCTCACGCTCGGTATCGGCGCGGCGGGGCTGCTGTTCCTCGCACTGCTCCTCCCCTCGATCATCGCGCAGTGGCCCATGTACGCCATGTGGTGGAACCTTCTCGCGACGGGTTCGCTCTTCGCCTGCTCCGTGGGGCTCGTCGTCGCGAGCATCGTGCATCGACCGCTCACGCTCCGCCGACTCCACGTCGTCGGCGCATGCATCCTCCTGACGGTCACCGCCATGGCGCCGATCGCGTCGGTCCGGCCGGTGCCCGACGGTCAGGTGCCGTGGATCCTCGACGTCATCGCCGTCCCCACGACGATGGCGGCGGTCGGCCTGCGTCCGGTTCTCGCGTGGGGCGTGACAGCGCTCGCGGCGGTGCTCGCGGGCATCGTCCGCACGACGACCGGTGCCGAGGACAGTGCGCTCATCGGGCTCGAGAACGGCGTGCAGACGGCGACGTTCTGTGCGGTGTTCGTCCTGCTCGTCGTCGCCGTGCTGCAGGCGGGCGGGCTAAGCGACCGGACCCTCGCGACCGCACGGACGGAGACGGCGCTCGCGGTCTCGGCGCGAGCGCGGGCCGACGTGCGCAAGCGCATCGACGCGCTCGTGCATGATCGCGTCCTCGCGACGCTCCTCCTCGCGGGACGTGCGCGCTCGCCCGAGGAGCGCGCCCTCGCGTCGACGCACGCGGCCGACGCGCTCGACGAACTCGCGCGGCAGGGCGACCCGGACACCCAGGTCGTGCACGCGACACCGCGGGAGTTCGTGTGGGACGTGCAGGGACTCGTCCGCGATCTCGACCCCGACGCCCAGTTCAGCTACGAGATCGACCGGGAGCCACCCGTTCCGAGCTGGCCGGACGGATCGCGCGACGACGTCGACCCCGCTTCGACCACAACCACCGACCGGCCGGCCGTGCTGCCCCACGGTATCCCCGACGACGTCGCCGAGGCGGTGACCGCCGCGACGCTCGAGGCCCTGCGGAACTCGCTCCGGCACGCGGGCGGACGGGGCGTCGAACCCGCGCGCGCCGTGCACGTCGTCGCGGGACGTGATCGCCTCGAGGTGACGGTGCTCGACGACGGGGTCGGATTCGACGTCTCCCGTGTCGCGAGCACGCGCCTCGGCATCGAATCGAGCATCCGGGCACGCATGCGGGCCGTCGGTGGCACCTCGCAGATCGTGTCGCACCTCGGGCAGGGAACGCGGGTCGTGATCGGGTGGACACGGCCGCTCGACGACGGCGCGGCAACCGTGGCCGGCGGCGAGCGGGCACCCGTCTCGAGCGGTGCGACGCGCGTTCCCCGCGCCCTCACACCGTTCGACCTCGATTTCTGGACCATGGCACCACGGATCAAGGTCCGTCCGCGCGCCGAACGTGGGCGGCGGTACAGCGAGATCGCGGCAGGCGTCCTCGGGACGGAGACGCTCGGCCGCGGGGGGAGCGTGCACGGCGGCCCGCTGCTCGTGTTCGCGGGACTGCAGATCGTGACGGTCGTGGTGCTGTCCGTCGGTTCCGATCCGCGCACCGCCATGTCCTGGTCGAATCTGCTCGCGGTGGGGCTGTACGCGGTCACGGTCACGGTGCTCGCGCTCCCCGGCCCGATGCCGATCCAGCTCGAGACGGGGTTCGCCGTCGTCTTCTCGTGCCTCGCCATCTCGATGCTGGTCTTCCTGACGCTCCCGGCCGGCGTCGACCCCGGCTATCAGGCGTGGCACTTCGGGGCGAACTCGGTCATGCTCCTCGTGCTCGGGCTGCGTGGGCGCATCCTGCTCTCGTGGGTCGCGATGGCCTGTATGGCCGCGCTGACGGTCTGGTGGTGCTTCTCGAGCGGGTTCGGTCTCGAGGAGGCCGTCGGATTCCTCAACCGGAACGTCGCGACGCTCGCCGTCGGCTCGGGCGTCTCGTTCCAGATGCGGCGCGCGATCACGCGGACGCTCGCGATCCGTGAGGCGCTCGACCGTCAGTACTCCATCGAGACCGCCGAGCTCGCTGCCGCGGAGGAGCAATCGCGTGTCCTGAAACGATTCGAGTCCGCGGCGCTCCCGGCACTCATCGCGATCGCTTCGGGGGCACCACCGACAGCCGGGGAGCAGCGGGACTGGCTCGCCACGGAGGCCATGCTCCGTGACCGGATCCGGGCGCGCTCGCTCGACCTGGAACCGCTGCGCTCGGCCGTCCACGCGGCCCGCGAACGGGGCATGCGCGTCGTCCTGCTCGACGACACGGACGGCCGCGAGATCCCACCGTGCGATCGCGTCGCGGCGCTCGAGTGGGCGGCGGACGTGGTGCGGGGGGTCCAGGGCCCCGAGATCACGGTGCGGCTCCGCAGCTCGCCACAGGGCGAGCTCTCGCTCACGATCGCGGGTGACGACGTGACCGCCGAACGCCGACTCGGGACGGACGACGACGAGGCGGACGAGGACGAGGCGGACGCCGATGACGCGCAGCGCGAGGACGGCGGTGAGCGGTCACCCCTGGGGACGGAGGGACGCTGAGTTCCGCGTGGATCGTGCCGCGCGGGTCAGGGCGACCGACGCGTCCGAGGGCCGCGGGGCATCACACGACGTCGACGAACGAGGGCGCGTAGTCCGCGCGCACGAGCGGTGACCACGGCAGCGCGATCCGCTCGGCGAGGCGCCACACGAGGTCCCGTGGCGCGGCGCGGAGTGCCGAGCCGGTCGAGAGGACGGCACCCATCCCGTGCTTCGCGTCCGTTCCCCAGTGTTCGAGGATGGTCGCGTGACCGCGCAGGAGCCCGGACGCTCGGGACACCTCGAGGTCGCCCGTCGCGGTGAGTGAACGCTCGAACCCCGTCTCGAGGCGGACGACCGCGGGGTCGCGGAGCGGATCGCCGCCGTGCCCGATGCCGGTCGGGCCGGGCGGGAGATCGAGCCCGAGGAGGGGGCCGACACTCGTGTCGCCCGGGGCCATGAACGCGTAGTGGGGGACACGCGCCGCGGCGGGCAGGTCGGCGACGCGGGCCACGCCCGGGCCGAGGCCCGCCGAGGCGAGGTGACCGACCGCGTCGACACGGAGGCCGCGGGCGAGTGCGGCACCGACGACCGAGCCACCGAAGCTGAAGCCGAGCGCGACGTAGCGCACGTCCGGATCGCGGGGGATCGCGTTCGCGAAGCGGCCGTAGCGGTTCGCGAGCAGGGTGGCGGCGCGGGAGGAGAGTCCGAACGGACCGACCGGGAAACGACCGCCCTGCCAGACGACGAGGCCGGTGCTGCCGGGGGCGGCCGTGTGCACGAGTTCGGACATCGTGTGAGCCTTGCCCTCGAACTGCCGGAGATCCGACTCGTTGCCGGGCACGAACAGCCCGACGGCGCGGACCGCGGGGTCGAGGGGGCTCGCCCACGGATCGTCGGTGTCGGCGATCGCGGGACCGACGTACTCGACGATCGCCTCGCGATCCGGGTCGCGTGCGAGCACGAAGCGTGGCCTGCCGCCCCGGTCGACGAGGCCCGGCCCCGTCGACAGCGCCGTGAGGCGCTCGTCCTCGAGGACGCGGCGGGCGTTCCGCGGTGACGTGGACGTCGCGCGCGTCGAGATCTCCGCCCGGAGCGTCGCGTGGTTCGCCGCGATCCGGCGCGGCCACGGGACGCCGTCGAGGTTCCCGACGAGCAGGGGCGTCCGCTCGACGAGACGCGCGCGGCGCGTGTCGTCGAGCGCGTCCCACCAGCGACGGACCGTCTCGGCGGCGGGTGGCCGGTCGATCGTGGCCCGTTCGAGCGTCCGATCGGGATCGCGTTCGGATGCAGCACCCGTGAGCCGATCGAGGGTCCGCGCGTCGGCGCGCCACGGCGAGCGTTCGGGGCGGCGGTGGGGACGGGCGGCGAGGCGATCGACGGGCACCCGGAGAGCGTAGCGCCGGACGAGGGATGCTCACAGCGACCGGTGCCACGATCTTCGCGGGCGCAACGGTGCGCCGCGGAGGATGCGACGGGCGGAGGGCTGCACGCCATGGATGATGAACGAGGGATCGATCGGCGCATCGACGAGGTGGCGTGGGATCAGCTCTTCCACGCGTTCGGCACGGCGGGGGACACGGCGCACCACCTGCGGGCGCTCGCTGCGGGACGGGAGTGCGCCCAGGCGGCCGCGCACGTCGGGACGGCGATCGTGCACCAGTCGACGGTGTGGCCGGCCTCGGCCGACGCGCTGCGCCTCGGATGCGAGGTGCTGTCCGTCACCGTCCTGCCGGTGCCGGCGGTCGACGGCGTCCTCGCGGCGCTCGCGGAGGCGGGGCGCGTGCTGTCGCTCGAGGTCGGGGGCGACCCCCAGCTCCCCCGTCGCGCGCGCGAGGCCTTCTTCGAGGCCCGCCGGCTCGCGGCCGAGGGGGTCGCCGACGACGAGGTGCGGTACGGGCCGGGTGACGACGAGCCGGTCACGGACGAGGCGGGCGAGATCGTCGTCGAGATCCTCTTCACGGAGTTCCCGGACGAGGCGGCCGAATGGATGCGGTCCGCCGTCGTCCGGATGCGGGAACTGGCACCCCTCGTGCTCGAGACGCTCGACGCGCTCGGACGTCGGGGTGCCGCGTCGCCCGAGCTGCTCGACGCCTGTCGCCGCGCGTGGGCGGAGCCGGCGGCGGTGCGCCGCTGAGCGGGGCCGCACACGGGCGATCGTGCTTGTTCGCGTCGCGGACGCGGACGAGCACGAGGACGTCAGGGCGCGTCGCTCACGTGGACGGTACGTCCACCGAGCACGGTCCGCCGCACGCGCACCCGATCGAGGTCCGCGGGTCCGGTGAGCGGGCCGTCGAGCAGGACGAGGTCGGCGAGCTTCCCCGGCTCGAGCGACCCGATCGTCGTCTCGTTGCCGGAGGCCTCGGCCGCGCCGAGCGTGGCGGCTCGGACGGCGGTGGACAGGTCGAGTCGCTGTTCCGGCTGGGCGGGACGGTGCGATTCGGGGTTCCGCGCGTGGACGTCCGCGGCGGGCGCGGTGCGCGTGCACGCCGTGTGGAGCGCCCAGAGCGGATCGGGGCTCGTGACGGGCCAGTCGCTCCCCATCGCGAGGCGGGCACCCGCGCGCTGGAGGGCGCCGAACGGGAAGTGCCACGCGGCCCGCTCGTCGCCGATGAGCGGGAACTTGCGTTCGAGGATCTCCTGGTCGTCGCGGGCCCACAGCGGCTGGATGTTCGCGGTAACGTCGAGCGCCGCGAAGCGCGGGACGTCGGCGGGGTCGACGACGTCGAGGTGGGCGATCTGGTGTCGTGGTCGCTCGGGACCGGTCGGTGCGGGGCCACCTCGTCGCCGGGCGGCCTCGACGGCGTCGAGGCACTCGCGGACGGCCCGGTCGCCGACGCCGTGGAAGTGCACGCCGATCCCCGCGGCGTCGAGCGCCGTGACGATCTCGACGAGGTCGTCGGGCGCGATGACCGAGTCGCCCCGCGTCGTGGGGTGGACGCCCGTGTACGGCTCGAGGAGCGCGGCCGTGCAGTTCTCGCAGATGCCGTCCTGCATGATCTTGACGCTGCGGACCGGGAACCCGGCCTCGCTCGTCGCGCGGAGGTGTTCGAGCATCGCGGGAACGTGCTCGGGGCCCGCCTGGGGCGGCCACCACATCGACCCCGTGACCCGGGCGGTGAGTGAACCGTCGGCGAGGGTCTCGAGGTAGGTGGGCAGGCAATCGGGCAGGCTCAGGTAGGCGCCGAGGATCGCATCGTGCCAGGCCGTGACGCCGAGCGAGAAGAGGTGCCGCTGGGCGGCGAGGAGCGCCGTCCGTCGCTCGGCGGGCCCGGGGGCGGGGACGAGGCGCGTGACGAGCTCGCCCGCGGCGTCGAACAGGACGCCCGTCGGCTCGCCGTCGGCGTCGCGCACGATGCGCCCGTTCGCCGGGTCGGTGCTCGCCCGCGTGATGCCGGCGCGCTCGAGGGCCGCGGAGTTGACCCACACGCCGTGCGCGTCGTGACTCGTGAGCACGGCGGGGCGATCGGCGACGATCGCGTCGAGGTGGGCCCGCGTGGGCAGTCCGCCGGGGAACGCGTCGCCGAACCAGCCGGAGCCGACGATCCACTCGTCGTCGCTCCGGGCCGCGAACTCGCGCACGAGCCGCGCGTAGCCGTCGATCGAGTGCTCGGGTTCGAGGTCGCAGCCACCGAGGGCGAGGCCGCCGGCCTGGGCGTGCACGTGGGCGTCGTGGAACCCAGGCAGGAGCGCCGCGCCCTCGGACTCGATGCGTTCGGTGCCGGGGCCCGCGAGCGCGAGCACCTCCTCGTCGGTCCCGAGCGCGACGATCCGTCCGCCCGCGACCGCGAGCGCCGTGTCGGTGCTCGGCGCGGGGGTGAGCAGCTGGGCGCCCGTGACGACGAGGTCGGCGGCCGCGCGCATCAGGCGGCCCGCCGGATGCTCGCGCGGCGCCACACGAGGTACACGACACCGGGGACGGCGAAGCCGAAGATCCAGGCGACGTCGACGAAGCCGAGCGGTTCGGCGAGCGGGCCCGTGTAGAGGTTCGTGACCATGAACGGCACCTGCACGGCGAGGCCGATGAGGTAGCAGACGAGGCCGATCGTGTCCCAGCGCCCGTAGCGGCCGCCGTCACGGCGGAACATGTCGTCGACGTCGTAGTGGCCCTTGCGGACGAGGAAGTAGTCGACGAGGTTGATGGCCGACCACGGGATGAGCACGTAGAGCAGGATCGTGACGAAGTCCTTGAAGATCTGCAGGAAGTCGTCCTTGCCGAGCAGGGCGGCCGTCATCGCGAGCAGGGCGTAGAAGATCGTCATGAGGACGCGCTTCGTCGTCGTGATGTCGATCTTCGCGGAGATCGTCTCGAGCACCGTGAGCGAGCACATGACGCCCGAGTAGATGTTCGACGAGTTCATGACGGCCGAGGCGATACCGAACGCGAACAACACGACGGGGCCGAAGCCGCCGAGCAGTCGACCGAGCGCGGCCATCGCGTCGCCGTCCGCCGTCGTGAGGCCGACGAGCGCGCCGAGCACCATGACGAGGACGGTGCCGATGACGAGACCGAGGTACGTCGCCCAGAACGCGGGCTTCGCGCCGCCGTTCGCGGGCATGTACGCGAGTAGTCCGACACGTAGGGCGCGTACGCGAGCTGCCACGTGACGCCGATCGCGAGCATGCCGAAGAACCCGGCCGCGTTGTAGCCGAGCTCGGTGTGCGCGACGAACGTCGCGGGGTTCGCGAGCGACAGGATGATCGAGACGACGACGAGTACGCCGATGATCACGGAGAAGACGGCCATGAGCTTGCGGACGAGGTCGTAGCCGAAGATCGCGACCGCGAGCGCGACGAGCGCGCACACGACGATGCCGACTTCGACCGAGCCGCCGCCGAGCGCGGCCGTGAAGCTCTGTGCCGCGACGACGAGGTTCGAGGCGAAGAAGCCGAGGAACATGATGAGCGCGATGAGCGCGAGAAGGCTGCCGCCGAGGTAGCCGAACTGGCCGCGCGCCTGCAGCATCTGCGGGATCCCGAGCTGCGGGCCCTGGGAGGCGTGCAGGGCGGCGCCGATGCCGCCGAGCAGGTTGCCGACGACGATCGCCGTGACGGTCCAGCCGAGCGAGAGGCCGAAGAGGGTCGGCCCGAGCGCGCCCGTGAAGACCGTGAGGGGGAGCATGTTGATGCCGAGCCACACGAAGAACAGCCCGCGGGCGGTGCCGTGGCGTTCGTTCTCGGGGATCGGACGGATGTGGCGTCGCTCGAACGCGACGAGCGGGCGGGGCGTGGCCTGCGGCGTCGTGACGTCGCTCATGGTGGCCTCCTCGTGGTGACGGAGCGGATTCCGGGACGGGTCGGCGACGGCGGGCCGGGGCGGCCCGCTCGTCTCGGTGCGGCCGGCCGGGCGGGTGCGTCGGCAGGCTCCTCGTCGGGTGTCGGTGCGCGTGGCCGATCAGCTCCGATCCGCCCCCGACTCCCGGGTTCGTGTTCCATCCTGACAGCGTGCGGACGTCGAGGGGATACGTGTTCGCGGTGCCCCTGATCACCTCGTGTGATGCGCCCGTGGACGGCTCGGTGTACCGCGGGCCGAGGTGGGTGTTCGCTGTGAGCGAGGACGCCTCGATTGTCCATTCACCGACAGTGTCATAAACTTGAGTTAGAGCGACTCAAGTTTGTCGCGGACACGATCCGGCCACCTCAGCGAAGGAGAACGAATGGCCAATATGCAGGGCGCGCAGGCTCCGGAAGCGGAGACCAAGAGTGCGCTGGAAGAGTACGGCGTCAATCTGACGGAGATCGCCCGCACCGGGAAGTTCGACCCCGTCATCGGACGCGACGCCGAGATCCGTCGGGTGAGCCAGGTGCTCACCCGCCGCACCAAGAACAATCCCGTGCTCATCGGCGAGCCCGGCGTCGGCAAGACCTCGGTCGTCGAGGGGCTCGCGCAGCGCATCGTCGAGGGCGACGTCGCCGAGTCGCTGAAGGACAAGGAGCTCGTCTCGCTCGACCTCTCGGCGCTCATCGCGGGCGCCAAGTACCGGGGCGAGTTCGAGGAGCGCCTCAAGGCCGTGCTCAAGGAGATCACGGAGTCCGAGGGACGCATCATCACGTTCATCGACGAGCTCCACACGCTCATGGGTGCCGGTGGTGGCGAGAGCTCGATCTCGGCCGCGAACATGCTCAAGCCCATGCTCGCGCGCGGTGAGCTGCGACTCATCGGCGCGACGACGCTCGACGAGTACCGCGAGTTCATCGAGAAGGACGCCGCGCTCGAACGCCGCTTCCAGTCGGTGCTCGTGGGCGAGCCGAGCGTCGAGGACACGATCGCGATCCTCCGTGGCCTCAAGGAGCGCTACGAGGCGCACCACAAGGTCGCGATCGACGACAATGCGCTCGTCGCCGCGGCGACCCTCTCCGACCGCTACATCACGTCGCGCATGCTGCCCGACAAGGCGATCGACCTGATCGACGAGGCCGCGTCGCGGCTCCGCATGGAGATCGACTCCTCGCCCGTCGAGATCGACACGCTGCAGCGGCAGGTCGACCGGCTGCGCATCGAGGAGCTCGCGCTCAAGAAGGAGCACGACGACGCGTCGAAGGAGCGCCTCGCGGCGCTGCGGAAGGACCTCGCCGAGAAGGAGGGGCGGCTCGGTGAGCTGAAGAAGCAGTGGGAGGTCGAGCGCGGCAACCTCAACCGCGTCGGTGAGTTGAAGGAGAAGCTCGACGACCTGCGGCAGCGGGCCGAGAAGGCGCAGCGCGAGGGCAACCTCGAACTCGCCTCGCGCCTCCTGTACGGCGAACTCCCCGATCTGCAGAAGCAGCTCTCCGAGGCGGAGAAGACGGAGGACGGCGGGCCGCGGCTCGTGAACGACCACGTCACGGCCGAGGACATCGCGGGTGTCGTCGCGATGTGGACGGGCATCCCCGTCGGTCGCCTCATGCAGGGCGAGATGGAGAAGCTCCTTCACCTCGAGGAGGAGCTCGGCAAGCGCATGATCGGGCAGGCCGCCGCGGTCGCCTCGGTCGCCGACGCGATCCGGCGCTCGCGGGCCGGCATCGCCGATCCGTCGCGCCCGACCGGTTCGTTCCTGTTCCTCGGCCCCACGGGCGTCGGCAAGACCGAGCTCGCGAAGTCGCTCGCCGAACTGCTGTTCGACGACGAGAAGGCCATGGTCCGCATCGACATGTCGGAGTACGGCGAGAAGCACTCGGTCGCGCGGCTCGTCGGTGCCCCTCCCGGGTACGTCGGCTACGAGCAGGGCGGTCAGCTCACGGAGGCCGTGCGGCGCCGTCCCTACTCGGTCGTACTGTTCGACGAGATCGAGAAGGCGAACCCCGAGGTGTTCGACGTGCTCCTGCAGGTGCTCGACGACGGTCGGCTCACCGACGGTCAGGGCCGCACGGTCGACTTCCGGAACACGATCCTCATCCTGACGTCGAACCTCGGCTCGCAGTACCTCGTCGACCCGGTCATGACCGACGCCGACAAGCGCGAGAAGGTCATGCAGATCGTGCGGCAGTCGTTCAAGCCCGAGTTCCTCAACCGGCTCGACGACATCGTCGTGTTCAGCGCGCTCAGCCAGGATGAGCTGTCGCAGATCGTGGGGCTCTACGTGAAGCGGCTCGAGCGTCGGCTCGCGGAGCGTCGACTGTCCCTCGACGTGGACGACGACGCGCGCGAGTGGCTCTCGGAGCGCGGCTACGACGCGCTCTACGGTGCGCGCCCGCTGCGTCGGCTCATGCAGACGGAGATCGACGACCGGCTCGCCCGCGGGCTGCTGTCGGGCACGATCCGCGACGGCGATACCGTGCACGTGTCGGTGAGTTCCGACGGCTCGGGCCTTGTGGTCGCGTCGCGGACGCCGCACTCGGCGAGCGTCAAGTAGCGCCGGAACGACCTGCGGCGGGTTCCCGAGATCGGGGCCCGCAGCAGGTCGTTCGCGTTCCGGAGGGCGTTTCGACCATGGAGCTCGGTGCGGAAGTCGGAGTGGACGTTCCGGAACTGGGTGCGAAAAGCCTGATCAGAGCAATTCGGAACATTCGGATGCAGGGAACTCTCAGGAAGAAGCGCAGGACGCCTAGCGTCGAATGCGCGAACTTGCGCGGCGTGCGCCACCACGTCGTCGACCGGGTCCGCTTTCTCTCCCCCGAGACCGAAGGGTCTGCATCCATGTCTGTCACTCCAAGGCGTCTGCTCCCGCTCGCCGTGCTTCTGCTCGCTCCGTTGCTCGGTCCGATGGCATCGCCCGCGATCGCCGACGACACCGGGCCGAAGGGGACCTCGGCCGGAGGAACAGACGTCTCCCTCCCCGCACCCGATCAGCCGCGATTCACCACGCTCGCCTCGAGCAACACTGTCGCTGCTGGGGTGGACACCGATGGAGCCGTCTGGATCTGGGGCGACCTGGCACGCTGGGACGGAGCCTTCGATACACCCCCCGCCGGGCCGACCGATGGATTCCGGTACACGCCCGTGCCCGCCGAACGCGTCGACGGTGTTCGTTTCGTCGACGTCGAGATCGGCTGTGCCGGTTGCAACTCGATGAACACGATCTACGCCCTCGACGACGAAGGAGGTCTCTGGGCGTGGGGAGCGTCGCGGAACGGCTACGAGCTGGATCCGAACGTGCCGACTCGTATCGAGTTCCCGGCAGGTGTCACCCTCGAGCAGATCGAGGCCGGTGATGGAAACTCGTTCATCGCGCTGGATACCGAGGGGCGCGTTTGGGCTCTGCCCAATGCGCCATCACACGAGCCCGACTCCGGCTACAGCGAGATCACGCACGTGACGGAGTTCGATGCCAAGGACATCTCGAAGATCGCCGCCGGAGGGTTCTGGAACTCCTATTACGTCGTGATCGAAACGGATGGACCGACGTGGATGTGGGGACAACCGTACTTCGGTGAGGGCGGGACCTTCGATTTCGATCCCACGCCGCGTGAGATCGAGCCTCCTGCAGGTGAGACTCTTGTGGACGTCGAACTCGCCGATGGAAACGACTATCGGGACGGCTCACCGAGCTTCACATCCGCGACAGGGAACGTGTGGAATTACCGTTTGGAGTGGGCGGGCGAGTATCGACCCGTCTGGACGGAGATCGACCGCTTCGAGGGGGCCGGAGTACGCACCTTCGTCGTCGACAACGACCCGAGTCTGCACCAGCTGAACTACACGGCCCTCGCCGAAGACGGCCGAATCCTCTACGCCCCCGGGGACGGGCCGGCCGTTGAGCTGGAACACGATGGCCCGCCGATCGTCGAGGTCGCAACGTGGGGCAACCTCTCGGGCTCCATGCAAATCAATGTTCTGGACGAGGACGGACGCCTCTG